>JBCCZA010000062.1:0-15613 GCA_039188455.1 Planctomycetota bacterium
CGCCGAGCACTTCCTTCCCGACACTGTGCCCGGCGACTTCGCCGACGGTCGTGAGCCCCTGCGACACGGCTACTACCACTACTACGCCTGGTCGGTTAGCCACGCGCTGCGTCGACTGGGCGTGACGCACGCCGGGGTGGACCGTGAGACGCCGTGGGCGGAGCAGCTGGCCGAGGCGTTGATCGCGACGCAGGACGCCGACGGCGCGTGGCGGAACGCGTCGACCGACGGCAAGGAGGACGATCCGCTGGTTGCGACGCCGTTTGCGTTGAGCGCGTTGGCCGTTTGTCGGAACGCGTTGATGGAGATGCCGTCGGAGTAAGCGACGTTTAGCCGGCGGCCCGCAGGGCCCCGGTGTTTCGGGTCCGCCACGCCCCGTGCCCTTCGGGCAGCGGGCTAAACGCTGTCGCCGCGGTCAGATCGTCAGCCCGTCGTTCGCCCGCCGCCATTCGACGTAGTCGGCCATGCCGTCGGTCAGGTTGCGCATCGGCGTGTCGAACCCGGCGCCGCGGAGCTTGTCGACCGTGGCCTGCGTGAAGTACTGGTACTGAGGGCGCAGCGACTCGGGCATGTCGATGTATTCGAGCTTCGGCTCGCGGCCGACCGCCGTGAAGCACGCGGTCGCCAAGTCGGCGAACGGTCGGGCGACGCCGGTGCCGATGTTGTAGAGCCCCCCCGGATGTTCCCCCGGACTTCCGCCCGGCTGATCCCCACGCATCAGGTGCATCGTCGCGGCCACGGCGTCGGCGACGTAGATGAAGTCGCGCTGCTGTTGGCCGTCGGCGTAGCCGTCCCTGTACGACTTGAATAGCTTGGTCACGCCGGTGTCGCGGACCTGGTTGACCCAGTGGAAGCCCATCGACGCCATACGTCCTTTGTGGGATTCCATCGGGCCGTAGACGTTGAAGTACTTGACGCCGGCCCAGTGCGGCGGGGCGATGCCTTGCCGGGTTTGATCGAGCGCCCAGAGGTCGAAGAGATGCTTGCTCTCGGCGTAGAGGTTGAGCGGCTCGTAGATCTTGGGGTCGGCCTCGTCGGAGTAGCCTTGCGAGCCATCGCCGTACGTCGCGGCCGAGGAGGCGTAGACGAGGGGCACGCTCTGTTCAACGCAGTACCGCCAGACGGTCTTGCTGAAGTCGAGGTTGACGCGCGTGACGTGGTCGCGGTCGGTCACGGTGGTGTCGGAGCAAGCGCCGAGGTGATAGATCGCTATCGGCGTCGCGGGCAGGGCACTGGTCTGCATCGCCTCGATGAACTCGTCCAGGCCGAGCTCGTGATCGACCGCGGCGTGGGCGGGGTAGCGCGTGCCGTCCTCGGCGTAGTGATCGACGCCGAGGATCGGCGTGCCGGGGTGGGCGTCGCGGAGGGCGGCGACGAGGTTCGCGCCGATGAAGCCGTTGGAGCCGGTGACGATGATCATCGCGAGCAGGATAGGGATAAGCGCGACAGGCCACGTCCCAACACCAGTGGGCGCGCACCCCGTCCTCACGCGGGCCGAGGTCGCGACGTTGGCTTGGTTTGGTCCGAGTCGCGGATGTCGATGCCTGCCGGTGTGGTCAGGCTTGGCGTCGGCGACGGGCGAGCAGCGGCAGGCCCAGGGCGAGCAGGGCGGCGGTGGCGGGCTCGGGGATGACCTGGAAGGAGTCGTCGAGGGTGAAGGCGAAGGCCTGGCCGACGGTGGTCGAGGTGACGACGGTGAAGTTGAGGTCGCTGTACTCGGTGAAGGTGATGTTGGGGTTCGCGGGGTCGGCGAGGGCGGCGTAGAAGTTGGAGAAGAGGCCGCCGGTGCCGCGGAAGAGGACGTCGTCGCCGCCGGCGACGGTGACGGGGTCGAAGTCAATGGTGACCTGTTGGACGTTGGTGCCAGAGCCGGCCGCGACGAGGGCGGGGAAGGGGTTGGGGCCGATGTCGGTGCGCTCGATGGCGAGGATGTTGATGAGGTTGCTACCGAGGACGAGGTCGAAGCCGTGGTCGAGTTCGCCGTCGGGCTGGCCCAGTCCGCCCGGGGTGGCGACGGAGAAGCCGAAGAACGTGATGGAGCGGGCGGTGATGGGGCTGGCGGGGTCGGTGGCGCCGAGCGTCATGCGGTACTGCTCGTCGACCCCGGAGAAGGGAACGGGGATGGTGGGCATGGTGTCGCTGATCAGGAAGTTGGTGTCGTCGGTGATGTCGGCGACGGGCCCGCTGGTGAAGACCTGGGCGGCTTGGGCGGGCTGGGGCAGGGCGATGAGCGCGGCGGCGGCGAGGGTGGCGACGGGCGCAGCGATCGACGAGAGGTTGGCGAAGCGGTTCATGATGGCTCTCCTGTGTTGGCCGGTGGGTCGGCCGGTGAGTGAATCGAGTGGCGCGCAGGCGGCGCTGTTCAGCTCGACCTTAACGCAAGGCGTGTGGATTGCCCAGCGTTAAAGCGTGATGCGTGCGATGGCGGGCCGAGGTCTTGGCTTGTCGTTCACGCGAACAGCCAGCGGCTGACCAGCCGGGTGTACCGCGGCATGATCACGTAGACCATGAGGCAGACGAGGCAGGCGGTGGTGATGAGCGTGTCGAGGGGCCGGAAGGCGGGCAGGCCGATCGCGTGCAAGGGCGGCAGCAGGATCATGGGGACGAAGAGCACGAGCGGGAAGATCGCGGACCAGGTGATCAGCGCCTGCTTCCAACGCACGGGCAGCAGGGCCTTGGCGCCGCGCGGGGTGAACCAGAAGTCCAGCCCGGTGCGGAGGAAGAAGCGATCGTCGTCGTCGAGGATGGGGCGGACGCGATCGATGAAGCGGTGGCGGTCGTCGGACTTGAGCCAGCGTTCGAGGTCGGCCTGCTGGCGGAAGCGGAGGACGACGACGTAGGTGTGCGTGAGATCCGGGACGGGGCGGATGATGTGGATGTCCAGGTAGCCGGGGTAGCTCTCGGTCACGGGGCGGATCTCGCTAATCCATCGCTCATAGGCGTCAGCGTGGCCGGGTCGGACGCGGTGGGTGATGACGGCGGTGGCGCCGCAGGCGAGGGGGTCGGGCTGGGGGGCCTGTTCGAGGTGGCTGGGCATGCGGGCATTATGTGACGCTGGCCGGGCACGGCGGGCGCAACAACAAGCGGCGACCGGGTGGGCCGCCGCTCGTTCAACTGCTCTGCGATTGGCGTTTATTGAGTCGGCTTACTTCTTGACCGGCTTGTAGACGCGGATCCAGTCGACCCGGAAGGTGTTGTTTTCCTTGTTGGCCAGCTCGGCGTCGGTCGGCGTGATGCCCTGGTTGGATCGCCAGGTGTGGTCTTCCATATCGATGATGATGTCCATCTCGAGGTCGAGGCCGCCGCCGTTGGTGTAGTTCAGCGGGTCGATCATGTCCTTGCCCTTGGTGACGCGGACGAGCTTGCCATCGATGTAGTACTCGAGGTGCCAGGGGTCGCGCCAGTAGACGCCGTAGGTGTGGAAGTTCTCGCGCCAGGGGGTCTCGCTGTAGATCCACGTGCCCTCGTCCTTGGGCTGGTAGTCCTGGAAGGGGTCGCGGATGAACATGTGGTGGCTGACGTGCATGCGGTGGGAGAACCAGGTCTGGCTCTTCTTGGCGTTCTCGGAGTAGTCCGCGCCGTAAGCCTCCATGAAGTCGATCTCGCGGGTGTCGCACGGGCTGAGCAGCCAGAGCGCCGAGGCGAGGACGGTGTTGGGGACCTTCGCGCGGCCCTCGATGTAGACGGGGTACTTGATGCGGTGGGTGGAGGAGACGCAGCCGAGGTAGACCTGGTCGGTGCCGGGCTTGCGGCTGGCGGTGAAGGTGAGCATGCCGTCCTCGACGGAGACGTGGTCGCGCTTCCACTCGGTGAGGCCGGGGCCTGACCAGTGGTTGTGGTACCAGTCGTCCCAGCGCTCGCGGAACTGCGGGCCCTTGTTGTCGGCGGGTGCGTCATAGTTGAAGTCGTCGGAGACGTCTTCTTGGAGCTCCCAGGTCATGCCGTCTTCGAGTTCAACGGGCACGGGGATGTCCTTCCAGTCGTCGCTGGCGTGGGCCAGGGTGGTGATCGAGAGGAGCGCGAGCAGGCAGAGTCGGGCCATGGGGTACCTCGGTGAGAGCCGCGGGGATTTGTTGACTGTTAACAGGATAGCCGCTTTATCCGGTTCTGGCACGCTTTTTCGGGGATCGTCGCGGCGGCAGCGAGAGGATGAGCGGTCGGCGGCGCGCGGAGAGGTCAGCGGACGCTGATCGTGGGCGCGTCGAAAGCGCCGGACATCTCCAACGCGGTGACCTGCTGATGCACGCGCTGGACGAGGCGGGTGAGCTCTTCGCGGAGCGTGCCGTCGCCGGCGAAATTGGCGGCGGGGTCGCCGGCGTCGCCGTTGTGCCGCAGGGACATGGTGATGGGCACCGCGCCGAGGAACGGGACGCCCGCCTGTTGGGCGAGCATCTCGGCGCCGCCTCGACCGAAGATGTCGTACTCGACCTTGTCGTCGCCGACGAAGTAGGACATGTTTTCGACGACGCCGAGCACCTCGATGCCGAGCTGGCGGAACATGTTGAGGGCGCGGATGGCGTCGTCCTGAGCGACTTTCTGCGGCGTGCAGACGACGACGGCGCCGGTGAGCGGCAGCAGCTGCGACATGGTCAGCGGGACGTCGCCGGTGCCGGGCGGCAGGTCGATGATGAGGTAGTCGAGGTCGCCCCAGTCGGTCTGGGTGGCGAGCTGTCGGAAGGCGCCGTGGGCCATGGGGCCGCGCCAGATGAGGGGCTTGTCGGGTTCGACGAGGGAGCCGAGGGTGACGGCCTTGATGCCGTGGACCTCGAACGGAACGATGGTGTTGCCGTGGGCGCGGGGCTCGAGGTCGTCGAGGCCGAGCATGGTGGGCATGGAGGGGCCGTAGATGTCGCCGTCGAGCAGGCCGACGCGTTGGCCGGCCAGGGCGAGGCCGACGGCGAGGTTGACCGAGACGGTGGACTTACCGACGCCGCCCTTGCCGGCGCCGACGGCGATGATGCGGGCGACGTTGGGCAGGGGGTTGTCGGGGCGTTCGGGCTGGCCGGGTTGTTGGGGTGGCGCGCCGCCACCGGCGGCGGCTTTGCTGTCGGCGGGTCGGTTGGGCGAGGGGTCGTCGAAGGCGACGGCGACGCGCTTGATCACGTCGCCCAGAGCGAGCACGGCCTGCTCGACGTCGCGCTTGAGGCGTTCGCGGGCCTGCGGGTCGGCCGAGGTCGGGCGGAGGGTGATGTCGGCGTGGCCGTCGCAATAGGCGGCCTGGCGGACGACCTGCAGGGTGGCGAGGTCGCGGTGCAGCTCGGGGTCTTGGACCCGGCCGGCGGCGTCGAGGATGGCTTGCTTGTCGATGGGCATGGGAAATTTGGCTCGGGCAGGCGTCGAGGGCCGCAATAGGGTGCGGCGACCGGCGTTAGACCGACGATAGCAATCCAACCGCGAGGCGGGCCCGATGGCGGCCCGAGCGGGCGGCGTCAGAAAGGCACGTCATGCACACGCAGAACACCAACCAACCGTACTGGACCCTGACACTGGCCGTGGCGGCCGCGGGCCTGCTGGCCGTCGGACCGGCCCTGGCCGCGCCGAGCAACACCAGCGGCGAGAGCAAGGGCGATCGCCCGCAGCGGTCGGCCGAGAGCAGCGAACGCGGCCAGCGCGGCGGACCCGGCGGGGAGCGGGCCCGCGGCCGAGACACGATCCGGCTGCTCTTCCGCGACATCCAGCTCAGCGACTCGCAGCGCGAGGACATCCGCGAAGTCATGGCCCAGGCCCGCGACGAGCGGCGGGCGTGGATGGAGGAGAACGGCGACGAGATCCGCGAACTCCGCGAGCGGATGCAGGACGCCTCGGCGATCCGAGACACGGACGCGATGCAGTCGATCGGCCAGGACCTGCGAGCGATCATGAGCGCCGGGCCGCAGCCGATGGCCGTGGCCGAGGAGGTGCGCGGGATGCTGACCGAGGATCAGGTCGAGCAGTTCGACGCGAATGTCGTCGAGGTGGAGGAGCGGATGGCGCAGCGTCGGGCGCAGGGCCGTCAGAACGCCAGCCCCGGCGGCGAACGAGGCGAACGCGGTCAGCGCGGCGAAGCAGGCTCCCGCGGTGAACGCGGCGAAGCAGGCTCCCGCGGTGAACGCGGCGAGGCGGGCGAACGCGGCCCGCGCGGCGAGGGGCGCGGCGGGCCCGAAGGCCGGAACGGTCGCGGCGGCCCCGAGGGTCGCAACGGCGCCGGTGGGCCGGAGGGTCAGAACGGCCAGGCCCGCGACGGCGAGGGCATCGACCGCGAGGCGATCGAGCGTCGGCTGCGCGAGTTCCGCGAGCGTCGCGAGGCCCAGCGCACGGCCCCGCCGGTGATGGGCGACGACGACTTCACCGACGAGCCGGCCGAGCCCGACAGCGGCGACGCCGACACCGATGGCGATCAGCTGCAGCTTTGAGCCGATCCGCGATCGATCGACCGCCGCAGGTGGTCGTGCTCACGACTGAATCAAGAGCATGATCACCATGGCGATCCACAGCAGGGCGGGCGGAGCGAGCAGCGCCCAGTTGGCCCATCTGGGCCACCGGGCGATCCAGCGGTGAAGGGCTAGATGCAATAGCGCGACCGGGCCGGTGAGCGCCGCGAGGGACGCGAGCGCCTCGATGTCGAAGTCGAATAAATCGCGCACCACCTGGCGTACGTCCCAGCTTGAGAACATCCAGACGATCACGCCGAGCCCACCCAGGCTGGCGAGCACAAACGTGGTGACGACCATGAGCGACAACGGCGCCGGTGGCTTGGCGTTGGTCAGCACGATGGGCGCACCGCACTCGGGGCACTTCGGCGTCGGCGCATCGCGGAGGTTGTAGCCGCAGCGTGCGCAGGGGTGGTCGTGGTGGTGCAGATACTCGATCAGCGATCGGTCGGCAGGCGACATCGCTTCATGTGGGGACGGGTCGGTGTCGATGGGCATCGCGACGCTCCGATCGAGCCCGGTGGTTTACTGCACGAGGCCCTTGGTGAGTCGCATGAAGGCGGTCTCGAGGTTGACCTTCTCTTCCTCGAGGCGTTGCAGCGAGAAGCCCTGGGTCACGAGCGTGCGGGCGAGGTCGGCGGCGGAGGTCTGCTGCGGGTCGATGCCGACGCGGATGTGCTGGTTCTCCATGGCGGTCTCGAGGACGCCGGGCACGCCACGCAACAGCTCGGCGGCCTGGGGGATGCGGTCCGAGACGCCGACGTGGTAGACCGTGCCGGTGCGTGCACGGGCGAGCATCTCGTCGGTGGTGCCGATGAACTTGAGCTCGCCCTGCTCGATGATGCCGACGACGTTGCAGAGGTCGGCGAGCTCGAGCAGGATGTGGCTGGAGATGAGGATGGTCTTGCCCATGCGGTGCAGCTCCTTGAGGAGCTCGCGCATCTCGATGCGGGCGCGGGGGTCCAGGCCTGAGGCCGGCTCGTCGAGCAGCAGCACCTTGGGGTCGTGCAGCAGCACGCGGGCAACCGAGAGTCGCTGCTGCATGCCACGCGACAGGGAGTTGACGTCGGCGTCGACCTTGTAGGAGAGGTCGGTGAGGTCGAGGACATCGCCGATGACCTGCTCGCGTTGCTGGCCGTCGATGCCGTAGGACGAGGCGAAGAACTCGAGGTACTCCTTGACGACCATGTCCTCGTAGGAGCCGAAGTAGTCGGGGACGTAGCCGATGATGCGTCGGACCTGGCGTGCGTTGACGGGGCCGACGGACAGGCCGTCGATGCGGGCCTCGCCCCAGGTGGGCTTGAGGAGGGTGGCGAGGATCTTGATGGTGGTGGTCTTGCCGGCGCCGTTGGGGCCGATGAACCCGAAGGCGTCGCCCTCGTTGATCTCGAGGTTGAGGTTGTTGAGGGCGATGAGCTTGTCGCCGTACTTCTTGGTCAGGTTGATCGTTTGAATCATCGCCATGGCGGTGCTCAGTCTAAGTCGTGAATCCAGCGGACCACGGTCCAGCCGTTGGAGGGGACGGGGTCGCCGTTGGCGGTGAGGGGCAGGGGGCTGGGGCTGTCGCGGAGGACGCCGAGGATGATGATCCGTCGGCCGCTGACAAGGTGCGAGAGGTCGAGGGCTCGGCCGAGGGAGCGCCGCATGCCGAACGCCTGCTGGCCGGGGATCATCGAGGTGTTGCGGTAGTCGACGGCGGGGAGGTAGTTGAAGAAGCTGAGCAGGTAGGTCGCGGTGGTCAGGCGGTCGTTGGCCAGGGCGACGCCGGGGCCGAGGTTGCTCAGCGTGCCGCCGCGGATGTTGTTGACCTGCACGCCCAGGAAGCCCTCGCTGCTCCACTGGCGGCCGCTGGCGTTCCAGTTGGGCAGGTGGACAAGTTCCGACACGTTGTTGGGCGGGCCGAGCTGCATGATGGTGTTGGGGGGCCAGTCGCCGAGGCGGTAGACGCGGGGCATGCTGTCGTTGCCGCGGTTGATGCCGCTGAAGGCGCGAGCACGCGGGGCGTCGCCGCCGGGCCAGTAGACGGCGATGGTGTCGACGAGGGTGCCGGGTAGGCCGTGCGAGAGCTCGCCGGTGGGGAAGCCGTTCTCGACGCGAAGGTCGCCCTGCGGCGGGACCCACTGATCGGTGAGGCCGGCGGTGCGTTCGTCGATCGGGCCGTGGTAGCGGGCGACGAACGTCTTGGCCGTGGAGCGGAACGGCACGCCACCGGCGGAGGGCAGGTCGGGTGGGGGGTAGGTGTGGGGCGCGGCGGCGTTGACGGCGTAGGTCTGCGGGTCGGGGTAGGTCGAGGTGTTGCCGCGGCGGTCGAGGCCGGGGCTGACCAGCGTGTTGGCCGCGTCGGGCGTGTCGGGGCCGAGGTCGATCTCCTGCGCGCCGAACGACGGCAGGAACAGCGAGAACCACGAGGTGACCCGGGCGTCGCGCTCGCCGGCGATGAAGTCGACGACGCTGACGTGCGTGACGTTCTCGGTCGCGGGCCGCAGCACCCACGCGCCGACCCAGCACACGGCCGTGAAGACGCCGACCACGCCGGCGAAGACGACCCACGAGCGTTGCTGCAGGTGCTTGGCGCGGAGCACGCCATAGGCGACGGGCCCGGCGAGCAGCCAGTACAGCCCGAACGCGAGGATCGCCAGCAGCAGCGCGGTCGCGACCGTGCCGGGCCGATCGGTCCGGCCGGCGAACCAGTCGTCCAGGAAGGCGTCGGCCCGCAGGTGCGGCCGGCCGAAGTTGTTCTCATCGATCTCGCTGTCGAGCAGGGCCCGCTCGAGCGCGGGGGCCTGCCAGCCGAGCAGGTCGGCCCAGATGCCCAGGTAGTGCGGCGGCTCGCTGCGCGGCAGGCCGGCGATGGTCAGTCGGCGGTCGGCGAGGTCGACGCCCAGCAGCGTGACGCGGCCGAACCCCACGCGGTGCGACACGCCGATCGGCTGGCCCTCGTCGTCACGCGCGACGACCGACACGCCGGGCAGGCCTTCGAGCGGCAGGTCGAACACGGTGCGCGTCACGGTCTGCTGCTGGGTCAGCGCGAGGGATCGGCCGAGCCAGGTGGGCGGCGGGCCGTCGATCCGGCGGGCGCGGCGGGTGTCGAACGGCAGCAGCGGTGACAGCGGGTGGTTGCTCGGCAGGCCCAGCCACGGGTCGCCCGCGGCCGGCAGGGAGACGACGAAGTGCCCGCCGCGCCGGACCCAGTCGACCAGGGCCCGCTGCGTGTCGGGCGAGACGTCGGCGGCGTCGAAGCTGTCGCCGTCGTCGGTCCAGATGAGCACGCCGAAGAGGTCCAGCCCGTACCAGCGGTCCGGCATGCGCGACGCGGAGAGGCCGCGGACCAGCGCGACCTGTTCGTGCAGCAGGTCGAGCCGCTGGCCGTTGGCGTTGCGGCGGATGTAGGCGTCCATGCCCAGCGGGGCGTTGGTGAACAGGCCGACGGCGGCGTCCTGTGGCGGCAGCACCAGAGTCGGCAGGACGACGGTGCTCGCCAGCCCCGCCCCGGTCGCGGCGTCGACCACGTCGAACCGACAGGGCGACCTGTCGGTCCAGTCCATCGGCAGCGGGGCGTACAGCCAGAGCGTCTGCTCGACCCCGGGGTTGACCACGACCCGCCGTTGCGAGACGAGCCGGTCGCCGTCGATGTCGCGGATGACCCACCGGCAGATCACCGACCGGGCCGTCAGTTCGCTGGACTCGAGCGTCAGCCTGGCCCCGGCCCAGTCGCCGGCGCGGCAGACGCCCTCGACGCCCATGTCGGCCGGCTCGATCGACAGCTCGATCAGCTCTTGCGCGGCGGCGACGGCCGTGGTCCCGGCGATCGCCGCCCACATCACCGCCGCGGCGGCCGCCCGAAACAACCCGTGACAGATCACGTCGCAAGTTTATCGCCCCCTGCGCCGCTCGCTTCAGCCGCCGGCCGCCGCGACCGATACGACCCGCATGACCCCCACCCCCGAGCTCGTCGCCTGGCTGGCCTGCGCGGTCATGGCGGCCGGGCTCGTGCACTACGCCCTGGTCGTGTTGGCGACCCGCGCCCGCCTGGCCGTGCAGCGGCACGACCTGGTCGTGGAGGCCAAGCGGCTGCGTGGCGAGTACTGGCGGTCGATCGCGGACCGGGCCGCGGCCGAGGCGGACGTCGAGGTCGTCGAAGACGAAGAGCCCGACGCCGAAGCCGAAGACACCGCGCCGCTGGCCCAGCTGGGCGAGGCGGCCCCGGACGCCGCCGACGGCGAGCCCGACACGGCCCTGCGCCCCGCGGCCTGAGAGACCACGCCCCGGCGGTGCTATCCTCGCCGCCATGCCCCATGACGAGGCGTCCCCGCCGCCCGCCAACGAGCCCCTCGCCCTCCTCGGTGGTCGCGTGATCGACCCCGCCACCGGCTTCGACGCCGTCGCCGACGTCCTCATCGCCGACGGCCGCATCCAGCGCATCGGCGCCGTCAGCCGCCCCAAGCTGCACCCCGCCGCCCGCGTCGTCGAGGCCGACGGCCTGTTCGTCACGCCCGGCCTGATCGACCCGCACGTCCACCTACGCGAGCCCGGCCAGGAGGACAAGGAGACCATCGCCACCGGCTCGGCCGCCGCGGTTGCCGGCGGGTTCACCACCGTCTGCTGCATGCCCAACACCCAGCCGGCGCTCGACGACGACGCACGGATCGAGTTCGTGTATGACCGCGCCGCCAAGACCGGCCGCTGCCGCGTCTACCCGGTCGGCGCCGTGACCAAGGGGCGGGGCGGGGAGGACCTGGCGGAGATCGCGCTGATGGCCCGGGCCGGCGCGGTCGCCTTCACCGACGACGGCACGGCGGTCGCTGACACGGCCGTCATGCAGCAGGCGCTCATGTACGTCGGCTCGACGGGCAAGGCGTTGATGCAGCACTGCGAGGACCCGGCGCTGGGCGGCGGGGCGATGAACGCCGGCCCGGTCGCGACACGCCTGGGCCTGGCCGGCTGGCCACGCGTCGCCGAGGAACTGGTCATCGAGCGCGACGTCCTGCTCAACCGCCACGCCGGCTGGCCCTGCCGGTACCACGCCCAGCACCTCTCGTCGGGCGGCAGCGTCGACATCATCCGCCGCGCCCGCCGCGATTCCGAGGCCGCTGGCAAGCCCGATCACATCACCGGCGAGGCCAGCCCGCACCACCTGCTGCTGACCGACGCCGACTGCGCGACCTACGACCCCGTCTACAAGATGAACCCGCCGCTGCGCACGGCGATCGACATCGAGGCCCTCAAGGCCGGCATCCGCGACGGCGTCATCACCGTCCTCGCCACCGACCACGCCCCCCACACGCGCGAGGAGAAGGAACTGGCCTTCGCCGCCGCGCCCTACGGCATCATCGGCCTCGAGGGCGCGATGGCCCTGTACCGCAAAGCCCTCGTCGACGAGGGCATCGTCGACTGGCCCCGCATGATCGCGATGATGACGATCGAGCCGGCCCGGCTCTGCGGCCTCGACGGCCGGGGCGTGCTGGCCGAGGGCGGCGACGCGGACGTGACCGTGATCGACCCCGAGATGGCGTGGACGATCGACGCCGAGGCGTTCGCGAGCAAGGCCGCTAATTGCCCGTTCCATGGGTGGGACGTCACCGGTCGAGCCGTGATGACGATCGTCGGCGGGGCGGTGGCGTGGGAGCTGGAGGGGTAGAGCAACGGCTTGCCTTGCGTCGCAGCTAAGGGTTGCGGAAGGCGATGGCTCAGTGCTCCGGCGCGGCCTCGATGTCCAGTGCGGGGCCGACGCCCTCGGGCTCGCGGATGCTCTCGACCATGGCCCGCACCTTCGGCGGTGGCGGCGGGAACAGCGGGGTCAACGACAGCGTCACGATCAGGTTGAGCGCCATACCGACGGTGCCGATGCCCTGCGCGTCGATGCCGAAGAACCACGGCTTGCGCAGCGGCGAGTCGATCGGGATGATCGCCTGCGCGACCTCGGCGTTGAGCAGCACGGTGTCGGCTTTCTGGGTCACGATGTAGAAGGCCGTGAACCCGATGCCGACGAGCATGCCGGCGATGGCGGGGACCGTGCCGACGCGCTTGGAGAAGATGCCCAGCACGATCGCCGGGAAGAACGACGCCGCGGCCAGCCCGAACGCGAAGGCGACGACCTCGCCGACGAAGCCCGGCGGGTTGATGCCGAAGTAGCCGGCGATCAGCACCGCAACCCCGATCGCGATCCGCCCGACCAGCAGTCGCTCGCGCTCCGACGCCTCGGGCTTGACCACGCGGTAGTACAGGTCGTGTGAGACCGACGAGGAGATCACCAGCAGCAGGCCCGACGCGGTCGACAGCGCCGCCGCGAGCCCGCCGGCGATCACGAACGCGACGACCCAGTCGGCCAGCTCGGCCATCTGCGGCGTCGCGAGGACGATGATGTCGCGATCGGGGTGGTGGGCGCCGCCGAGGGAGAGCAATTCGGCTTTCGCCGATGCGCCACCGTCGGCTGTACCTCCATGAGCGGCGACCCACCCGTCGGGGTCCCGGATCAGCTCGTCGCGGGTCGAGGTGGGCACGCCGCCGATGCGCATGAGCTCGTTGGGCAGGATGCGCACGCCGCCGGGGCCATCGACTGGTTTGTCAGTCAGGTTGCTGGTGAACGCGACTCGGCCGTCGCCGCTGAAGTCCACCCAGGCGATCAAGCCGGTGTCGTGCCAGTCGTGATACCACTGGGGCAGTTCTTCGGCCGTCTTGCCGTTGAGGCCGGCGATGTTGTCGACCATGTAGTACCGGGCGAACGCGCCGACAGCAGGGGCGTTGAGGTACAGCAGCGAGATGAACAGCAGCGCCCAGAACGCCGACCACCGCGCGGCCTTGACGGACTTGACGGTGTAGAAGCGCACGATGACATGCGGCAGGCCGGCCGTGCCCGCCATCAGCGCCAGGCAGACGCAGAAGACGTTCAGCCGGTTCCACTTGCCGGCGTTCTCGCCGTAGGCGTCGGTGTAGCTCGCGAAGCCGAACTGCTGGTTGATGGTGTTGAGCTTGTCCAGCAGGTACGGCCGGGCCGGGTCCACCGACTCGAGCACGCCCGAGCCCAGGCCGATCGAGGGGATGGGGGTGCCCGTGAGCTTGAGCGAGATCGCCACGGCGGGCACGACGAAGGCGGTGATGAGGACCCAGAACTGGGCGACCTGCGTCCAGGTGATGCCCTTCATCCCGCCGAACACGGCGTAGACGAAGACGATCGCCATGCCGATGAAGACGCCGGTCGCCGGCGCGACGCCGAGGAACCCGGAGAACACGACGCCGACGCCCTTCATCTGGCCGACGACGTAGGTGAAGCTCACGAAGATCGCGCAGAGCAGGGCGATGAACCGGGCGGGGTTGGCGCGGACGCGGTCGACGAGATCGGCGTCGCCGTGCGCGGTCTGCACGGCGTAGCGATCGCCGATGAAGTCGGGGACGGTGAAGTGGCCGAACTTGCGGAGGTAGGGGGCGAGCAGCAGGGCGAGCAGGACGTAGCCGCCGGTCCAGCCCATGAGGTAGACGCCGCCGGCGAAGCCCATCGCCGAGATGAGCCCGGCCATGGAGATGAACGACGCGGCCGACATCCAGTCGGCGGCCGTCGCCATGCCGTTGGCCGCCGCGGGCACGCCGCCGCCGGCGATGAAGAACCCCTTGGTGTCCTTGACCCGGCTGAGCCAGGCGATCACGAGGTACAGCGAGAAGGTCCCGGCAACAAAGGCGTACGTCCACACGTCCTGGCTCACGCCGACGCCTCCCCGCCGGATTCTTGGGTGTCGTCGCGCTCACCGTCATGGTCGTCCCGGTCGTCGACGCCCACGATCGATCCGTCTTCACGCAGGGCGTGGAGCTTTTTGAGCTCTTCGCGATGCTTGGCGTCGAGGCGGTTGAGCAAGACGGCGTAGACGAGGATGATCACGACGAACGTCGCGATCGAGCCCTGCTGCGCGAACCAGAACCCCAGCGGCAGCCCGCCGATCGCGAACCGATTGAGCCAGTCGGCAAACAGCACGCCGCAGCCCAGCCCCACGACCGCCCAGATCGTCAGAAGGACGGCCATGATCGCGACGTTGGCGCGCCAGTAGCGATCGATGCTGGCGTGGATCGCCGCGTCGAGCTCGGCGCGGGGTGGGGTTGGGTTGCTGGGTGTGTTCACAAGTGCGAGAAGCGAGATGTCAATCGAGAACAAGAACGGCTGAGCGTGACCGTACTGCTGTGCGGCGCACGGGGCAACAGCGAGGCGTGCGTGATGATGTGTTGGGCGTTAAGACCGGCCGAACTGCTTCGCGAGGTCGGCCAGGGAGAGGCGGAGGGTGGTGGGGCGGCCGTGGGGGCAGTTGGAGGAGCGTTCGACGGCGTCGCGCTGCTTGAGCAGGGCGTCGAGCTCGTCGGGGGTGAGCCGGTCGCCGGCCTTGACGGCGGCCTTGCAGGCCATCATGTCGAGCACGTCGTGCAGGGCGTCTTCCAGGGCGGTGTCGGTCGTCGGGTCGAGGTCGCCGGCGGCGGCGCGGTCGAGCAGCTCGGGCAGGAACTCGGCGGGGGCGACGTTTCGGGTGAACAGGAACGACGGGAAGGCGTGGACGGCGACGGCCTCGGGGCCGATGGGCTCTGCCTCGACGCCGATGCGGGTGAGCAGCGGGCCGAGCAGCTCGAGCGCGGCGAGGCGCGACGGGTCGGCGTCGATCACCTCGGGCATGAGCAGGCGTTGCGATTCGAGCGGCTGGCCGGCTTGGCCGTCGTGGCCGAGCACGCGAGAGGTGAGCTGCTCGAACATCACGCGCTCGTGCAGGGCGTGCTGGTCAACGATGAGCAGGCCTTGGTCGTCCTGAGTGACGACGTAGCTGTTGTGGACCTGGAGGTGGGGGGAGGGGGATGGCTGATGTGAGATGTCGGAACGTTGATGTGCTGCGTCAGGGGACGAGGCGTCTTGTTCGGTGGCGGTCGCTTCATCGGGGGGGAGGGCGGCCTTGAGTTCGTCGAAAGTGACGCGGCGTTGGGTGGGGTCGAGGTTGCGGAAGTAGTCGACGAAGGCGGTCGTCGACGAGGGTTGTGTCTCGGTGGTTGCGATGCCCGGTGTGGCTGACGGCAGGGTCGTAGGCGATTGACCCAACCGGTCGCTGCGCTCCCAGTTGGCTTGGGTGGGGGGGGCGGGGGGGTGATGGCGAGGCGGCTTCCCGCCTACGACCCTGCCGTAAGCCACACCGGGCATCGCAACCACCGAGACACAACCCTCGTCGACGACCGCCTTCGTC
>JBCCZA010000063.1:0-15610 GCA_039188455.1 Planctomycetota bacterium
CCCGCCCGCTCGGCCCAGCACCCCTTCACCACCGCCGTTAGCCCCGCCTCATCCGCCGGCTCCACAAACACCGCCGCCTCACCGCCCACCCCGAACCACGTCCGAGGCCCCATCGGCTCGTCGCGACGCACCGCGACCCCCGCCGCCTCCCACGCCGCCGCCAGATCCCTCAACCCATCGCCATCGACCATCGTGCCAGCTTACCCGTCCCCAATGGCAGGCCGCGATCGCACACCGCATCGCACGACATGCGCGACGCCCTAGGCAAGCCCGGATTACAACACACCCTCCTTACAATCGACTCCGCCGCAAAGCTAAGAAAAACATTGACATGGGGTTACCTCACCCCCATGCTCAGTGGCGTTTCGACCGGGCGAGACCGCGATGAAGCATGGCGCCATCACCATCGACCATGTCGACCGAGCACGCGACCCATTGCGAGGCTGTCGTCTACACCGATTCACCTCAAACAACCCACACACGCTTTCGCGTGCCGCGGACGGTTTCCCCGCCACCCGCCCCACCCACAGGAGGACCACCATGCGTGCGGCCGCTTTATGGATATCGACCTGCCTTGCCATGACCCTCGCCACGGCAGCATCAGGCCGGGTGACCGGCGAGGTCGACGCCCTCACCGAAGTGATCGAGGGCTTCGAGCAAAATCAACAAGCCCTCCGCACCTGGCAGGGGTCGGCCACGATCAAACGATGGAAACACAGCGACGACAAACTCGTTGGCGAATCAGAAGTCGACTTCATCAGCGATCGATCGAACGATGCGATCGCCTGGAAGCGGACCGTTCTCGCGGTGCCCTCTGAAGACCCCGAAGACTTCGAGCCCTACGAGACATCGGGCATGCTCTCGGACGGCCGGATCGTGTGGGTCGCTCCGCGCACGCGTGAGGATCGACACGACCGGGACGGGCAACCGCATGGAGTCAACGTCCACGTTCGTGAGCCGGAGGCCGGCCCCAGACCCCTGATCGCCACCGACGACGCTTTTAACCCCGGCCTGTATTTCAATCCGGTAGTTAATAACACCCCTCAAACCCTCCGGTTTTATCTACAAAACAGACACAATCCAGACATGTATCCCGCAACAGTCACGCGCCAGGGATCGCGGGTCGTGCTCGAGATCACCAACCCTACCGAGCCACACAACAAGATCATCAATCGATACACGTTCGATCTCTCCTCGGGCTTCAACCTCGTCGAGTCGTACTTCGAGAGCGAGGGCAATCGCACGGCCACCACAACGAAGTATCAACTCGTCAATAAGGTCTATGTCCCCGCTGTGTCCACGACAGTGAGTCAGCGCGGCTCGCAGACGATCCGCAAAGTCGAGACCTTGTTCACTTCCAATCGAGTAAACGAACCTATCCCAGCCGACGCGTTCACTCTGGAAGGAATCGGGGTGCGAGACGGCGATTACATCCTCGACACCATCACCAACAAAAGTTCGTGGTATCAGCCGGACTGAACGATTAACAAGCGGTCAACCATTGTCACGGCTGATTACGCGCGACACCGGCTCAGCCTCGGTCTTGGAATCACCCCGCCCAGCCGCCGGCCGATCCAATGCCCGCGTGCACAGAGCTTAGGGCGTGTCCCATAAACGCGACGAGCCCCGGCCGAACACCGGGGCTCGTCGACATTAGATCGTTCTCTGAATAGCTATATCGGGTGCCACACCTTGACCGCGCAGCGGCAAGGTGTGTGAACGTTCAAGACGGGTCGGCACACCTTGCCCTCCCGCCGGTCGGGTCAACGTGTGGCACCCGCTAGTGACAAACCCAAGCCGCACTAAGCGATCACCATCGGCGGCGCTTCACGCCACGCGACGACGCGCGAGCCAACCGACGCCGACAAGCGCCGCAAGCGACACCGTCATCGGCTCGGGGATCGGCGTGCCGAGGTACGCTTCCAGCGCCAGCGAGTTGGCGTGGAAAGAGTGCCCCGTCGGCGAGAGGATCGTGTACACCGTCTCGCTCGCCGCGATCCCCGGCGCATCGGTCGACAGCACGCCCTCCAGCACGAAGATCGTGTGCGTCGGCGCGACGGCGATCTGGTACAGGAAGTCCAGGTCGTACCCGTTGCCCGAGCCGACCGCGCCGTCCCACCCGGTGACCAGGTCGATCGTGCCCGGGCTGTCAGTGGTGAGGTCTTGACCGGTCAGCCCGTACGACAGCCCGAGCAGCTCGCCGTCCAACGGCATCAGGTGGATCGCAGGGTGCCCGGGGTCATGGTCGCCGTGCGTGCCGTGGCCCAAGTGCCCGCTCGTGGGGGGCGTCACGACCCACTTCTTCGCGCCGACCAGCGTGTAATCAACGTCGTAGCCGGCCAGCCCCGCGGCTTCGCCGAGGATGTCGAAGCCGGGCAGTGTTGCCGTCGCGCCCGAGCCGACGGTGTTGTTGGTCCAGTGGGCGTGGAGCGCGTTGTAGTAGTCGCGCTGCACGCCCGCGCCGTCATCGATCCCGGCCGAGTGGTAGCCATGGGCCACCAGTCGGTCGTCGACGACCTTGATCTCGAAACGCCGGCCGTCGTGGGCCGAGGCGGCGACGGCGGTCAAACTCGCCAGCGCCGCCGTCACAATTACATCAAATCGCATCGGAAAGAACTCCTGGCGTCGGCCACGCGTCAGCGGGCCAACAGGGGAAAAAACTGGTTATTGACGCCGTCGACGAACAGCTCGCCGAACGGCTCGGCCGCCGCGTGGCCGTCCAGGTAGACGTACCCCGCCACGGCGTCGGGCGTGCCGGGCTGGCCGGCGTAAGCGTGGGTCTGCACCTCGTTCGCAGCGAGCACCGCCGGGTCGAACAAGAGGCTGTCCCACAGCGCAGGATGAACGTGGTCTTCGGTCGACGCGCCGCTCGCGACGTCGAACACCTTCAGCACCGCGTGCACCGTCGCCGCGGGCAACGGCACACGATCGATCGCCGCGACGGCCCGCGGGTCGGCGTTGTCCGGGCTGACCATGTAGCTCAACGCGTAGCTGGTCTGCCGCAGCCTGCCGTTGTCATCGGTCTGCTCGAAGTACGGGCTGCCGTCGAGCGGCGACCGGAGCAGCAGCGATTGCGAGTACCCACGCAACACCGCCATCCAGGACGTGCCGTGCGACGTGCCGAGCATGCGCCCGTCGGACTCGACCAGGTACACGCCGTGCGCCTGACCGATCGACCGCATGTTCGCCAGGCAGGCCGCCTGACGCGCCGTCGCCCGGGCCTGGCCCAGCACGGGCATCAGCAGGCCGACCAGCAGCGCGATCAGCGCGATCACCACCAGCAGCTCGATGAGCGTGAAAGCTCGACGCATGACGCGCCTCCAACGGGATGAACAACAGCGACACAACCCCCGTCGCGCGGACGGCGGGTCGGACGAACCAACCGGACAGAACGTCAGTGAATGGTCAGCGGCGCGGCGTCAGGCCGACGGCGGGCCGCGAGAGCCGAAGCAAGGCGGGGTGATCAGAGAGGCGATCGGGGCGGTGGGCCTGGCGTTGGCCGCCCAGACCCGCTCGATCGGCATCGGCGCCAGGAGCGTCGGCGGCGGCGGGGCCAGCGTCGTGTTCAGCTTGCACAGCGCGCAGGACTTGGCGGGATCCTCGTCGCCCCCGCCCGTCGGCGTCGTCTTCGTCGGGCACAGCGGGCAGTTGACGCGGGTCGCCGAGACGTAGCACGTCGGCCGGATCCCGACGTCGGACATCGCCAGCAGCGACCACGGATCGCTCGCCGCGGCCGTCACCTCCCCATCGACACGCAGCACGCCGCGCTGATGCCCCGGCGCGATCACCGCCAACCACAGCACCGTCCAGACCAGGACCAGCGTGCGCGAAACAACATGTCGGTGAAGAGCGAGCAGCATGGCCTCCGACCCGCAAAGTAGCGAGATACCAACCGCCTCGCCACGTCACCCGCGCTGTGAATCCGCGGTTCTCGCCACACGCGACGGTTTGCCACCGACCGCGGCACAACCGCCAGCAACCTCGGCCTGGGGGTAAGCAAAAAACCGCCCGGCAGCGCCAACGCGCCGCCGGGCGGTTACAGGATTCGACAGGGGCGAACGCTCTAGCTCGAGCGTCGACGACGCAGCAGCAAGCCAGCCGCCGCGACACCGAGCAGGCCAAGCGACGCGGGCTCGGGGACGACGGTGATCGTCACCCGCGCGACGCCGGGGCCGTAGAGGTCGACGTTGTTGAAGTTGAGCAGCGCCGACGCCGGGTTGGTGTCGAAGTCGCCGGGGGCGTTCAGGAACCCGGTGTAGGGGATGCCCACCACGTTGGCGTTGACGCCGTTCTGGTCGGCGCCCTGATCCGGGGCGTTCTGGCCGGCGGGCAGGCCGAGCTGCGGGAACAGGCCGTTGCCCGGGCCGGTGGCGAAGTCGTTGACCTCGGTGCCGGCGTCGTTGATGGTGCCGGCGGCGCCGATGTAGAAGGTGATCTCCGTACCAACGGATGCGCCATCAAGAGCCGCGAGGCCGTGGGCGAAGGGGTTGCCGTTGGCGATGTAGTAATCACTACTCGGCAGGATCATCGAGGCGTAGGAGAAATAGGTGTTCTCGCTCGACAGATCGAGGCCCTCGAAGATCGCATCGACCGTCGCGCCCGGCGCGATCGGGCCGCCGCCCAGCGTCCCGCCGACGCGGTCCGAGCCGGCCTGGCTGGAGGCGACGGTCGCGCTGACCGGCGAGATGCCGCTGTTGTCGATGTAGGTCAGGCCGGCCGCGAAGTCGGCCGCGATCTGCGAGGTGTCGCCGTCCTCGGCCACACGCTCCAGGCCGGGCTGCGAGGACAGCCCGCCGTTGTAGCTGTCGAAGCTCCCGTCATGAAAACCCACCCACACCGGCGTGATGTAGACGCCACCGACCGGCGCGTTGTTCGTGATGCTGACCTGCAGGTCCGTGGTGGCGGCCATCGCGGCGGGCGCGGCAATAGCGGCCGCCGAGAACGCGCCGACAGACGCGATTGAGAACAGTCTTTGCGAATCCATGCAACAACCTCCAATTCAGTGGACAGAACATTTGCCGCGCCGAAGCGCGACGCTTCAGATGGACAACCAGTCACCCCAATCAGCGGGGTGCCCTAGAGCACGTCACTCGGGGTCAGCCCGGCCGTCGTGATCAGCCTGCGTGTGTCGATCGCTCCAAAACTCTCTTCACCTAACCAATGTGAGAGAGACCCCGAAACATTGCAGCGCCCGAAAAAATTTTCGCTCGCGGCTCACCCCACGCTCGAAAGACCTCGTCGGGTTCATGAGGCAGACGCCTCAACCAACTCGCCAAAAAAGGCCACCAGCACCCGACGGGCTCGCATCACTCCGCGTGCGAGTAACCCAGCTGAACTTCAGAGAGCGTGTGCGGAGAAAGCGTGTGGATCACCAGGCGGAAGTACCGCCCCTCCACGGCCGGGAAGTAGATCAACGCATCCTGCCGGCCGGGACGCAGCCGCTCGGTCGTTCGGCCAGACCCCATCCGACGCATCCCCTCACGCCAGAGACGATCGTCGTTGCTGTACGAGTACACGGCGTCCGCGTCGTCCGAGACCTGCACCTCCATGCCGATCCTCGCGCCCGCCCCGAGCCGATCGGGGAAGCGCAGCCGCAGCGTGTCGACCTTGCGTGACTCACCCAGGTCGATCACGACCGCGCTCGGCTCGTAGCCCTGGTCGGCCCTGAACGACGTGCCGGCTTTGCCGTCGATCAGCGCCCCAGCGCCGGATTCCGCGTCGATCATCGAGACCACGCTGCGATGACCCGCCTGGTGAACGTCATCGCGGTATCGCTGCAGGTTGTTCGACTTCTCGAACGCGCCGATCGCCTCACCGCGGATCTTCATCCGCGTCGGCTGCATGAGACTCTCGGGCTGATACCAAGCCTCCGCCGCCTTGTAGAACGTCGTCGACTTGTCGGCCGAGCCCGCGGCACGGACAAGGACATGCACCGGGCGGCTCGTGGTCACGACGCCATTCACGTCGTGCACCTGCAGCCACAGCATCCAGACGCCCGGCTCCTCCGGCCGCCATTGCCCCGGCCTCGTCCCGCCCATCTCCAGCAGCGGCTCGGCGTCGAAGACCCGAGGGCTGCGCGACCCCACCAGCACGACCTTCTCCACCGCGGCCGGGTCCATCGCGTCATGGAACTGCGGTTCGATACGCATCGGCCGGCCGAGATCGACCGAGACGTTGTCCGCCGGATGGGCAAACTCGGCGCGCGTGTATCGCTGCGTCGCCTCGAATCGCTCTGAGGCGGCGCGGATCTCGTCGGGCAGCGAGCCGAGACGACGAGTGAGCTGCGCCTCAAACAGCGACTCGGGCTCGACCATGTCGCCGTACGACTCGAAGATCGCCACGTCCGTGTCTCGGTCCGGGATCGTCACCGCTTTGCCGTGCAGGCCGATGATCGATGGGGGAAGGAAATAGCCGTAGCGGCTGCCGATCGGCCAGAAGTCCTTCTCGTCGTGCTTCGGGAGGATCGTGTGCGGCGGGACAAACCCCTCGATGTTCTTCCAGTTCCAGAAGACCAGACGCTTGCCGTGGTGGGGGGTAAAGGTGGCGCCGCCCGGGCGCGTCATGGCGAACATGCCATCGCCGCGGTCGTGCAGCGTGGCTCGCGGGTACTTGCAATGGGCTTCGAGCGAGCCGTACTGGACGCACCGGTGATAGACCGTGTTGCTCGAATTGTTGGTGGTTCCCAAGCCGTGGTGCGAGTCGGTGAACTCGCGGACATGCGAGATCAGCGTGCCGTAGCTCTCCTGAACCGAGATGGGTAGGTGCCCCGCGTTGCCCTCGAGCAGGATGTCTCGGAAGGTGTTGCCGATCGATCCGTTCAAGGAGATCGCGTAGGTGTAGCCACGGAACCGCAGGTTGCGCACCCAGCAGTTCATCACCGATTCGTACTTGATGACGTGATAGCCGTCCGAGGCCTGGGTGAAGTAGTGGGAGTAGAGCTCCTCGTAGGCGGTGGTGAACGCGATGTCCTCGATCCCGATCTCGGTGAGCATCGGCTCGCGATCGGGCGTGAAGCGAGCCAGGTAGCCCTCTTTCAGTCCGATCTCGTGCCCCTCGTGATAGATCGGTTCGTGGAAGTAGACGCGCCGGCCTTCGATCCGATCGATCTGATGCATCTCCTTGAGCAGTGTTCGCCACGGCCTGTTCTTGGTGTGCGCGATCCCTTCGGGCATCGGCGTGTGCGGGGCGAAGTACTTCTTGACCGCCGGCGCGTTCTCGTCGTCCGGCAGGAAGGACATGATCGTCACCACCATGCCGGGCTCGAGTTCATCGGCCTCGTCGACCTCGACCGAGAAGGTCCCGATCGGCCCGAACTCGGTGATCCCGGCCAGCCGGTCGCCCCGCCAGTGCCGCTTGACGCCCTTGGGCTTGATCTCGAAGGCGAACGAGTTGCTCGGCGACGCCAGGTAGATCTCGGTCCCGCCCGGGTTGGAGCCCGCGCCCCGGATCACCAGGTCGCTCCGCCCGATCTCGATCGGCGGGGCCATGAAGTCCTCTTCCGCACGCGCCACGAATCGCCCGGCGGGGAATCGGATCACCACGGGTCCGTCGATCTCATCCGCTGCGGCGATCGCACTCACGATCGCGGCTCGATCGGACTTGCCGTCGTTTGGGACGCCGCCGAAATCCTCGATGTCCAAGACGCGGTATCGCTCGTCGACCGTGGGCAACGGCCGTTCTGAACGGTGGTACCCCGCGTATGAAAAGTCGGGAAGCTCGGAAACGATGCCCGGATCGATCTCTTGGGATTGGACCGGTCTCGAAGACAGCGCGAGCACCGCGATGGCGACGCACGCCAAACAACGCTTCAGCATGATGGGGAGCCCTTGCTCGGATGACAAAAATGTTTCGACACGCTCGGCGCGCCGCGACGACGACGCCCGACCCACCCGAGCCCCGCGGCAACAACCAGCCCCGCCACGCCCGGCTCGGGCACCGTCCCGACATTCAGCGTCAGCACCGCCCAGTCCACGGGGCGATCGTCGACGACGAGGATGTTGAGCAGCCCGTCCTGCAGGTAGCCGAGGTCGCCGTAGAGCTCGATGTCCATGACCTGGATACCGCTCTCGAACTCCATGCCCCAGTTCTCGCGGATCGTGGGCCGCAGCAACGCGTCGAGGCTGTCGATGTAGATCGGGTCGTTGTCGCTGTGCGAGCCCAGGCGTTTCGTGGCGATGGTCAGCACGGCCGAGAGCACGCGCTCGTCGGGGCCCAGCTCGTACCGGAACGAGAAGGGAACGCGCCGGTTCGCGACGGCGTCGTCGAAGCCAGTGATCTCGAGATCGCCCTTCCAGTCGTCGAACGTGTCGATCTCGATCAGCCAGTCGGGGTCGACGTAGACCTCGTCGTAGCCGTCGGGCCCGTCGGCCTCCATGCCGTCGAAGTCGCCGACCCAGTACTCGCGCTGCTCGACGTTGGGGTTGCGAGCGATCTCGAGGCGCTGGGCGATGTACAGGCTGTTGAGCGGGTTATCGGGGTCGTTGAAGTCGATCTTGGCGCCGACGGAGTCGAAGCTGCCCGCGTAGCCGGGATTCGTCTGGATCGACGTGCCGCCACCGCCCAGTCCGGTGACGCCGATGCCGTAGTTCCGCGAGAACGGCGGGCTTTGGATCTGGAAGATCGGCGACTCAGAATTCCAGAACACCGTGTTCGCGCCACGCCACCCGTGCACCGAGGTGCTGCTCGACCACCTGGCCTCGAATCCCAGGTCATCGGTGACGTTGTCGTAGAGCGCACCGGTCGAGTAGTTCTGGTGCGGCCCGCTGCGGACGAACGAGTTCGTGGCCTCGGCGTCGAGAAACACGTTGGGGCCCCGGTTGAATCCGTTGAAGGTCGAGTTGTTGATGAACGCACGCCTGGCGGAGTCCGCCTCAAGGTCCGTCATCAGCACGCGGCTGCCGCCGTTCATGTTGAACGCGTAACGACGGCCTCCGGTCACGACCGAAACCGGCTCCACGTACTTCGCGTCGTGCACCGTGATCGACCGCGACACACCACCGACCCTGACCGCCGAGTCCTTCATGTGCTCGGCGGTGATGTTCCGCACCCAGGCGTTCTCGGCGTGCGTCAGGCTGATGAACGTGCTGGCGTGGTCCTCGTCCACGAACACCGTCCGGCCGTCCACGACATCGGTCTCGGACGCGTCGTAGATCGAGGTGCCGCGGATGTTCTCGATGCCGACGTGGTCGATCCGGCGATCGGTGTAGTGCTGGATCGTGCCGGACGCCAGCCGGCTGTCGATGCTGTGCGACAGCGGCGCGTCGACGAAGACACGGTCGCCCTCGATCCGCGTGATCTTGCGTTCGTGTTGGGTGGTGAACTTCGGATTGGATAGGTTCCAGCCCCAGTTCTCGCCGGATGGGTCGTTGGCCGAGCGGCCCGAGACGGCGTCGAACCAGGCCTGCTGCGGGGTGTGCTTGACGTTCACCCAGTCGCCGACGCCGAAGCTTGAGGTGTCTGCCACGCGGAAGCTCGACGCGCCGGCGGGGACCACTTTTTCCACGATGTTGACCGGGGTGCCCTGCCCGAACAGGTTGTTGGCGTACTGCTGGGTGTTGCGGACGTCGATGAGGTTGATCTGATCGGTGGACGTCGAGCGCAGGACGGTGTTCGACGCGGCCGCGGCGCCGTCGCCCGCGCCGCGGAGGATCACGCCGCTGGTATGAATCACCAGCCCGTCGCTGATGTCGTACTGCCCGGCCTGCAGTTCCACTACGCCGCGGTAGCCGTGCTCGTTGACGCTCCACGCCGAGACCTGATCGATCGCGGCCTGGATGCTCGAGCGGTTGTCGCCCGGCGTGGCGGACACCCGGAGCACACGGTCCGTGACCGACGCCGCCGTCGGGATCGGAGCCCCGCCTTGGTAGCCGGCCTCGCTGAAGTTCATGATCCGGTCGCCGCGATCGTCGCGCTGGTACACGAGCCCCGTCACGCCCTGCTTGACCCACGCCGACGACTGCCCCAGCGCGGGCGACGCGAGGCCGACCGTCATCACGAGCGCGGTGCCTGCGGCCGTCGCCGTCATTCTCCAGGTGAGATGCATCGATGTGACTCGCTTATTAGAAACAAGACGCAGAAAGACCGAGAAACCTCATGGCGAACCGAACTCATCGACCGGCCGGAGCAATACCAACCACGGACTCACTGCCGCGATAGAAGCACCTCGGCGCTCAGGCCGTCGCGGCACACGAACTCGATCACCGTCTGGCCGTCGCCCGACGCGAGCACCGTCGGCTGCCGGTCGGCCGTCTCCATCGCCTCGACCAGCCGATCGATGGCCCAGTCGCCGTCGAGCGTGACGCGCACGGCCGTCGCACGGCTCGGCCAGAAGAACCACTCACGCTCGTACACCGACAGCTCGCGCCGCGTGCCGTCCGGGAACAGGTCTTCCTGGCCGTCGTAGATGTTCAGGTCCGGGTCGGCGAGCGACAGCCGGAGCTGCTCGCCCTCGGCCTTGACCATGAGCGTCGACTGCTTGCTGACCGACCTGACAGGGCCGGTCGCGAAGTCCGCGCCGCCCTCGGCGTACACGGCGTAAGCCACGGCGTCGCGATCGGCCCACGACACGACGTGCGCCTCCGCGTCGGCCTGCACGACCTCGATCGGCGGCGTCGAGCCCGCCATCGCGGCGGCAAAGGCCGACATCGCGTCGGCGTCGGTCCCGGCGATCAGGGCGTATCGGTACGAGCTGCCCGCCGGCGCCCGGCCGTGGTCGAGCCACGCCGTGGCGAAGTCGCCCCGCGTCGTCGACTCGCCCTGGAAGTCCGGCGCCTCCTGCTCGCCGCGCGTGAGACGCAGCGTCGCTTCGCTCGCCTGAGCCGGGACGTAGAAGCCGGTCCCGCGCGTGTCGATCAGCCACGTCGGCGACCCCAGCGACCACGACTCATCGACGGGGAAGCCATCGACACGCTCGCCGTTCACCAGCACGGGCGTCCGGCGATCGCTCAGGTGGTTCTGGAACAGCGTCGTCTCCACCTCGTACTCGGCCAGGCCGCTCACGATGTCGGTGCCCAGGCACACCACGCGGTGGCCGTCGAAGAAATAAGTCTTCTTCCCCGTGAAGGACTCGATGCCGTATTTGTCGTGGCCCTTGAAGGCGAACACGAAGACGCCGGCCCCGTACGACGTCTCGACGCCGCCGGAGAAGGCCTGATCGCTGAACAGGTATTCGCCGCCCTCGTCGCGGACCTGGTTGACCCGCGTCTTCATCAGCTCGTACGGCAGGCGCACCGTCGTCGCGCCGGGCCAGCGTCGCCAGTCGATGCCGTCGTGCCACGTGCCGTTCGGCGGAGTAAAGCTGTCGATGGTGTCGGGGTAGGCGACCTCGAGGTAGCCGTTGGCGACGAACAGCGGGTAGGCGAAGTACCGCGTGCCCCAACCCTCGAACGGGTAGACGTACTTGCTGTGACCGCGGGCGGTGATCATCCAGTCGTCGCCCGCTCGGCTCATCGCCACGCCGGTGTACGGCATCGAGCGGAAGCCGACGAAGTCACGCCCCGCCATCGCCGGCTCGCCCGAGCCGTCCTCAAAATACTCGGCGATGCGCAGCGAGTTGGGGTGCGTGTAGTTGCTGAAGCGGATGCTCGCGAAGGCCTTCGGGGCGCTCAGCTCGTCGCCGAACAGCGTGGCGAAGTAGGTATCCACCACCTTGCGTATGCGAGCCGTCGCCTCTTCCGTGGCGGCGTAGGACGTGTCGCTCAGGGCGTAGAGCGTCCGCACCACGCCGTGGATCGCCCTGCCGCCGTAACCGTGGGCCTGGCCGGCGTGGTGGAAGACGCTGCCGTCGGGCTTGAACGTCTCGTCCAGCGCGTTCGCGTAGCCCGTGCTGATGTTCGAGAAGTACGAGCTGAAGTGACGCAGGTCGCGCGCCTTCTCCGGCGAGTCCTCCATCATCAAGGCGGTCGTCAGCCGCTGCGTCAGCAGGCCCTGCAGGTCGTCCGCGTTGCCCGCGACGCGGCCGGGCACGTCCATCACCACGTCCTCGCGGTAGATCCGGTTGTACCCGTGCAGGTACTTCATCGTGGCGATGGCCTCGTCGAGCCGGCCGCTGTCGCGCAGCACGTCGCGCATCAGGTACATCGCCGGCGCGTAATCGCGAACCACGTACGAGTAGTGATGGATCCAACCCAACCCGGCACCCTCGGCGACGCCCTGGTCGACGCCGTAGTCGTACAGGTCGAGGAACATCTCCGCCAGGCGAGCTTTCGTCGACGGGTCCTGGGTGCTCTGCCACGCCCGGGCGACGCGGATCAGCATGGCGCCGTAGTCGAAGCGCCAGCTCATCAACCCTTCCATCAGCTCCTTGGTCGACTTGCCCGACTCGGAGAAGTAGTTCCGCATCACGTTGGTGTTCAGCAGCGGCCGGCCGTAGATGGCGTCGCCGTCACGGCGGATCTCGAAGCGGGCGAACGCCTTCTCGATGCCCTCCATCTTCGAGTCGTCCCAGCCATCCTTCACCTTCTGCGGCAGCCAGATCGCGTCGGCGTGCTTCTCGAGCGTGCGGAAGTCGGCGACGTCATCGTCGGTCAAGGGCTCGAGGTTGAACGTGGGCGTCTGCTTGCTGAGCTCCCACAGCAGGTGCGGGTACTGCGCGACGAGCCGCGCGTGCCGATCGATCTCGGGCAACTGCCGGTTGGCGTTGACCGTGCGCGGGTTCATCGGGACCGACAGCCCGAGCGAGTCGATGTAGAACGTGCCCGACCCGGTCGCCGGGGCGTTGATGGTCACGCGATCCATGTCCGGGTGCGGGACGCCGCGCATGTCGCCGCGGTCGTACATCACGGCGACCGTCCGCCAGCCCTTGAAGTCCAGGTTGTAGTCGAACCAGCAATCGACCTCGTCACCCCGGCCGAACTGGATGCGCAGCCGCTGCGGGCGGGGCTCGTCGTTGTGGACCCACATGAAGAACCCACGCGGCGGCGAGAGCATCTCGGCCCCGGGCGTCACCCGGAAGTCCAGCGCATCCGTCCCGTCTTCGCGGACCAGCGGCCGCTGCGGGCGGTAGCCGATCGGCGAGTCAAACACCAACGCGTCGTTCCCCCGCCAGTCCCACCGCAGGCCCTGCCGGCCGTGCTTCATGCGGTCGGGGTCGAGCGTCAGCGGATCGCCCGTCGCACTCATCCCCGCAGGAATGCCGTCCTCAAAGCTCTCCAGCAGCTTCGCCGGGGCGGTCGCGTCGGTGGCGCCCATGGCCTGCCCCGCGAGAACCGTCACGGCGGACAGACAAGCTATACCACACAAATTGTCTACAAGCCATGTAAGTTGATTTTTCATAGATTGATACCGTCGATTTACTGGAGTCAGAATTTCAGAATCGAAGATGATTATAGAGTACTGTTGGTGGACTGTGTATCAAATTCTTGGCCCTCCCCCGACCGTCGGCTCCTGGAGCCTTCTGCGTCGTGGCCTGCCCGTCATGGAGATCGCCCTACAAGCGACGGCCCCGCAACGCTGCCGCTCTCGTTGTCTCGGCGAAGCCCGTCCTCATCCCTGTTACCGCTAGGCATGAGCGGGATCGAATCGGATTGAACAGGCAGCCAGTGATCGTTCACGCAACGCGCTCTAGAGCATCTGCGTGATTTTGGCCGGGTGCCACACCTCGTGCGAAGCACGATGTGTGCCGCTGACGCCGACGAAACCACCTCGGCACACATCGCCTCGCGGCGAGGTGCGACACCCGATCCCCGGCCGCATACAACGCATGACGCTCTGGCCGATCCCCGTGCCGCACGGAGACTCATGACGTAGATTCGCCTGTTCATTAAAGGAGAGACCGGCCCATGATCGCCACAACCTTCCGCGTATGCGTTTACTGCCTCGCGACGCTGTTCATCGCCGCGACCGCGGCCGCCGAGCAAGCCGCCGACCGCGAAGCACCGCCAGCCGAGCGGCCCGTGCTCAGCGTGCACTACCTCGAGATCGTCACGCCCGCGGTGGACGAGACGTGCGACGCCCTAGCCGCCGCGCACGGCGTGGTCTTCGGCGAACCGATCCCCGAACTCGGCAACGCCCGCACCACAGACCTCGCGGACGGAGGCCGGATCGGCGTGCGAGCGCCGCTGCGCGACACCGAGGAGCCGGTCGTGCGGCCCTACCTGTTGGTGGACGACATCGAGGCCGCCGTCCGGGCCGCGGAGGCGGCCGGCGCGACCATCGCCATCCCACCGCTGGAGATCCCCGGCCAGGGCACGTTCGCGATCTACCTGCTCGGCGGCATCGATCACGGCCTCTGGCAGCGATAACTTCGATCGGGTCACAGCCGACCGTTCACGCGGCATCTGCCGAGGGAACGCCGGCCGAGAATCGGGGCGACAGGATTTGAACCTGCGACCTCTTCACCCCCAGTGAAGCGCGCTACCAAGCTGCGCTACGCCCCGAGTTGTAAGGCGGCGGTCGCCCGCGGCCGAGCCGGGCAGTGTATGCGATCGCCGAGGGGCCCGCTACGGCCTGCGAAGACGAGTGATGGCCGCCGTGCCGAGGGTCAGGCGGCGGATCGCGGGGTCGGTGAAGCCGGCTTTCTTGCCGATCTCGGCCAGCTGCTCGGGCTGGGTGAACGTCGCGATCGACTTGGGCAGATAGCGGTACGCCCCGGAGCGGTCGCGGCTGATGAGGGTCGCCAGCAGCGGCAGGACGTGGTTGCAGTAGATGGCGTTGCCGAGGCGGAAGACGGGGTTGCGGGGCGTGGCGAACTCGAGGATGACTAGCCGGCCGCCCGGCCGCAGCACGCGGAAGAACTCGCCGATCGCCGCGGCCGGGTCGACGACGTTGCGGATGCCAAAGGCGATGGAGACGACGTCGAACGACGCGTCGGGCAGGGGCAGCCGCATGGCGTCGGCGGCGCCGAAGGCGGATGGGTGGATCGGCGGATCGGCGGGCGGGCGGCGCTGCCGCGACTTGTCGCTGGCGATCGGCAGCATCGCGAACGTGAAGTCGAGGCCGATCACGCGCGGCGGGTTCGCCGAGAGGCCCGACAACCGATCGGCAAACGCCAGCGTCAGGTCACCCGTCCCACACGCGACATCGAGCACACGATCGGTCGGCCGCAGCTCAGCCATGTCGACCGCCACCTTCCGCCATCGCTGGTCGAGGCCGAGCGAGAGGACGCGGTTGTTGAAGTCGTACCACGGCGCGATCGCGGCGAACATCCGCTCAACGCGGCTGGCCTTGTCGGGCGCGGCGTGCGGGTTCTTCGCCAGGTCGTCGGCCGACCAGGCGGGGTTAGTGGTGGGCGCGGGCGTGGGTGGAGACGTGGGCGTGACCGGCACAAGGACAGCCTAGGGCACCGGCGCCGGCGGCCAGGGCGCCCGGCGTGGCGGCTTGTCCGGCCTTGGGGGCGTCCATCTGCTTGAGCGGCTTGCCGACCTGCTTCTTGAAGCGGTCCTCGTAGAACGGCAGGTCGAGGTCGGCGGCGTATTCCTCGCGGATGATGCGGGAGGTGCGGTCGATGCGGGTCTTGGGCAGGGGGTGAGTGGCGGTCCACTCGACGCCGCCGCCGCCCGAGGCGTTGTCGAGGATCTCCATGAGCTGGACCATGCCCTCGGGGTTGTAGCCGGCGGCGGTCATGTAGCGCAGGCCGAGCATGTCGGCCTCGGACTCGTCGTCGCGGGACCAC
>JBCCZA010000064.1:0-15587 GCA_039188455.1 Planctomycetota bacterium
GCAGGGCTTCGCGGGTCTGCTGCTCCCACAGCTTGCCGTGGCGCTGGATCATCCACGCGGCGGAGATGGCAGGCGTGTAGACCTTGAGGTTGAGGTTGAACCGAGCGGTGAGCTCGTCGGCGAACTTGTAGGTCTCGGGGAAGTGGAAGCCGGTGTCGATGAAGACGACGGGGATGTCGGGCAGGTGGCGGGTGACCAGGTCGAGCATGACGGCCGACTGGGCGCCGAAGCTGGTGGAGAGGATGGCGCGGTCGGGGAAGTGCTCGGCGACCCAGCGGACGACGGCGTCGGGCGAGGCGTCGCCGAGCTTGCCGTTGATGGCGTCGAGGTCGAGCGTGGCGGGGTCGTACGCCGGGCCGACGGCCTCGGGGGGTGTGCCGGGCGGGGGTGCTGCCTCGACGGGCGGCGGGGGGGCGGCGGTTGTCGGCGGATCGGTCAAGTCGGGCATTGTAGTGCGAACAACGGGCCGGCCCGGGTTGCGATTCCTGGGCGCGTTTAGCCGGCGAGATTTCTCGCCGGGGCGAGGAACGCATCCAACGGTCCGTCTGGTCTGTCGAGCGTCCCACCGGCGAGAAATCTCGCCGGCTGAACGGCAGGGATAGCATGCGGGCGTGACGCGAGCGTACTTGGCGTTGGGATCGAACCTGGGCGACCGATCGGCGGCGATCGAGGCGGCGGTCGCGCGGCTGGGCGGGTTGCCGGGGACGGCGGTGGCGGCGGTGAGCTCGATGCACGAGACCGAGCCGGTCGGCGGGCCGGCGGGGCAGGGGCGGTACCTCAACGCGGCGGTCGGGCTCGACACGACGCTGAGCCCGCGTGAGCTGCTGGACGCGACGCAGAGGATCGAGGGGGCGATGGGGCGCGAGCCGGTTGAGGGGCGGGTTAAGGACGGGCCACGGGGGATCGACATCGACCTGCTGCTGCACGGCGACGCGGTGATCGACGAGCCGGGCTTGACGGTCCCGCACCCGCGGATGGCCGGGCGCGCGTTCGTGCTCGAGCCTTTAGCGGAGATCGCAAGCGATGCGGTCCACCCGGCGATGGGGCGGACGATCTGCGAGCTTCTCGCTGCGTTGCGCGAGCCGGTGAGTGGGGCAACGCGATGAGCAACCCGACGCGCCTCAAGGTCAACGAGATCTTCTACAGCGTGCAGGGCGAGGGCACGCGGTCGGGGCTGCCTTGCGTGTTCGTGCGGCTGCGCGGGTGTCACCTGCGGTGCGCGTACTGCGACACGACCTACGCCTTCCACGAGGGCGGGGCGATGACGGTCGAGCAGATCGTCGCCGAGGGGCGACGGCTCGGCGGGGCGTGCGGGCTGTGGCAGGTGACCGGTGGCGAGCCGCTGCTGCAGAAGGGCGTGCACGAGCTAATGGCCCGGCTCTGCGACGCGGGGGTGACGGTGACGCTGGAGACGTCTGGCGCGTGCGACATCTCCGTCTGCGACCCGCGGGTGATCCGTGTCCTCGACTTCAAGACACCCGGCTCGGGGCAGGCCGACCGCAACCACTGGCCCAACGTCGAACACCTCACCGATCGCGACGAGGTGAAGATTGTCTGCTGCGACCGGGCGGACTACGAGTGGGCCCGCGCGATCATCGACGAGCACCGGCTTGTCGAGCGGAGCGGGGCGGTGCTGCTGAGCGCCGCGGCGGCGATGCCGGCGGGCGATGAGATCGCTGGGGTCGAGGGGCTGTCGCTGACCGACCTGGCGGAGTGGCTGCTCGCCGATCAGTTGCACGGCGTACGCGTGCAGACGCAGCTGCACAAGCACCTCTGGGACCCGATGGCGCGCGGGGTTTAGCGAGACGACGTCACCTCACTAATCGGTCGGCAGATCAGCCATACCTACTGCTTCTAGGTATGAGGGTTTTGCGTCGGGTTGGGGCGCGTCAGCGGTGGACGGCGATGGCCTATGCGAATGCTTGAAGCAGGCGGCTAGCGTGCCTTTGTGGTGACGGCGATTCGCCGGTCGCTGGGCGTCGCGGGCTCAACCCCGTGTATGTAAATTGCTTGTCATGCGGACCGTTTTGACCAAGACGTTCGAGTTTCACGCCGCCCACCGGCTGCCTACTTTCCCCGAGGGGCACAAGTGTCGAGGCCTGCACGGGCACACGTTCAAGTTTGACGTGGCCCTCGAGGGCGAAGTCGACCCCGCGAAGGGGTATCTCGTGGACTTTGGCGAGATCAAGCGGATCGCCGAGCCGATCGTCGATCGGCTGGACCACCAGTACCTCAATGACATCGAAGGCCTCGAGACCCCGACCGCCGAGAACCTGGCCAAGTGGATCTATGATCGACTGATTGATGAGCTCCCGATGCTCAAGATGGTTCGCGTGCGGGAGACATCCACGTCGGCGGCGGAGTACTTCGGGGATTGAACTCGTGGTAAAGAAAAACGACGCGAGTGAATCGCGTCGCTTCGTGGGGTTCTTCAGATGATCGGCGTGGCGGCGGCGAGAAATCTCGCCGGCTAAACGGCCGTTACGCCGAGGCGGGGGTCGCTTCTTCGGCCGGGGCGTCGGTCGACTCGGCCGCGGCGGGCTTCTCCACCACCTCGCCTTCGTCATCGATCTCCAGCTCCTCGCGGCCCTCGAGCTCGGCGAGCTCCTCGGCCGGGCGGTCGGAGACGACCCAGAGCTTGACCTCGGCCTTGAGCTCCTTGTCGATGACGACGGGGATCGTGTAGGTGTCGAGCCGCTTGATCTGCTCGCCGATGCGGACGAAGCGGTCCTCGACGGCGTAGCCCTCCTCGCGGAGCGCCTCGGCGATGTCGTGCTGCGAGACGCCGCCGTACAGGATGCCCTGGTCGTTGTGCGAGCGCTGCATGGTCAGCTCGAACTCGGCGATGTCGGCGACGAGCTTCTCGTGCTTGGCGCGGAGGGTGGCGAGCTCGGCCTCGACCTGCTTGCGGCGGTCGGCCAGGGCGGCGATGCGTTCGTCCGAGGGGGGCTCGGCGAGCTGCATGGGCAGCAGGTAGTTGCGGGCGTAACCGGGCTTGACCTTGACGACATCGCCGACGATGCCGAGGTTGTCGACGTTCTCGACGAGCAGGAGTTCGATGGTCTTCATGGGGCTGTCCTCCGTGAGGTGGAGTTAGACGCCGCGGATCACGGCAATGCGTGCCGTGTCACAACGCCAACGGGGGTGGGGTCAGAACGGGATGTCGTCCTCGGGGATGGGTTCGTGGGCCGGGGCCGGGGGGCCGGATTGGCCGCCGCCGGGGGCGCCGCCGCGTGACTGCTGGCGGTTGCCGCCGCCACCGCCGTAGCCGCCGCCGGATTGCTGGTCGTAGCCGCCGCCACCGCCGCCTTGGCCGCCGCCGCCCTGGTTGTCGATGAACTGGAAGTTCTCGACGACGACCTTGAGCTTGGAGCGGTTGTTGCCGGACTGGTCCTGCCACTGGTCGAGCTTGAGCCGGCCCTCGACGTAGACCGGCCGGCCCTTGCGGAGGTACTGGTTGAGCACCTCGGCCTGGCGGCCCCAGGCCTCGAGGTCGATGAAGGTCGTCTCTTCCTGCTGCTGGTTAGTCTGCTTGTTCGTCCAGCGGCGGTTGACGGCCAAGCCCAAGTTCACCACGGCCATGTTGCTGGTCGTGTACCGCAGCTCTGGGTCGCGGGTCAGGTTGCCCATCAGCATGACTTTGTTGAGGTTGGGCATGGCGCTGGCGCGAGTTAAGGAGTGGTGGAGTTAGGAGTAATGAGTGCCGAGCGGCCGGGGGTCAGGCCGGGGTTTCGGCGGGCTCGGACTTCTCGGCGGGGGCCTCGGCAGCCGCCTCGGCTGGGGCGGCGTCGGCCGATTCGCCGGGGGTGCCGCCGTTCTTGAACTCTTCGATCTCGGTGGCGGTTTGGGCGCCGTTGATGGCGGCCTCGATCTCGAGCTCGCCCATGTGGTCGGCCTTGGTGATCATCGCCCGCACGACGTCCTCGGAGAGGTTGCAGTCGCGCTCGATGTTGACGATCTTCGTGCCGTCGACGCGGAAGAGCGAGAGGACGTAGAGGCCACGCTTGATGTCGCCGATGGTGTAGGCGAGCTTCCGTTCTTCCCACTTGGCGAGGGTGACGATCTCGCCCTCGACGCGCTCGATCATGTCGCGGACGAGCTGGAGGGTCTCGTCGATCTCGGTGCCGGCGGCGGGGGAGAAAAGAAACAAGCCCTCGTACAGGGACTTGTCGTTGGTGGATGTGGGGGCGTCGGACATGGCGGCGTCTCCTGAGAGGTCGGCCCTGAGGGCGACATCAGTGTCACGACCCGGTGGCCCGATCGACGCGTTGCCCCGGTCCTGTTCAGGCGGCGGGGCGGATCGGGCTTTGGCCGGCGTTGACGTCAACGCCGCCGGGCCGATGGCGAACCGCGAACCATACTTGACTTCCCCCCCGCCGGCAAGGCGGCGGTTGACACGCCCGCGGCCCGGCTCGATACTGCTTGGCTCGCCCGATCCCCCGGGAAGCGGGCTCTCAACCCCTTAACTCACCCCACCGACCCTGAGACGCGCCATGGCCCTGGACTCGATCACGCCCGGACAGACGATCACCGTCAAGGTCACCAAGCCGGTGACGAGCGACGCCGCGTCGAAGACGATCAAGCGGCTGTTCGCCAAGGACGAGTCGGTCAAGGCCGAGCTCGACCGCCGGGCCAAGGTCCGCCGCAAGGGCTTCGCCCCGACCCGCCGCGGCGGGCGGTTTTATGGCGGGCACGTCCGCATCGGCCACGAGCCCGTCAAGGGCCAGCAGGGCGAGGCCGGCACCATCCGCGCCACCGTCGATGTCATCCGCGACCTGCGGTCGATCGAGCGATTTGTTGAGGTGGATGCGGGGTAACCGCAGGATGCCGGGGCAACTGACCGTCGGTGCACTCTTCGACCCAGAGCCGGACACTTGGGGGCTTCGGGGAGACCCTTTGCTGTGGCGTGATCTACGAGATCAACTCTCGGGTCTGCCGTTGCCGCATCGTGAAGAAGAACTAGTTGAGATTGTTTCGGCTGCTTTTTGTCAGCAGGTCGGCCGGTCGATGGACAGCGATGGGATCGTTCGCGTCGACAGATATCGAGATCGAGGTATGTCGAGTGGCGGAATCTCGATCGCCTTTTGGCGAGATCGCGCGTTGCCGCTGCTCCGACAGAGATTCCTGTCGTTGAGCTAGATCCTCGCCCGTTAGCCCCCGGCTTTGCCGGGGGTGAGGAATCGGAGGCGTCCGACAGTGGCCTGGGCGGGTGGTGGTTCACCCCCGGCGGAGCCGGGGGCTAATGGGGGTGGTTGGTCGCGTCGATTTAAATGGGGGCGATTGGGCCCTAAGCTGTGGCATATGAAGCGGGTCTCGCTGGGCGACATGGTGATCGGCAACGCGGTGGAGCCGCGGTCGTTCATCAAGCGCAAGAAGCCGGACTGGCTGCGGGCCAAGCTGCCGGGCGGCGAGGGGTTCCGGCAGACGCGGGCCCTCATCGACAAATACAAGCTGCACACGGTCTGCGAGTCGGCCAAGTGCCCGAACATGGGCGAGTGCTGGGCCCGCGGGACGGCGACGATGATGATCCTCGGCGACGTCTGCACCCGGGCGTGCGGGTTCTGCCACATCAAGACCGGCCGACCGCCGGAGTACGACGTCGACGAGCCGCGGCGGGTCGGCGAGGCCGCGGCGATCATGAACCTCAAGCACTTGGTCGTCACGTCGGTGAACCGGGATGAGCTGCCGGATGGCGGGGCGGCGATCTGGGCGGAGATGATCCGTGAGGTGCGTCGGCAGAGCCCCGAGACGCACATCGAGGTGCTGATCCCCGACTTCAACGGCGACTGGGACGCGTTGCAGCTGGTGCTGGACGAGCGGCCGGAGATCCTGAACCACAACCTCGAGTCGGTGCCGCGGCTGTACCCGGCGGTGCGGCCGCAGGCGAAGTACTGGCGGTCGATCGAGCTCTTGCGCCGGGCCAAGGCGCAGGGGCTGACGGTGAAGACGGGGATCATGGTCGGCATCGGCGAGCGCGACGAGGAGGTGCACGAGCTGATCCACGACGTGATGGAGGGCACGCACGTCCCGGGCGTGGCCGACGACCGGCCGACGACGAATCGGGACCCGATGGACGTGCCGGACCCGGATCGGCCCGGCCTCACTCCGCTGGCCTCGACCCCCGCGACGCCCGCCGCCCACGGCATCGACCTGGACGCCACGCTCGGCGAAGTCGCTTATCCGCAAGCGACGTACCCGGGGGTGCACGACCGCTGCGACATCCTCACGATCGGCCAGTACCTGCAGCCGACGGCGAGGCACCTGCCGATCTCGCGGTGGGTGACGCCGGCCGAGTTCGTGGCCTTCAAGCGCGTCGCGGAGGAGGCGGGGTTCCGTCACTGCGAGTCCGGCCCGCTGGTGCGGTCGAGCTACCACGCCGACGAGCAGGTGCTGCAGCTCGATCGGTCGGCGGCGGAGGCGTGATGCGGAGCTGGGTGGGGTGGGTCATGCTGCTGGCGTTGGTGGGGCTGATCGGGGGATGCGGGGGCGGCGATGAGGCGAGCCCGGAAACCGCGACGCCGGCGGCCGAGCCGGCGGGGGTGACGGGCGAGCAGCGGTGGCTGGCGCGGGTGATGTTTGCCGAGGCGCTGGATCAGTCGGCGTCGGCGCGGCGGGCGGTGGGGTCGGTGGTGCTGAATCGTGTCGACTCGGCGGACTACCCCGACACGGTCTACGGCGTCGTGCACCAGAAGAACGGGTTCGCCTCGGTGACGGGCGACAGCCCGCTGTGGCGCAAGAGCGACGACTGGGCGGCGATGAACGACGCGGAGCGACGGGGCTGGGTCGAGTGCCTGCACGAGGCCAAGGCCGTGATCGAGGGTGACCGCCTGTCCGGCGTGATCGCGTTCAAGAACGCGGGGCTGAAGGACGACGCGTACTTCAGCACGCTGCGTCGGGTGAAGACGATCGGCAAGCTCGCCTTCTACGCCAAGGGGTGACAGCGCGGGGCATTGCGCGTAGCGTGATCCGCATGCTGGAGCTAGGGCGGACGGCGGAGGGGCACCCGACGATCACGGTGCCGGTGCGTGTGCGTTACGCGGAGTGCGACCCGCAGGGCGTGGTGCATCACGCGACGTATCCGGTGTGGCTGGAGATCGCGCGGACGGAGCTGCTGCGCGCGATGGGCAAGGATTACAAAGCGGTGGAGGCCGACGGGCTGATGTGCGTGGTGGCGCGGCTGAGCGTGCGGTATCGCCGGCCGGCGTTTTACGACGACGAGTTGAGCGTCGCGTGCGTGGCGACCAAGACGCGGGGCGTGAAGCTCGAGCATGCTTATCGGGTCTTGCGTGGGGACGAGCTGCTGACCGAGGCGGAGACGACGCTGGTCTGCGTCGATCGCGACGGTCGGGTCAGGCCGGTGCCCGAAGACTGGGTGTGAATTACGGATCCGGGGCGGGTGCGGGGCAAGTCGATGGCGGATCGGCCCGACGCAGAAGGTCTAGGTCTGCGTCTTCCTGGGCTCTGCCATGCTCTCGCCATCGATGTGGTTTGCGACGCTCGCTTCGGCGGCGCTGTTGAGTTGGGCAGTCGGGTTGTGGGCGGCGCATCGGAGCCCGCGGCTGGGGCGACTGGCGGTGGTCGTCGGGTTGGCGTGGCTGGGGGTGTGGGTGGCGCTGCAGTACCGGCCGGACGTGGCGGTGATGCTGATCCCGGTGGGGTTGCTGGCTCGGCTGGAGGGGACGGGGGCGGTGCCGGGGTTCATGCTGATCGTCGGCGCGGCGATGGGTGCGGCGGCGTTGCCGAGGCAGCGGGTGTTGGCGCGGGTGTCGACGGCGGTGGGGGCGGCGTTCTTCGCCTACGGCGGGATGTGGATGCTGCAGCCCGAGCCGACGCTGGGTGCGCCGACACGCCAGGCAGGACGCGTGCTGCAGAGCACGGACTACACCTGCGTCGCGGCGGCGACGGCGACGGCGCTGGGGATGGTCGGGGTGGAGACGACCGAGGACGAGATGGCGGGGCTGACGGGCACGCGGCCGATCGCCGGCTCGACGCTGGTGCGGGCGTACGACGGCGTCACGCGCAAGCTCGCGGGCCGGGCGACGCGGGCCGTGCTGCTGTCCGCCGAGGTCGACGATCTCGCGACGCTGCCCACGCCGATGCTGACGTCGCTGCGGCTGGGGCAGGCCTCCCGCCACATGGTGGTGGTGCTCGACGCGGGCGGTGAGACCGTCCACCTCTTCGACCCGTCGATCGGGGATCGCTGGATGCCGCGCGCCGACTTCGACGCGGCGTATGTGGGCCAGGTCATCGTGTTCGCGCCGCGCGGCGGCTGACCCGGCCCGCGGCCATCCCCCAGCCACCGATTCCGTTGCCGCGGCGGCCGCCGAGGGTGTGATTGACCGCGCGACGGTCGGCCCTAGAATGCCCGCCCCGCTCGGGCCGCCGACCGGTTTTCACTATCCCCGCACAGGTATCGCTATGGCCAAGTCCGCTCCCAAGAAAAAGACCACCACCAAGAAGACGGCCAAGATGGTCTACAGCTTCGGCAAGACCAAGTGCGAGGGCGACGCCAAGCAACGCGAGCTCCTCGGCGGCAAGGGCGCCAACCTCGCCGAGATGACCTCGATCGGCCTGCCCGTGCCCCCCGGGTTCACCATCACCACCGCCACCTGCGCCGAGTACTACAAGAACGGCAAGAAGCTGCCGGCCAAGCTGATGGATCAGGTCGCCGCGGCGGTCAAGGTCGTCGAGAAGGAGACCGGCAAGAAGTTCGGCTCGTCGGACAACCCGCTGCTCATGTCGGTCCGCTCGGGCGCGGCCGTCTCGATGCCCGGCATGATGGACACGGTCCTGAACCTCGGGCTAAATGACAAAGCCGTGGTCGGCCTGGCCAACGCCTCGGGCAACAAGCGCTTCGCGTACGACGCCTATCGCCGCCTGCTGAACATGTACGGCGACGTCGTCATGGGCGTCGAGCACGAGTACTTCGAGGACGAGTTCGACAAGATCAAGGCCAAGCTCGGCGTCAAGCTCGACACCGAGGTGCCGACCGCCGGGCTGGTCGAGCTGTGCACGGCTTACAAGAGGGTGATCGCCGATCACGCGGGCATGGCCTTCCCGCAGGACCCGCTGCACCAGCTCAAGCTGTCGATCACCGCGGTCTTCAGCTCGTGGAACACGCCGCGCGCGATCCGCTACCGCCAGATCAACGAGATCACCGGCCTCGAGGGCACGGCCGTCAACGTCCAGTCCATGGTCTTCGGGAACATGGGCGAGACCTCCGGCACCGGCGTCGCCTTCACCCGCGACCCGTCGACCGGCAAGAACCAGTTCTACGGCGAGTTCCTCATCAACGCCCAGGGCGAGGACGTCGTCGCCGGCATCCGCACGCCGCAGCCGGTGAAGGAGATGCCCAAGTGGGACCGCAAGGCCCACCGCCAGCTGCTGCAGATCAAGGACAAGCTCGAGAAGCACTACCGCGACGTGCAGGACATCGAGTTCACGATCGAGAGCGGCACGCTCTACATGCTGCAGACGCGCAGCGGCAAGCGCACGGGCGCGGCCGCGGTGAAGATTGCCTGCGACATGGTCAAGGAGAAGCTGATCGACGAGAAGACGGCCGTCCTCCGCGTCCCGGCCAACGATCTGACGCAGCTGCTGCTGCCCAGCTTCGACCCCGTGGCCAAGAAGAAGGCCAGCCCGCTGACGATCGGCTTGCCAGCGTCGCCTGGAGCGTCCTTCGGCAAGTTGGCGTTTACCGCCGAGGAGGCCGTCGAGCGTTCCCACGCCGGCGAGTCCGTCCTGCTCTGCCGCAAGGAGACCAGCCCCGAGGACGTCGACGGCATGCACTCCGCGGCGGGCATCCTCACCTCGACCGGCGGCATGACCTCCCACGCGGCGGTCGTCGCCCGCGGCTGGGGCAAGTGCTGCGTCGCCGGCGCCGGCGACATCGTCATCGACGAGAAGAAGCGCAAGATCACCGTCCACGGCAAGACCTACACCCACAAGGACGTGCTCTCGATCGACGGCTCGACCGGCGAGGTCTTCGCCGGGCAGATGGCGACAGTCGAGCCCAAGCTGTCGGGCGACTTCGGCACCCTGATGAAGTGGGCCGACAAGCACCGCACGCTCGACGTCCGCACGAACGCCGACGCCCCCGGCGACGCCCAGCGGGCCCGCGGCTTCGGTGCCCAGGGCATCGGCCTCTGCCGCACCGAGCACATGTTCTTCGAGCCGGATCGCATCGGCGCGATGCGCGAGATGATCCTGGCCGAGAACCTCGCCGACCGGCAGAAGGCGCTGGGCAAGCTGCTGCCCTTCCAACGCAAGGACTTCGTCGGCATCTTCACGGCGATGAAGGGCCTGCCCGTGACCGTCCGCCTGCTCGACCCGCCGCTGCACGAGTTCCTGCCGCACGACGCCAAGGCCCAGGCCGAGATCGCCAAGGAGCTGGGCATCAAGACGGCCGACGTCAAGCGTCGCGTCGCCGCCCTGCACGAGGCCAACCCGATGCTCGGCCACCGCGGCTGCCGCCTCTCGGTGACCTACCCCGAGATCCTCGACATGCAGGTCACGGCGATCGTCGAGGCCGCCATCGCCTGTGCGAACAAGAAGATCAAGGCCGTCCCCGAGATCATGATCCCGCTGGTCGGGCATAAGAACGAGCTCTCACTGCTCCGCGGCAAGGTCGAGGCGACCATCGCCGCGGTCAAGAAGGCCAAGAAGTTCACCAAGAAGCTCGACATCACCGTCGGCACGATGATCGAGATCCCCCGCGCCGCGCTGACGGCCGACGAGGTCGCCGAGCACGCCGACTTCTTCTCCTTCGGCACCAACGACCTCACGCAGCTCACCTTCGGCTACTCGCGTGACGACGTGAACACGTTCCTGCCGCACTACATCGACGCCGAGATCCTCGAGAAGGACCCGTTCCAGTCGTTGGACCAGGACGGCGTCGGCCAACTCGTCGACATGGGCGTCAAGAAGGGCCGGTCGAGCAAGAAGGGCCTGAAGTGCGGCATCTGCGGCGAGCACGGCGGCGACCCGGCGTCGGTCGGCTTCTGCCACCGCGTCGGGCTGGACTACGTGTCCTGCTCGCCGTTCCGCGTGCCCATCGCCCGTCTCGCCGCCGCCCAGGCCGCGATCAAGTTCGGCAAGCCCAAGAAGTAAGCCGGCACGCTATCCGCATGACCCGAAACCCACGCTCCCGGGCGTGGGTTTTTTCTTGGGCGGGTAAACCCGGCACGGCCGTTTTCGCACACACTGGTGGCATGACCGTGCTCGGCCCGATCTGTGTCCCTGTGTCGTTCAGCGCGTCGCGTGGCGAAGCTGGGGGCCTCGGCTCGACGGAGCCGGGGTCGGTGGTTGCGCTGGCGGGGCGGGTACGGGTGGGAGATCGGCAGGCGGCGGCCGCGCTGCTGCGGCAGATGCAGGACCGCTGGTACCGCTACTGCCTGGCCCAGTTGCGTCGGCCGCACGAGGCGGAGGACGCGACGCAGGAGGTGGCGCTGCGGGTGCTGCGGGGGATGGGGCGGCTGCGCGAGGCGGGGCGGTTCGAGACGTGGAGCTTCGGCGTGGCGTTGAACGTCTGCCGCGAGGCGCGTCGTCGGGCGGTCCGGCATCGGGCGGGCGACCTGGAGGGCCACGAGCCAACGCACACGCCCGAGCTGCCCGAGGATCACGGCCGGCTGCACGCGGCGCTGGGCGAGCTGCCCCCGCGCCAGCGCGAGGCGGTGACGCTGCGATACCTTGAGGGGTTGACGATCCAGCAGACGGCCGAGGCGATGCGTTGCCGGCAGGGCACGGTCAAGGCGGCGGTGCACAGCGGGCTGAAGTCGATGCGTCGGCTGATGGCGGGGGGCGAGCGATGAGCACGCGCGGCCTGCGGACGAGCTATCGACGGGAGGCGTACCCGGGTGACCTCGGCGAACTGGCGCGTCGGGCGTCGGTGTCGCCGACGAGCGGCATGCCGTGGGTGTCGCGTGCGGGGTGGTGGGCGTTGCCGGCGGCGGCAGCGCTGGCGTTGGCCGTGGGCGCGGGGTGGTGGCTGACGCCGCGGACGCCGCCGATCGACACGCCGGTGGTCAGCAACGACCTCGTTACTGATACGCCGACCGAGCTGCCGATCGCTGCGTCTGCGACACGCACGGCATCATCGACAACGTCCCGGCTCGCGACACGCCCCGGCTTTGCCCTGCCGCAGCGTCCCGAGTTCAGCCGTCGCCCGACGACCACGCGTGGCCTGTCCGCGATGCCCACCTCCTCGCTCACCCGAGCCCAGCGGCAGCGAATCGTGTCGCTCAGCCCCTCATCCTTCCCCTCGATCCCTTCCTTCCGCTCGATCCGGAGTGCCAACGATGACACCGCTACGCCTTCGTCGTGACCTGCCGATGCTGCTCGCCGCCGTGCTCCTCGCGTGGGGCGCGATCTCGCTCATCCCCGCCCCGTCGGCGTTGGCCCAGTCCGACGAGGAGGACGACGACCGCATCGAGTTCACGGAACGCGAGGGCGACGACGATGACCATGACGGAGACGACGAGTACGACGAAGAGGAGGACTACGACGATTTCGCCGAGGAGATCGAGCGCGAGCTGGCCGGGTTCGAGATGTACTTCGCCGAGCTCGAGGCGGTCACGCGGATCATGGACGTCGTGCAGCAGGTGACCGAGATCGCCAAGGACCCCGACGCCGCGGCGATCGCGGGGATCCTCGCCGTCAACGAGCACCACGAGGAAGACGAGCAGCTCGTGTTTCTCGAGAGCGTGCTGGACGAGGCGGCCAGCCCCACGATCAAGCGGGCGATCCGCATGCGGCTGATCGACGTGTACAAGCACAACGACCAGTTCGACAAGGCCGCCGAACAGGCCCGGCTGCTGATCATCGGGCAGGACGGCTGAGGCAAGGGCAGAGCAGCACGGCGGCCATCACGACGGTCGGCCAGAGGTGCAGGCTGAGCCGGTCGGCCGAGCGATGCACGTGCCACGCCGGGTCGGGAGAGCCGAGCACGTAGAACGCCAGGTAGACCGCGGCCTGCGACACAGCCACGCCGCCAAGCGCCAGCGGGGCGAGCCACCCGCGCCGGCCACGCGCTGTGCATCGCAGCACGACGGCACCCGCGACGAGCAGCGCCGGCGTGGCCCACTCCAGGTTGGCCCCGGCCATCGATCGCAAGCCAAGACCGATCTCGGCCCATCGCGCACCGTCCAGCAGCCGCTCCGCCCACAGCCCGGGCCCCGCGTGCCCACCGCCGGCAGCGTGGTCGATCGACATCCACTTGATCCAGGCCACCAGCAGCGCCCCCGGCAGCAGGCCGACAACGAGCCCGAGCGCCCAGCGGGCATCGCGGCGTAACCAGGCGATCGGCCCGCCCGCCGCCAGCATCAACGCCGCGAACAGCACGCCCTCGTTCTTCGTGAACGCCGCCGCGCCCAGCAGCAGCCCGGCGATCACACCCCATCGCCACGCCGACGCCCGATGCGACTCGATCGTCACGGCCATCGCCGCCGCGACACCCGCCATCATCGTCGCCAGCCACGTGTCGGCGTACTGCGTCGACGCATCCCGCACGAACGCGTAGCAACCTCCCGCCCCCAGCAAGCCGGCCAGCCCCAGCCAAGCGCCTCGCTGCCGCCAACACACCGCACCGACGATCGCGGGCATCAGGCCGGCGCTCACCGCGGAAACCGCACCGCTGACCCACAGCCCGTCTTGCCCGGACCAACGCCACAGCCGCGCCACGTTCGCCGAGAGCATGAGGGGATAGTCGGGGTGAGCAAAAGGCGCGGCGAAGATCACGCCAATCGTCGGCGGGGCCAGGTCCAGCATCCGCGCCCGCAGCGTCCACATCGCCAGCGCATCCCACTCGCCCAGCGGCGCCACGCGATGCCACCCCCACGCCGCCGCGATCGACAGCGCCGCGACCATGGCCATGGCGATCAGCGGCCAGGCATCGCGAAGGCCAGGCCGCCTCACCCCCGCAACGCGTCGGCCCGACGGCAGACGCAGCCGCCGCCAGGCGCACCACGCCCCGGCGAGCAGCGCGGCATCGCCGACGAGCGGCAACCATCGCATGCCCGGCAGGGTCACCGCCGCCAACGCAAACCAGCCGCCGTGAAGCAGCATGCCGATCGGCAACGCAAGCACGGCCACGAGCGTTGCGTTCGCCACGGCCCGCCTCGACCCTGCCGTCCGCGCGCCGAGCCCGTCGGCCACCAGCCAACCGGTCGCCAGCGGCAACGCCGCCGCGAGAATCAGCCACAACGCGCTCACCGCGGCGCGCTCCTCGTCGGCTCGGTCCGGGACTCCGCGACAAGCAGCCCTGCTGCAAGCACCGGGCCAGGCCTCAAGCCACGGACGCCCGCGATCGCCAGCGCCGCGTCGTCGCTGGCCGCGTCGATCAGCCAGACCCCAGTGCCATCCGGCTCAGGGACCAACACGGTCGGCAGAGCGAATAACCCCGCCACCAGTCTCGCTTCGCCGTCAGTTCCGCCGCCTTCAGCCACATATCCGGCTCGCTCAACACCGCCTAACGCCTCGCCGACTCCTCGATAGCGATCAATCAGCGCCGCCTGCCTAGGCGAAATCGGAGCATTCACCGCAGGAGCCACGGCCGACGTGTACACGACACGCCAAGCGCCGCGCCCGACGCCCGCAACGATGAGCAACAACGCCACGACGCGCAAGGCCACCCCCCATTTCCGCCTCGCAGTCAAGCCAAGCAACCTCGGGCCTCCGCGGGTTAGACTGACGATGTCCCAAGACGCCGCCATCACCAAGCCCATGCTAAGCCCGCTACACCGTCGGCCGTTCAAGGCCATCACGCCCGGACTCATCGTCGCCGCGTCGGTCGCCATCCTCTCCGCCTGCCAACCGGCCGAGAAGACCGAGCCCGACTACGCCTCGTCCCTGCCCGAGGGCGCGTTCGGCCTGAGGCAGATCACCGACCCGGCCGAGCGCCCGTCGCTACGCACCGCCGCTCGGCAGATCAACGACCCCGCCTTCCTCGAGGGTCTCGACCGCTCGCTTCGCTGGTTCGACGCCCCCTCGTCCCGCCGAGCGTATCCCTCCGGCCCGATCTCGCACGGCCACGCCAAAGCCTCGCTGTTCGCCCTGCGCGAGATCGCCGCCGAGCCCGTCGCCGCCGTCCGCGAGCAACGCCTCGAGCAGGAGTTCGACGTCTGGCAAACCGTCGGCTGGGACGGCGACGGCGAGGTGCTCTTCACCGCCTATCACTCGCCGATCTTCGACGCTTCGCTCTCGCCGACCGCGCGCTTCCGCCACCCGATCTACAAGCGACCCGCCGACCTCGTCACCGACCCCAACACCGGCGTCGTCTACGGCCGGGCCACCCCCGAGGGCTCGCTGGAGCAATTCGAGCAGTACCCCACCCGCGCCGAACTCGGCGACTCCGGTGAACTCGACGGCCTCGAGCTCGCTTACCTCCCCTCGGCCCTCGACGCGTACCTCATCCAGCTCAACGGCTCGGCCAAGCTCAACCTCACCGACGGCTCGACCATGCACGTCGGCTACGCCGGCACCAACGGCCGGCCCTACACCTCCGTCGCCCAGGCCCTCGTCGCCGACGGCTACCTGAAAGAGGGCGAGGCCAACCTGCCCAACCTCCGCCGCCTCGGCGAGACGCAGCCGGA
>JBCCZA010000065.1:0-15572 GCA_039188455.1 Planctomycetota bacterium
GCCGACGGCGTCCTCTCGCAGTGCATGGACATCCTCGTCGCCGGCGCGTTCCTGCCCGCCTTCGCCCTGCTCATGGGCGCCTCGGCCTGGCAGATCGGCCTGCTCGCCACCCTCTCGCCCATCACCCAGCTCCTGCAGATCCCCGCCGTCCGATGGGTCGAGAAGCTCGGCCGACGCAAGCTCATCGCCGCCTCGACCACGCTCGTCTCCCGCGCGTTCATCGTCCCCATCGCCGCCCTGCCGCTGGTCTTCGGCCTGCACTGGTCCTTCTGGCCCATGGTCGCCCTGCTGCTGGGTTACTACGCCTTCGCCTCCGTCGCCGGCTGCGCCTTCAACGGCTGGATCCGAGACCTCATCCCCGTCCGACTCATGGGGCGCTACTTCTCCAGCCGCATGTCCGCCTCGCTCGCCGCCGGGGCCGTCGTCAGCCTGCTCGTCGGCATCGGCGTCGACCTCGCCCTGATCCCGCTGCCCAAGGACCTCGCCTGGGTGCCTTACTCGTGCGTGTTCCTGCTGGCCGCGCTGTTCGGGTTCGCGTCGCTCGGGGCCATGCTCGTCATGCCCGAGCCGAAGATGAAGCGCCGCTTCCCCGAGCCGTGGCACCAGATGATCCGCCGCCCGCTCCGCCACGGCCCGTTCCGCTCGGCCCTGATCTTCCTGCTCGCGTGGTCGTTCGTCATCAACCTCGCCGGGCCCTTCTACGCCGTCTACGTCCTCAAGACGCTCGACTACCCGCTGGCGCTGCTGGTGACGCTCGGCGTGCTCTCACAACTCATCACCGTCGCCACCCTCCCCGCCTGGGGCCGGGCCGCCGACCGCTTCGGCAACCGCGCGATGCTCATGACCGCCGCGCCGCTGTTCGCCCTGTCGATGCTCATCTGGCCGCTGACGACGATGCCCGAAGCGTGGTTCATGACCCTGCCGCTGCTGCTGGTCGCCTACGTCGTCCGCTCGCTGGGCGCGGCCGGCACGTCGCTGGGCATGAACAACCTCGCCATGAGCCGAGCCCCGCGCGAGGACGCCGCCGCGTTCCTCGCCGTCTCCGAGCTCACGGTCGGCATCGGCGGAATCGTCGGCCCCATCGTCGGCGGCATCATCGCCACCGCGCTCGCCCACTACGAGGTCCACATCGACCTCGTCGCCGGCCGCGTCGGCGACGAGCACGAGTTCACCGACCCCTTGCTCTACCTCCGCGGCCTCGACCTGCTGTTCGTCACTACCTTCGCCGCCGCCGCCATCGCCATCGCCATCCTCGCCCGGCTCAAGGAAGACGCCCCGCCCCACGCCCACAACGCCGTCCTCGACGACGTCCGCACCGGCATCGAGCAGACCCTCGCCGAGCTCCCCGCCAACTCCCGCCGCGCCGTCCGCGACGCCCTCGACGCCGCCAAGCACACCGCCCGCACCGTCCGCGCCCGCTTCCCCCACGGCCTCGACTCCTCCTCCGGCTGGACCGGCACCCTCGCCGACGGCTTCGCCCACTACGCCGGCCACGCCGCCGACGCCTCGCTCAGCGTCGTCGACAAACTCCCCTCCCGCGACGACATCCACGACGCCACCCGCAAGCACGCCTGGCCCACCTTCGTCTGGCTCGTCACCGGCGTCGACCTCCACCGCAAACGCCGACACCAGGTCCTCGGCAAACGCGCCTACCGCCAGGCCCGCGACCGCGTCCGCCAACAATCCCGACGCGAATCGATCGACGAGGAGAACTTCGACATCTCGTGAGTTAAAGGCACAGCCGACACGGACTTGCCACGCTCGGAAGCCGCTCGACCCTAGAGAGCGCCGATCAACCAGCCGCCAAACAGCAAGACCACCGCAGCCGTGGCGAGCTGGATGCCAAGCAGCTGCGCCAGCCAGCGAAGACGACGTCCGCGGGTCACCTCACCATCACGAGCGACTCGCCGATACGCATCGGCCTTCATCAAGGCATGAAGGCTCTCAAACGTGAGCGCCACACCAATCGCGACGCCAGCCATCACCAGGAGCCACGCCCACGCCGCGCCACCGAAGACAAATCCCACGCCCAGAACGACGAAAAGCCACGGCGTCGCGGCAACGACCTGGCTTGCGTAAATGACCGGCTTCGGGAGCGGCTTTTTCCGCTGCGCAGCGAGGCGACTGGCTTCCACGGACTCGCCGCACTCCGGGCAGCACCCCGACTCATTCGCGGTGAGGTCGTAACCACACTTGTGACAAATCAGAGGCATCGGGCGCTGGCTCAGGACAAGGAATCGGACCGGCTCTGTGCTAAATGCTAATCCCACCCGCGAATCATCCCGCCGCGAATCGATCGACGAGGAAAACTCCGACATCTCGCAACACCGCACGAGCATGGCTGGATTAACAAGGATCGGGCATTAATCGCCAAACCCTCTTGCCAGCCCAATGAAGATCGCGAGCAAGACAATCGCTCCCAACGCCTGGAGGCCAAGAAGCGTCGCGGCGCGAGCCAGCAGGCGCCGCCTCGACCATGCCGCCGGCGGGTTCAACGCAAACTCATCGTTATCCGCCCGAGCCAACGCTCCGACACCGACAAGCAGGAACGCCATCGCTGTCAACAGGCCGATGACTGTGAGCACGCTCGACGCCCACCAAAAGTACAGACGATCTAGGCCGGACAGCGCGAGCAGCCAAGCAAGACCACCCAAAAACTGCAGCGTGTATACGTCACGCCGCGACCGCGCAACCACTCGCCGTCGCGCGGCAAGGCTGGCTTCAACCGGTTCGCCGCACTCAGGACAGCAGCCAGACTCATTGCCCGTGAGGTCGTACTCGCACTTGTGACAGATCAGCGGCATGGCGTGCTAGTTCAAGATCAGAGAACGAACCAAGGATAGATTGAAGTCTCGTCGCTTCAGCCCGTCCGCCAATAACCCCATTGCGAATGGATCGACAAGAAGAGCCATGACATTTCGTGGCAACTACACCAGCCAAGACTAACCCCACCTAAGGCGGAGCGATTCAGTCTTCAAGCATTGCCAACAAGTAAAGCCCCAGCACGACCGCGGCTCCGGCCAACGCCTGCAATATCAGCATGCACAAGAATCGCACGTAACTCCAACGTCGCCAATATGAGTTCTGATCACGCTCGCCTATCTTTTTTAGCTTGGCGGAGATCACCATGTGCTGACCAAGCGCCGCAACGGCCAATGCTAGAAGCAGCACGGCTGCCAGCATCGGAACTCCGTCTAACTCACCGGTGTAAATCGCATAAAAACCGGGGAAGGCGCACATCCAGAAACCACCGCCCAGCAGTTGAAGTAACCACCCACCCTCGACCTGAGACTCTATCTGCTGACGCGTTGACTCAGTTGCACCAACAATCGATGCGCCGCATTCGGGGCACGAAGTGGAGTCGAGGCCCGTGAGGTTGTATCCGCACTCGGGGCAAACCTTTGGCATCGTCGAGACCAGCTACTTGAGGATGCTCGCAGCAGACAACGTCTTGACCACCCTCTCTACGCTCTGCTCGATCGCGAGTTCGTGCGTCGGCAACACCAACTCCGCGTCCTGCGGCGCCTCGAACGGGTCGTCGATGCCGGTGAACCCCTTGATCTCGCCGGCCCGGGCCTTCTTGTACAGCCCCTTGGGGTCGCGGGACTCGGCGACTTCGATCGGCACGTCAACGAACACCTCGATGAAAGCCAGGCCGTCCTTCTCGTGCATGTCGCGGACGAGCTGTCGGCTGGCGCGGTAGGGGCTGACGAACGAGCAGAGGCAGATCGTGCCGGCGTCGGCGAAGAGCTTGGCGACCTCGCCGACGCGGCGGATGTTCTCGTCGCGGTCGTCGGCCGAGAAGCCCAGGTTGCCGCACAGCCCGTGGCGGACGTTGTCGCCGTCCAGCCGATAACTCAGCCGGCCGGCCTCATACAACGCTTGCTCGACGGCCACGGCGACGGTGGATTTCCCCGAGCCCGAGAGCCCGGTGAACCACACCGTTGCCCCCCGCTGGCCCAATAACTTGGCCCGCTCGTCCCGCCCGACCGACCCGCCGTGCCAGGTCACGTTGCTGCTCGTCTCGCTCATGCCCGGCACCATACCGACCGATCGGGCATCCCAGGCAGCGGGGTGCCACACCTTGACCGCGAAGCGGCAAGGTGTGCCGATAGTTGACGACGCCAAGCACACCTTGCCCTGACGGGTCAAGGTGTGGCACCCGCCGACCGATCGTGCCCGAAGGCCCTACCATCCCGACCCCGGCGACCCGCCGCCCCATCATTCCTCATTCCGCACTCATCACTCCGCATTCCCAAGTCATGCATCTGCCCGCCGCCATCGCCAAAGCCTGCCAACCGCTGTTCGACTACCTCCCGCTGGACGAGGCGATGCCGACGCTGGTCGGCGAGCAGCCGGACGGCAACGCCATCGGCCTCTGCGAGCAGGCCGTCGCCGACCCCGCCATCGCCGACCGGCCGTCGCTGGTCGCCGGGCTGTGGCTGTACGTGGACCAGCTCGACAAGTCGCACGCCGTCAGCCAGCACATCCAGAACCCCACCGGGTCGTTCTGGCACGGGATCATGCACCGCCGCGAGGGCGACTTCTCCAACAGCCACTACTGGTTCCGCCGCGTCGGCACGCACCCGGTCTTCAGCCGGATCGACGTCGCCGGCGGCTCGGCCGGCTCGGGCACCGACACCGCCGGCTACGACCCGCACGCTTTCATCGACGCCGTCGAGCACGCCGAGACGCACGACCGCGACGACACCGTCCCCAACCCCGACGGCGAGATGCACCCCGAGCTACTCGCCACCCAACGCCGCGAGTGGGCCGAGCTGTTCGCGCACTGCGCCGAGCAGCGACGGTAACCCGACGCGCAGCGTCCCGTTAGCCCCCGGCTCTGCCGGGGGTGATTAACTAACGACGCATGGCTTGTCGTAGACGCACGATTCGTCACCCCCGGCAGAGCCGGGGGCTAACGGCGGCGCAGGTCGACGCGAATCAACTCCCCTGCCACCACGCCAGCGTCACCACCACCACGTCGTACACCGCGTGGCAGGCGACCACGATCCCAAACCCGCGTAGCAGGTACACCCCCGCGAGGTACACGCCGGCGATCAGGTAGAACGCGAACCGCCCCGCGTCGAACGCCGAGCGGTCGTCGAAGTGGTACAGCGCAAACAAGACCGACGAGACCGCGATCGCGATCAGCGCCGCCCACGGCTCCTTGATCCGCAGCACCGACGTCGCGACCGCGTGCACCGCCGCGATCGCCATCAGCCGGAACACCAGCTCCTCGTACAGCCCGGCCCCCAGCGACCACAGCAGCTCAGCCAGCCACCCCGCCATCTGCGGGTCGACCGTCGCCTGCAGCGTCGTCGCCGCCCCGCGGAACATCACCGCCGTCAGCACCAGCAGCGGCGCCGCCAGCACGATCGACTCGGCCCACATCCCCACCCACATCCGAGGCACCACCCGCGACTTGCCGCCCTCGACAAAGTGCATCGACAGCAGCACCACCACGATCACCACCGGCGGCAGCAGCAGCGCCCAGATCCCGGCCCCCGGCGTGCCCCGCCCGCTCACCCCGATCAGCTCGAACACCCACGCCAGCCACGACTCGGCCTTGATCGCCGGCAGCGGCCCGATCGCCGCCCGGTACGCCAGCGTGCCCAGCTCGTACGCCAGCAGGATCGGCACCAGAAACGCCAGCGACTGCAGCGGCGCGCGGGTGGCGTCCCAGTAGGCGTTTGGCGGTTTGGTGGGGGGCGGGTCCATGGGGTGATTTGGCGAGTTGGCGAGTTGGCGATTTAGTGATTTGGCGATTGGCTCAGGTCGATGGCGGCTTGCGCTTGCCCGAAGCCGTCTTTCGGCTGGCGGCGAAGATACGCATTAGCTCGCCTGCTTCTTTCCTGAGCGATGCAAGCCTAGGGCTTGGGAGTAGTCCGGCATCCGCGATCAAGCCCAGCCACATCTCCGCTTCGTCAACCTCCTCGACAACGATCGACAGCTTCGCGAGAAACTCCTTGTCGCTTCGCCCCCGACGTGTCGCGCGATAGTTGGCGTAGACCGATGTCGCCGACCGCACCAGCTGTTGCCCGACCGATCGGCCGCTCGCGTTCAGCGGCAATGCATCGACGACGCGCATGCACCGCAGCGCGAACGTCCGTGCTCGCGACTCCAACTCGTCAGGCGTCACCTTGATTCCCTCGTGACCGACCACGTGTCGATCGCCCAATCACCAAATCGCGAAATCGCCAAATCAATACTTGATCACCGCGTGCGTCATCTCCCCATACCGCCCGAGCTTCTCGCGACCCGGCAGGAAGCCCAGCTCGATGAGCATCGTGACGCCGACGATGTCGCCGCCCAGGCCGTCGATCATCTCGCAGCAGGCCTTCATCGTGCCGCCGGTGGCGAGCAGGTCGTCGACCATGAGCACGCGCTCGCCGGGGTTGATGGCGTCCTGGTGGACCTCGAGCTGGTCGGTGCCGTACTCGAGCTCGTAGTCCATCGAGACGGTCGCGGCCGGGAGCTTGCCGGGCTTGCGGACGGGGACGAAGCCGGCGGAGAGGGCCTGGGCGATGGCGGTGCCGAAGATGAAGCCGCGGGACTCGGCGCCGCAGACCTTGTGGATGTCCTTGCCGCGGAAGGGGCTGGCCATGAGCTCGACGGCCATCGCCAGGGCGGCGGGGTCGGCGAGCATGGGGGTGATGTCCTTGAAGACGATGCCGGGCTTGGGGAAGTCGGGCACGTCGCGGATGTGGGACTCGATGTCGATGGGCACGGATGGCTCCTGCGGCGGGGGAGGCGGGTCACTCGCTGGCTTGCGACGCCGCGTTGTACCAGACCCGCAAGCGGGCACGCGCACGGAATACGATCAAACCATGAAGGTTGGCCGGCGGGCAATCGACCGCGAGCACCGCCTGATGCAAGGGCCGGGGGTTCGGGCTGCGCTCGAGCGGCTGGACGCCGGGCCGCTCGAGGCGGGGGCTCTGGCGGCGTGCGTCTCGGGCATGAGTGGCAACGACAATGGCGACGGTGACGTTCGACCTCGCGACGTCGGCGATGCCTGGTCGCTGATCTACAACCTCGAGTCACGCGGCTGGGTCGGCGCCCGCACCGACACGCGAGAACGGCCGCCGCGGCGGCGCTACCGGTTGACGTGGCTGGGTCGGCGTCGGCTGCGAAAGCTCCGCCGGAAGGAGGAGACGCGATGAGCGGCTGGTGGCGGCGGTTGCGACACACGGACTTGCTCGACCTGTTGCGCGGCCGCGTGACCGGCGCGATGGATTGGCGCACGCACCTCGCCGAGTCGGGGCTGCCCGAGCCGCAGCGGGCGTGGGTCGAGGCGGTGATCCGCCATGCAAGACTGCCCAACGCGATCGACATCGGGATCGCGCACGACCTGATCGCCGACCTGCAAGCCCGTCGCGCGGCGTCGGCCGAGGCGCTCGGCGACCCGGCGCTGGCCGCGGCGCTGATCCGGCGAGCCAAGCGGCGCGAATTTCGCCGGATGGCGCCGGTGGCCTACGGCACGCTCGGCGTTGTCGTGTTGGCCTGGTCGATCCTCGCCGTGCGCTTCTACGGCGGCGAACCGCAGATCACGACCGACTACCTCGCCCAACTCAATGCCCCGATCTTCGCCATTCCCGAGCACGACCGCGGCTGGCCCGCGTATCGGGCGGCGCTGCTCGACCTCGCGCTGGACGAACAAGACCAATCAATCGCATTCCCGATGCGTGATGAGGATGGCCAGCCGATCGAACCCGACGACGATGATTGGCCGGCGCTCGCGACGGCGCTTAAGGAGCGGGCCCCCATGCTTGAATCGATCCGACAAGCAACGGCCTATCCCGCGCTGGGCCTGCCGCTGACCCGCGGCATCCGCGACGAGGACGCGGAGCTGTTTCCCGACACGCCGCGCGAGGCGGACATCCCGCTCGACAGCGCGGGCGAGGTGTTGTTTGCGATCTATCAGCCTCACCTCGGCCTCATGCGGCGCGCCGCCGAACTTCTCGCGGCCGACGCACGCCTCGCCGGCCATGAGGGCGACTCGGCGCGGATGCTGGCGAGCCTCGAGGCACTGATGCGCATGGGCGACCACGCAGCCGAGCAGCCAACCTTGATCGCGGGTGCCGTCGGCGTCTCCTTCCGCGCTCAGGCCATCGCCACGGCGGGCGAGCTGCTGCGTGACCCGTCGGTCGAGCTGGACGCCGATCGCCTCGCCGCGATGGGCAAGCTGTTCGACGTTCCCCCGACCGGCTCGCTCATCGACCTCGCCGGCGAGAAGGCCGTATTCGACGACTTGCTGCAACGCATGTTCACCGACGACGGCCACGGCGACGGCCGGTTCACGGACGAGGGACTCGCCCTGCTGAGGGCCGATGGCGACGGCTTCGTGCGCACGCCGCTGGAGCAGTTCACCCACGACTACCTGCAGCCGGTGTTCGAGCCGATCAACCTGCCTCTTGAAGCGTTGAATGTCGAGTCGCGCGGCGAGTTCGCCGCGCTGAGCGACGCGTTCTACGACATCGCCAACGAAGAACTCGGCATCCCCATGTGGCAGCGATGGACTTCCGAGGCCACGCCGTTAATGGATCGCGTTTACAACGATCCACGGCTCTCCCTGCTTAGCTGGTCCGTCTCATCCGCCCCCGCCGTCTCACGAATGACTGCCTTCCAAAGCGACGACCAACGCCAGGGCCTGCGCGCGGCGATCGCGCTCGAGCGATACCGACTGGACCACGGCGTGTATCCGTCCGAGGACGACGGCCTCGAAGCGCTGGTGCCGACGTACCTCGACGCGGTGCCGGTCGGCGGGGCCTCAGGCCAACCGATGCGGTTCGTCCTGCTTAACGGCGAGCCTCGCGTCTATGGCCTCGGCGGGAACGGCCGGGACGACGGTGGCGTGCTGCCGGCGGGCGAAGACCCGGACTGGACGCCGTGGATGCGAGCTCGGTCGGCGTTCGCTCGGCCCGGCGACGCGGCGGACGGCGACTGGGCGGTCTACCCGATCCCCGATCGGTAGCGCGAAGCGCACGAAAAACCGCGGCCGGCGAACAACTCCGCCGGCCGCGGTAGGGGAGCGGGATCCCGCTCGCGATGAGTGGTACGCCGGGGTCGGCGTTCGGTTCGGTTACTCGGTCGGGACCGAGGCGATGCCGGTCTGCGGCTGCTGCTCGCTGAACGAGCGGCGGTGCATCAGGCGGACGGCGACGGGCTCGACGCCGACGGCGGTGAGGTGGCCGGCCGCGTCGTCGTCGACGTAATAGCGGGCGCCGATGGCGTCGATGCGGTCCTGGATGACGCTGCGGTCAGACCAGGTGCGGCTCAGCGCGGCGAGCTCGTCGGCGGTGATGAAGCCGTCGCTATCGAGGTCGGCGTGGGGCGAGACGAGGGCCTCGCTGGTCGTGCCGGGCTGCTTGAGGGCGCGGTCGGCGGCCTTGTCGACGGCGGGGGCGAAGCTGGCGGGCGAGTGCTGGTCGTAGACGCGGTAGGCGACGCCGACGACGTTGCCCGGCAGGTCGACCGTCGCGGGGTTCGCGGCGTTGGGGTGCGGGGCGAAGTCGACCGGGCGGTAGGTCTGGCGAAGGGCCGTTTGGCCGGGGTCGGGGGTGTTGTCGGCGACGTCGGTGATGGCGTCGGGCGAGGGGGCGAAGGTCTTGGCCTTGGAGGACAGGGCCGATCGTGACGACTGGTCCGCCGAGATCGCCTGGGGCGAGGAGCCGCAGCCGACGGAGGCGAGGGTGATCACGGAAACGGCGGCCAGGGCGGCGGTCGAACGGGCGGTGCGGGTGGCGTGGAAGGGCATGGGAACTCCGCTGTAGGCCTCGGGTGCGTTCGGGTCCGATCATCCCGGCCCCTGCGGCCGGCCCTGCGATCGGTGAGGCTTATCGGCGGGTTCGGTAACGTGGTGAAGCGCGCCCGAACAGAAAAAACGGAGAAACCCGGCATGGACGCCTTTGTCATCCACGGTGGCCGCCCGCTTCGGGGCACGGTCGGCATTCATGGCTCGAAAAACGCGGCTCTGCCGCTCATGGCGGCCGCCCTGCTCACCGACCGGCCGGTCGTTCTGCGCGGGGTGCCCGATCTGGCCGACATCCGCAACCTGGGCAAGCTGCTCGGGTCGCTCGGGTGCGACGTGTCACGCGGGCCGTCATCCGACGATGATCCGGGCGACCTGACGCTGCACGTCACCGACCCGAGCAACTCGGTCGCGCCGTACGAAATCGTGCGGACGATGCGGGCGGGCATCTGCGTGCTCGGCCCGATGCTCGCCAAGCGCGGCACGGCGACCGTGTCGATGCCGGGCGGCTGCGCGATCGGCGATCGGCCGGTCGACCTGCACCTGCGCGGGCTCGCGCAACTCGGCGCGGAGATCACGCTGACCTCCGGCGACATCACCGCCGCCGCGCCGCGCGACACCGGCGGGCTCAAGGGAGCGCACGTCTTCCTCGGCGGGCCCAACGGCTCGACCGTGCTCGGCACGGCCAACATCATGTCCGCCGCGACGCTCGCCCAAGGCACGACCATCATCGAGGCCGCTGCCTGCGAGCCGGAGGTCGTCGACCTCGCGCGGCTGCTCAACGCGATGGGCGCGAAGATCACCGGCGCCGGCTCGCCACGCATCACCGTCGAGGGCGTCGACGAGCTCGGCGGCACGCCTTCCGGGGGCCATACCGTCATCCCCGACCGCATCGAGGCCGGCACGTACGTCATGGCCGCGGCGATCACCAACGGCGACGTCACGCTCGAGCGCTTCCCGCACGGCATGCTCACCGCCGCGCTCGATCGTCTGCGCGAGGTCGGCGTCACCGTCGAGGCGCCCGACGGCGGCGAACTGCCCATCGATGACACGCCCGCGACCGTGCGCGTCGTCTCCGACCGTCGGCTGCGTCCGACGCACGTCGTGACCCAGCCGCACCCCGGCTTCCCGACCGACCTGCAGGCCCAGCTGATGGCCCTGCTCACGCTGGCCGAGGGCAACTCGATCATCACCGAGAAGATCTTCCCCGAGCGGTTCCTGCACGTCGCCGAGCTGGCGCGGATGGGGGCGTCGATGATCCGCCAGGGGCCGACGGTGGTGGTGTCGGGCGTGCCCGAGCTGGTCGGGGCGCCGGTGATGGCGTCCGACCTGCGGGCCTCGGCGGGGCTGGTGCTGGCGGGGCTGGCGGCGACGGGGCAGACCGTCATCAACCGCGTGTACCACCTGGACCGCGGGTATCAGCGGATGGAGCGGACGCTGAAGGCGTTGGGCGCCGACATCTCGCGAATCGACGACCGGGACCTATAATCTCGCTGTGCCGTTTCGCTCGTCCGACGTTCAACGCCTGATTCTCGTGCTGCTGCTGGTCTTCGCCGCCGGGGGGTTCATGTGTGCGGGGCTGTCGATGGCCGGGGGTTACGACCTGCTGACGACGGTGGCGCTGACGCTGGCGGTGGGGGCGATGCTGGCGTTCGGCTACCGCGCGGCGCGGACGCAGTGGGTCGATTACCCGTGAGCGACGCGCCGGCCCCGAGCCACAGCCCGTCCGCCGAGCCGGCGATCGACGCCGAGCTGCTGGCGATCCTCGTGTGCCCGCTGACGCGTTCGCCGCTTCGGCAGGAGGGCAGCGAGCTGGTCGCCGAGGTCGGCGGGCTGCGTTACCCGATCCGCGATGGGATCCCCGTTCTGCTGGTGCACGAGGCGACGTTGCCGGACACGGTGACGAGCCTGGACGACTTCAAGCAGCGCTACGCCGAGCACATCCCGGACGCCGGCTAACGCGTTTACCGATCGATCTCAACCCGCCAGACGCCGATCGAGCCGTCGATGCTGTCGATGAGCTCGATGTTGTCGGCGCGGCGCACGCGACCTGGACCCTCATCGATCGGCGCGACGACCCACAACGCGGCGTGCTCGGCCCAGGGTCGGCTCTTGCCGCCGTCGTAGGTCGTCAGCCCGGTCTGCACGGCCCACACGTCGCTGGGCACGCGTGTCCGATTGAGGATTGCAGCGTCGCCAGCGCTACGCTCGGCCAGCCACGCAGCCGCTGGGCCCATCCCCGCGTAACGCCCGGAGGCGTAGCGGCTGCCGTCGCGGTACGGGTCGTCGCGGAACTGCCGCACCGCGTGACTCATCGCCACCGCGTTCGGCACGACCCACAGCGCGAGCAGTAACACCGCCGCCGCCGCCCCGGCCGGCCGATCCCGACGCACCGCGACCCACTTCTCGATCGACAGCGCCGCCCACCACCACCCCGCCGCGAGGATCGGCAGCACCGGCAACGCGTACCGATCGACCACCATGAACAGCAGCCACTGCGCCACGAACCACCCCAGCAGCGTCAGCCACAGCGTCTGCCGCGTCCGCCATGCCAGCGCCACGGCACCCACCAACCCCACCACCGTCACCGGCACCGCCAGCCACCACCCCGCGTCCAGCGCGATCATCGCCTCCGACACCGACTCGCCCAGCAGCCGCGGCAGGTTCACCGTCACCATCTGCCACAGCGTCGTCGGCAGCTCGGTCGTCACCCGCGACCACATCATCGTCTCGTCGTGGCCCATCGGAACCCACATCACAACGTTCGCCGTGACCAGCAACACCACGCCACCGATCACGGCCAACAGCCGCCACCGCTTGCCCCGCCACAGATCGATCACCCAAGCCGTCATCACCGCCGCAAGCACCACCAGCCACACGCTTCGGAACGCCGCGCCCCACGCCATCCCCGTCATCAGCAGCGCCACACCGCCCACTCGGCGAGCCAGCCACCACTTCACCCTCGACTCACCTCGCTCCTTGGCTTGCTCCGACATCGCCAGCAACTGGTAACCCAACACCACCGCCGCGACGCTTGCCGCAAACGGCATGTCCGTCAACGCCTGGAACGCATAGCGATACACGCACTCGCACAACGCAAGCAGAACCAACGTCCCCGCCGCGACCCCGCGACCCGCCGCCAGCCGCACGGCGATGTACCACATCGCCAACGTCGCCAGCGACATCACGACCATCCCGGCCTGCAACACCCAACCCACGCCGCCAACCAAGTTGATGAGATGTGCCAGCCCCGGCTCGATCTTCCGCAACGCGTTCTCGGGGTGATCCAGCCGCCCATCACCCGCCAACGCCTCGGCCAGCAGCACGTGCGTCGCCGCGTCCGGCCCAGGCAGCCATCGCCCCGTGAACCCCGTCGCGTACACCAGCGCCACCGCCACCCACACCCAGACGATCCGCCGCGCCAGCCACCGCCCCGCGCGCTCCACCACCCCCGGGTACGTCAGCACCTGCCGCTCGATCACCCCCGCATCATCGCCCAATCAACGCCGCCCCGCACTCCGCACGGCTTGGCCTAGTAAGCCCCCCGGCACAGCACCACCGTCAGCACCGTCCGCGCCAGCAGGTACACATCCAGCCAGACCGACCAGTTCTGCACGTAGTAACAGTCCATCTCCACCCGCTCGTCCATCGTCAGCTCCGACCGGCCGGACACCTGCCAGAACCCCGTGATCCCCGGCCGCACCCGCCCCACCAGCGCGAACTGCTTGCCGTACGACGCGAGCTGATCGACCAGGATCGGCCGAGGCCCGACCAGCGACATCCGCCCGGTCAGGACGTGGATGAGCTGCGGCAGCTCGTCCAGGCTCGTCCGCCGAAGCAGCCGACCGGCACGCGTCACGCGCGGGTCGTCGCGCATCTTGCCGTTGACTTCCCACTCCTCACGCAGCTCGGGCGACGACTCGAGCACTTCCGCCAGCCGATCGTCCGCGTCGGTGTACATCGAACGGAACTTGAGCATCTTGAAACGCTGCCGACGCTGACCGATCCGCGTCGCCCAATAGAACAACGGCCCAGGCGAATCCAGCTTCACCCACAACGCGATCGCCAGCATCACCGGCACCAGCACCGGCGCCGCGGCCAGCACCAACGCCGTCTCGATCCCCCGCTTCAGCGAACGCCGCCCCGGGTCGAGCAGCCGCTGCTGCACCGCGATGCCCAGGTGCCCGCCGACCTCCGTCGGCGTCGCCCACAGCGTCGCCGTGCCCGCCATCGACGGCACCACGATCAGGTGACGGAACCGCTGGCTGTACCGGTTGAGCAGCCGCGTCGCGCGACGCTCCTGCAGGTCGCCCATCGCTACGATCGCGTGACGCACCCCGGCCTCGGACAACGCGCGGTCGAGATCGAACCGCCGCAGCACCGGCACGCCGTGCTCCTCGGTCCGGTCGCTGCCCTCGTCCAGCACCGCCACCGGCGTCAGCCCCATCTCCGGCTGCGCCCGCAAGACGTGCACCAAGCTCCGCCCCACCTTCCCCGCGCCCACCACCACCACCGGCAACCCCCACCAGCCCCACCGCGACAGTACCCCGCGCATCGCGTATCGCCCCATCGGCACCAGCACCAACGCAAACAGCCAACCCAGCAGCAACGCCCCGCGCGAGTACGTCATCTCCTCGCGCACCAGGAACGTCGCCGTGCCCAACCCCAGGAACACCACGCTCGACGCCAGCGTCAGCCGACGCAGCTCCCGCGCCGGGCTCAACGGCACACCGGGATACAGCCCCGACCACGCATACACCACCACAAACCCGACCACCACCGGCAGCAGCCCCCAATACATCTCCAGGTTGAACCGCCAGTGCAGCCACCGCAGCAGCACCGCCGCGAAGATCGCCCCCACCACCATCAACACGTCGGCCAACACCAGCGACCCGACCATCAGCCACCACCGCCGGCGGTACGGCACCTTCGTCACCTCCGCCAGCCGCGCCGCCGAGTCCGTCCCCCGCTCGCCCGAACCGGCAACCGTCGTCGCAACGTCTCCCGTCTCGGCGATCGCGTTCGCGTTGCTCATGCTGGTTGCCCGTGCTCCGTCGTCGGCGCCCCCGGCCCGGCGATCCGCGCCCGCTTCGCCGCCCACGCCGCGTCGATCACCGCCCGCATCTCCCGCTCGAACCGCTCCCCCGAAAAGCCCGCGGCGTGCTCGGCGGTCCGCGCAGCATCCCACGCCACGCCGCCGTGCTCAAATCGCTCCAGCGCGTCCGCCACGCTCCCCACCGACTGCTCCGCAAACAGCACCCCGCTGCTCCCGTCCACCACCGTCTCCGTCAGCCCGCCTCTGCCCAGCCCGATCACCGGCGCCCCCGCCGCCTGCGCCTCCACCGGCACGATCCCGAAGTCCTCCTCACCCGCGAAAATCAACCCCTTGCACCGCCCCATCAGCCCCGCCAGCTCCCCGTCGTCCACCGCCCCGATAAACCGGATCGACCCCTTGCCCGACCCGCCGACCCGCGCCCCCGCACCGGCCGCCACCGCCTCCAGCCGCTTGCGCTCCGGCCCATCGCCCGCCACCACCAGCTCACGACCCGTTTCCGCGCACGCCCGCACCGCCAGGTCCACCCGCTTGTACCCCACCAGCCGACCCGCCACGAGGTAGAACCCCTCGCGCTCCTGCGTCGGGTCGAACCGCTCCACCGCCACCGGCGGGTGCACCACCGCCACGTCCTCGACCCCGTACCAACGACGCACGCGCTCGGCGACGTACCGGCTGTTCGCCACCCACGCATCGACCCGGTTCGACGACGCCTCGTCCCACACCCGCAGCCGGTGCATCACCAGCCGCCACAACAACCCCTTGAGC
>JBCCZA010000066.1:0-15368 GCA_039188455.1 Planctomycetota bacterium
CACCCCGAGGCCGCCGAGGCCCACGCCCTGGCGCAGAAGCTGCGGCACGAGGACGTCGTCAGCGTCACCGGCAAGTGCATCACCCGCGAGGGCGGCCCGAACCCCAAGCTCGCCACCGGCGAGGTCGAGGTCGACGCCACCTCCAGCGAAATCCTCGGCAAGGCCGACACCCCGCCGTTCACGCCCGACGACGCGGCGAAGGTCGGCGAGGAGACCCGCCTCAAGTACCGCTTCATCGACCTCCGCCAGCCCCGCATGCAGCACATCCTGCGCACGCGGTCGAAGGTGTCGAAGCTGATGCGGGACTACTTCGAGGACCACGGCTTCGTCGAGGTCGAGACGCCCTTCCTCTGCCGGGCCACGCCGGAAGGCGCGCGAGACTTCCTCGTGCCCTCGCGTCTGCAGCCCGGGTCGTTCTACGCCCTGCCGCAGAGCCCGCAGCTGTTCAAGCAGTTGCTGATGACGAGTGGGTTCGAGCGGTATGTGCAGATCGTCCGCTGCTTCCGCGATGAAGACCCCCGGGCCGACCGCCAGGCCGAGTTCACGCAGCTCGACCTGGAGATGAGCTTCGTCGATCGCGACGACGTGATGGCGATGGTCGAGGGGATGATCCGCAAGGTCTGGCAGGGCATCCTCGGCGTCGAGGTTCCCGAGATCCGGCGGATGCCGTACGCCGAGGCGATGAGCCGGTACGGCAGCGATCGGCCGGACCTGCGGTTCGGGATGGAGCTGGTCGACGTCACCGAGCTGGCCGGCAAGACGGACTTCAAGGTGTTCAAGAACGCGATCGACGCGGGCGGGGCCGTGCAAGTGATCCGCGTGCCGGGCGGGGCGAAGATGACTCGCAAGGAGACCGACGCCCTGGCCGAGTGGGTCAAGCAATTCGGCGCGGGCGGGCTGCCGATCACCAAGGTCGAGGGCGGGACGTGCGCCTCGGGCATCGGCAAGTTCGTCGCATCGATCGCCTCGGACCTGATCGCCGCGACCGGGGCCGAGGACGGCGACCTCCTGTGCTTCGGCGTCTCGAGCAAGCTGTCGGTCGTGCAACGCGTGCTCGGCGAGCTGCGGGTCAAGCTGGCCAAGGACTTGGGCCTGATCAAGCCCGGTCAGTGGGAGTGGCTGTGGGTGGTCGACTTCCCGCTGGTCGACTGGAACGACGAGCACAAGCGATGGGACTCCCTGCATCACCCGTTCACCGCGCCCAAACCCGAGGACGAGGGCACGCTCGAGTCGGCGCCCGGCGAGGTGCTGTCCAACGCCTACGACCTCGTGCTCAACGGCTCGGAGCTGGGCGGCGGGTCGATCCGTATCCACCGCTCGGACGTGCAGCAGCGCATCTTCGACCTGTTGGGCATCGGTGAGGCCGAGGCCAAGGAGAAGTTCGGCTTCCTGCTCGACGCCCTGCGGTTCGGCACGCCCCCGCACGGCGGCCTGGCGTTCGGGCTGGATCGCATCGTCATGCACCTGTGCGACACGACCAACATCCGCGACGTCATCGCCTTCCCCAAGACGCAGACCGGCGCCGACCTCATGACCGAGGCCCCCGCGCCGGTCGAGCAGCTCCAGCTCAACGAGCTGCAGCTCCACGTCCAGACGCATCACGCGCCGACCCCCTAACCCTGCGGGCAAGGGCCAACCATGTGCGGCATCGCCGGCATCGTGAGGTTCGACGACCGGCCGATCGACGACGATCGGCTGCGGCGGCTCTTGGCCGTCCTGAGCCATCGCGGGACCGACGGCAACGGCATCGCGACCTATGCCCGATGCGGGCTCGTCCACGCCCGGCTCTCGATCATCGACCTGCTCTCCGGCCAACAGCCCATGCACGTCGCCGCCGACCCCGGCGCGACCAAGCACGACCGCCACGGCCCGCTGCACCTCGTCTTCAACGGCGAGGTCTACAACCACCGCAAGCTCCGCAAGCAGCTCTCCCGCAAGGGACACCACTTCGCCTCCGATCACTCCGACACGGAGGTCTTGCTGCTGGGCTTCCGTGAGTGGGGCCTGGCGTTGCCCAAGCACGTGCACGGGATGTTTGCCTTCGCCATCTGGGACGAGGAGAAGCGAGAGCTGTTCATCTGCCGCGACCGCGCGGGCAAGAAGCCGCTCTACCTCCACCGCCACGGCAATGAGCTCTCATTCGCCAGCCTCCCGTCGGCCCTGGTCGCGGCTATGCCGGACAACGAAAGCCCGGCGGTCAACGCCGACGCCCTGCGTAACTATCTCCGCCTCGGTTACTGCTTCGGCCAGTCACTGATCGACGGCGTCACCGAGCTGCCAGTGGCCAACTGGGCGCTGATCTCGCCGGACGGCGCGGTGCGGATGGAGTCGTACTGGCAGCCGCCGCCGATCAGCAAGACGTCGACCGCGCTGGGTGCGATGAGCGCCTTGCGCGAGGTGCTCGACGAGGCGGTGGCGGCTCGCCTGCAGGCCGACGTGCCGCTGGGTTGCTTCCTCTCCGGCGGGATCGACTCATCCGTGGTCACCGCGCTGGCGCAGCACCGGCTGACCGAGCAGGGCGCCGATCGGCTCAAAACGTTCAGCATCGCCATGCCCGCCGTCGGCTACGACGAAACACCCTTTGCCACGCAGGTCGCCCAGCACCTCGGCACCGACCACACCACCCTCACCGCCGAGCCCGGCGACGTCCTCGACGACCTGCACGACCTCATGGCCGTCTGCGGCGAGCCGACCGCCGACAGCTCGATCCTCCCGACGCACTGGCTCTGCCGTGCGACCCGACAGCACGTCAAGGTCACGCTGTCGGGCGACGGCGGGGACGAGCTCTTCGGCGGGTACGACCGCTACCGCGCGATGCGGCTGCTCGCCGGCGGCAACCGCTGGTGGCTCGCGACGCTGCCACACGACCTGCTGGACTCGGCCGACCCGAAGAGCGCGGGTCACCGCATGGCCCGCCTGATCGACGCCGCCCGCGCCGGCCGCGACCCCGCCCGCCATTACCGCCGGATGATCCACCTGTTCACCGAGCCCCAGATCGCCGAGCTCATGCCCGACGCCGCCTGGCCGGACATGGGCCCCGCCCCGCCCTGCCCGCACTGGCCGCCCGACGCCCACCCGGTCGACGCCGCGCGACGCTGGGACCTCATGCACTACCTGCCGTTCGAGGTGCTCCGCAAGGTCGACCGCGCGTCGATGGCCGTCGCGCTGGAGGTCCGCTGCCCGATGCTCGCCACGCCGGTCGCCGACCTCGCCATGCACCTGCCGCACCGCGTGCTCATGCCCGGCGGCCGGCCCAAGGGCCTGCTCCGCGACCTCGCCGCCAGCCTCGACCTGCCCGGCGAGATCGTCCGCCGGCCGAAGCGCGGCTTCGCCCTGCCCCTGGGCCAGTGGCTCCGCACCAGCCTCCGCGACGCCGCTCACGGCCTGATCGCCGAGGGCTCACTCGCCGAACTCGGCATCGCCATGCCCCCCGTCCGCCGCATGCTCGACGAGCACGACAAGGGCCGCCGCGACCACACGCACCGCCTCTTCGCGCTCATGCAGCTAGCGCTATGGCAACAATGGATCAAGCGGCCATACACCGTCGACGCGGCTTAACCGAATCTCACCGCGGCGGTGGTATCTTCCCGCTCATGCCCACGACCACTCCGCGCCTACGACCGATCTTGGCCGCCGCGATCACGATCATCGCCCTGCTCGCGCCCGCCCTCGCTCAGGCCGAGCGCGTGACCATCGCCACGTACAACGTCGAGAACTTCTTCGACCGCTTCGACAACCCGTTCACCAACGACGAGCAGACCGAGATCAAGCGGCTGGACGACATCCGTCGCTTGGCCGCGACGGTCCGCGCCGTCGACGCCGACGTCATCGGCTTTCAGGAACTCGAGAACGAGCAGGTGCTCGACGCCTTCAACCGCCAGCACCTCGCCGGCATGGGCTACGACCACGTCGTCTGCCTGCCGAGCAACGACGGTCGTGGCATCACGCTCGGGTTCCTCAGTCGCCTGTCCGTGCTGGGAGCGACCACGCACCGCTGGGAGCACATCCCGCACCGCGGCAGCGAGGATACCCACCGCTTCGCCCGCGACCTGCTCCGCGTCACCGTCGCCGTGCCCGGCGGGCGGACGCTCGAGGTCTTCAACGTGCACTTCAAGTCCAAGGGCTCGCGGTCCGGCGACCCGCAGTCGGTCGGGTGGCGCTCGGCTGAAGCGGTCCGCAGCCGAGCGATCGTCAACCGCTTGCTCGCCGACAACCCCGAGGCGTTGATCGCCTTCCTTGGCGACTTCAACTCCGAGCCCACCGACCCCGCGGCCCAGGCCTTCTTCGACCCCGCCGGCGAAGGCACCCCGCTGATCGACCTGCTCGCTGACCGCCCGGCCGACCAACGCTTCACATACGTCTTCGGCAACTTCCCCCCCGCGGTGTTCGACTACATCGCCGCCTCACCGGCGCTAGCCGAGTACGTCGTGCCCCGCTCGGTACGCGTGATGCCCAAGACCGCCGCCGCCCGCGGCTCGGATCACCTGCCCGTCGTCGCCACGTTCGACATCCCCCCGGCGCCCGCCCAGCGATAAAACTCCCAATAACGACGGGCTATTCAGCCGGCGGATCCGGCGGCAGCTCCGGCGCCCGACGCACGCGATGACGCTCCGACAGCGACGTCATAAACGCGATCAAGGCGGCCTTCTCCTCGTCCGTCAGCCCTAGCTCGTGCAGCAGCGGCGACTTGACCGGAAACAGCGGGTCATCTTCCATGCCCTTGCGCCGCCGCGCGTCGGGCATCCCGCCGTTGTACGCCGTGACCGTTACCTCGAGCGACTCGAACAGGCCGTGATGCATGTACGGCTTCGTATTCGCGACGTTGCGCAGCGTCGGCGTCTTGAACTTGCCGACATCGGCCAGGTCCTTCGTCACCTCGTACCGGCCGCGGTCTTCCAGCCTCGTGCCATACAGCGTGAGCCCGGTGTTGTGGAATTGGTTGTCGCTGAACAGCGGGCCGTGATGGCAGTTCATGCACCGCGCCTTGGTGCGGAACAGGTGCAGGCCGTGGATCTGTTGATCGGTCAACGCCTCGGGCCGGCCTCTCATGAACGTGTCGAACGGCGTGTTCCCCTCCTCGTTCTCGCGCAAGAACACGGCCACCGCCCCGGCGAGGTCTTCCATCGCGATGCGATCCACGCCGTAAGCCTCCCCAAACGCCGCGACGTACTCGGGGATGGCGTTGAACTTGGCCTCGACCTCTTCGCGCGTCGAGCGCAGCTCGTGCTCGTCCGTCATCACCGCAATCACCAGGTCTTCCACGGTCGGAGACCGGCCATCCCAGAACAAGCTGTCCCAATGCCCGGCGTAGAGGGCCGTGGGTGCATTGCGTCTCAGCATCTTCCGCTGATCGCCGAACGACACGGTCCGGCCATCCGCCCAGCCGAGGTCGGGGTCGTGGCAGGACGCGCAGGCCATCTGATTCGACGCCGACAGCCGCGGATCGAAGAACAGCTGCCTGCCGAGCGCCACGCGGGCCGGCGTCGGTTCGTTGCCCTCGGGATGCACGACGTCGGGCAGGACACCGATCTCGACGGGCTCGACGCCCTCATCGACTGTCGCCTGGGGCCACCGATCGGGAGGCTGGGCGTATACGGCACGCAACTCGGCGGCGACATTCGACGCTGTCGTGGTCTGTGGGCGGATGAGAATCGCGTGCGCCACCCCAAGCAGCAGCACGGCAATGGGCGCGATGCAACGAGTCAATGATCCACGCTGTCCCAAGGTCGAGTGCATCACTCACTGGATGTCGGGGATGGACCCACGCAGCGCCGCAGAACCATCGAAGAAGCTGGCGTTCTGAGCGCTAAGGCCGGTGTACTGGCCGTTGGGGTGGGGCTCGCTCCGCTCGAATCCGATGGTCGCCAGCTGCGCCAGCACGGCGTCGTACAGGGGACTCGCGGGGTCGGCGGGCAGAGCCAGATCCACCGCGCTCTCCTGGATCGCGTTTGGGAACAGGGTCTGGTAGTTGCCGCTCACCCACCATATTCGCGCAGGCCGAAGGGCAACCTCGATGTCTTCATACCGGCGGTGGTAGACATCGGTCGCCTTCTGCGAATCACTCGCCCCCGACTCCAGCCACTTCGGGCCGTAGCTCGCACGGAACATGTACGTGTTGCCCAAGGCGGCCAGTGATTCTTCGGCGTCAGGACACAGCCACGTCTCCCCCTGGCCGGGCATGTAGCCACCCGACTCAAGCGTCGGACCCAGCCCGATCGCGTTCCCGGGCAGCCCGTTGCCGAATCCGACAAACTCGCCCGCATTGTTCACACCCGCCGGGAGGCGAGCCAGATTGCGGTTCCCATTAGGAGCGTAGCCAGCACGCCCTCCCGCGGGGAAATAGCCATCTTCGTCTGCAGCATACGCGGCCGATCCCAGGTAAATCGACCTAACCTGAGTTAAGCACTGGGCTTGCCTCGCAGCCGCGCGAGCGCTGCCGAGCACCGGCAACAGGATGCCCACCAGTAGTGCGATGATCGAAATGACCACCAGCAGTTCAATCAGCGTGAAGCCGCAACGCGTCGATTTCCCCATCCGTCCGTCCTTTGCCAAAAGCGTTTTGCCGTGCCAATGTTCACCGGCTGCGTCAGAGCCTAGGAAACGGCCGCACGCCGCTCAAGGGGCCAAGCCAAAGGACAGCTCCATCTCGCACGTGGCAGACTGACGCCCGATCGGATACCGATCATCACGCCTCCATTGATTCCGATTCGCAGAATCGTGTATGTTTTCGTCGTCCCACGAGGCGCGGCCGCGAAAAGAGCAGCCGTTTGGCGTGGTGCACCAAGGAGGTTTGTAGTGTCTCGCAACTTGGTAGGTCATAGCGCGCTAGCCGTCGCAGCGGCGGTCGCCGTCGATGCGGCCGGTCAGACCGCCACGCCGCTGGTCTCGGAAGGCGACCAACCCATCAGTTCTTTAATCGACGCCGACACGGGCAACCCGGCGGCTGTCGACAACATCTTTGGATTCGCGATCTCGCCCTCGGGCGAATACGCCGTGAACCTCTCATACATCTTCAATCAGTCCGTCGAGATTGCCCCCGGAGTCAACATTCCACAGCCGGTCTCGCGGAATATCTACTTCGGGGACACCGGCAGCGGCCCGCAATTGTTGCTCGAAGACGACGTGCCAGTTGGTTCGGTCACACGCACCTCGCTGGGGACACCGCGCGTCAACGCGGCCGGCGACCTGGCGTACACGAGCTTTTCGAACACCAATCCAAGCAACATCGGCACCTTCAGCGAAGCCGCCCTGATTAACGACACGGTGCTTGCAACAATCGGCGGAGCCGCGCCCGCTGGGGTGGGGTTCGGCTCGGGCGCCACGATCGTGTCGGGTGGCGCAACGTTCGTCGAGTTGCTCGAGGACGGCGACGCGTATGTCCGCCTCCAAGCCACGGGCCCGAGCGGGCAGACTGTTCCCGGCAACGGACCCAACGCCGGCGAGGTCGGCGTCGGCGTCGACCAGGTCATCGCTCACTACGACGCGGGCACCGGCACCTTCTCCCGCGTCGTCGGCACCGGCGACACCGTCACCAACCCCAACGGGCCGGACTTCGCCATCGGCTTCTCCGAGATCGAGCTGCCGGGCACGGACGCCGATATCGCGTCCATCGGGCAGGTTCGCGTCAATGAGTCACGCACGACCATCGTCTACAAGTTCGACACCAACAGCGACGAGAACATCTTCTCCGACCCGGCGGCCACGAACGAAGCACTCGTTTACAACGACACCGTCGCCACGTTCGTCGACGGCGGCAACGTGCAGGAAGACGAACTGACCCCGACCCGCTTCGGCGGCGACGGCGTGTCGACCATCGCGTCGCTGGGCAACCTCGGCGTTAGCAATGGCGGGTTCTGGGCCGCCAACGCCGACCTCGGCACCATCCCGGCCGACGACGTCATCCTCGTCAACGGCGGGGTCTCGGTCAGCGAGGGCGACAGCGTGCCGATCTCATCGGGGCTTGGCGGCGGGACGTTCGCGCTCGGCGGCATCTTCAATGGCCTGACCATGAATGGCGACGGCGACCTCGCCTACGTCAATAACAACGCGATCATCCTCAACGGCGAGGTGGTCGTGCTGGAAGGCGTCACGGCCCTGGACGGCGGCGGCACGCTGATCGATCTGTTCCAGAGCTTCGAGCTCAGCGACCGAGATGCCAGCGGCAACGTGGTCATCATCTTCAACGCGGACGACAACGCCAGCGGCAACGGCGTGGAGACGCTCTACCAGATCACGATCACGCCGCAGACCCTGATCGAGGGCGACTTTGACTACGACCGCGATCTGTCCAACCCCTTCGGCGACGTCGACGACATCGACATCCTCGCCAACTTCTTCGACGCCAACGGCTTCAATGCCGATGGCTTCGACCTGACCGACGATGGCATCGTCGACTTCGACGACACCACCTACCTGGTCGAGACGCTCTTCGGCACGCTGCTGGGCGACGCCAACCTCGACGGCGTGGTCGACGAGCTCGACCTGGCGCTCCTGGACGACAATTTTCACAGCGACGTGACGTCCTGGGCCTTCGCCGACTTCACCGGCAACGACTTTGTCGACATCGACGACGTGAACCTGTTCGTCACGAACTACACCGGCGACCAGCAAATCCTCGACGATTTTCTGGCGAGAGTGCCGGAGCCGGGGGTGGCGTCGCTGCTGGCGATCGCGCTGGGGCTCGGCTTGACCCGCCGACGGTCGCCGCAACAAGGTCGCCAACGCAACCACTAATCGCCGGCCCAGACGCCAGCTCGCCGCCTGCCGCGGCCGCGTCCCCCGTCGGGACGCAGACAGACCACACGACCCGCGCCATTTCGCGCCAAGGAGGAAGTGATGTTTTCAAACCGATCTTTGATCGCTGCCAGCGCCGCTGCGGCGGTCGCCGTCGCGGGGCTCGGCTCCGCTCAACCCTATACGCAAGTGGCTGATCTGCCCACCTTGCTCGACCCGGGCACGTCGGGGTTCTTGGATACCGTCGCGGTTGACGGCGATGAGTTCTACGTATTCGGCCGTTCCTTCGGCTCGGTGGTGGGGTCGGGTGACTCGCTGACCAAGTTCGATGCGGCGCTGACACCAACGGTATTGATTAATGACACCGAGTGGGGGAACGCGGCGTCCAATCAGCTTGCAGGCTTTTACGGGGCTCGCGTCGTCGGTGACAACATCGTCTTTGTCAACTTTTTTGACAACACGGTTTATTCGGTCAACAAAAACTCGGGTGCCATCTCCACAGTCGCGGCCCCTGCCGGGACAAACCTGACATCTAACAACGCCGTCGCTTCTGATGGGACGGTTTACGCGTACGACGGTACTGCCGACGAGATCCTCGCGATCTCCCCGGGCGGCGTCGTCACCACCGCGGTGACGAACGCGACGCTCACCTCCGGGCTCGGGACCGACCTTGTTAGCGGTGGATTCGAGGTGGTCGGCACCGATCTGTACGTGGCCCGTGACTCCACCAACGCGATCATCGCTTTTGACCTTACAAGCCCTGGGGACTTCTCGACGGTGATCGATGCCTCGGCCGTGGAGACGGTCACGGTCGACTCGGACGGCGACATCGACTTTGAGGACATCTTCTTCGCACCCGATGGTTTGGTGTACTTCTTTGAAGACGATAGTGACGCGATCATCTCGTTCGACCCGGCGAATCCCGCTGGCACCGTCACCCAGGTGCTCTCGCTCGAGCAGCTCAACGCCGGCCCAGGCACCAGCAATGTCGACCAGTTCGGCTGGTACGACGGCCAGCTCGCATGGACCGATCAGGACGATCGCAATGACGCCGGCGGCTTCTTCGTGGTGCCCGAGCCGGCGACCGCCGCCCTGCTCGCGATCGGCGCGGGCCTGATCGCCGTGCGTCGTCGTCGCGCCTGATCGCCGCTCGATCAACCCCCAGCTCTTCAAGGCTGCCGGCTCGCGCCGGCGGCCTTTTTCGTGCGCGGGTTCGCTAGGATGCCGCCATGCAGGACACGCACGAGGTGGCGCGGCTCGCGCTCGAGGACGGATCGGTGTTTGTCGGCCGCGCGTTCGGCGCGATCGGCGGCGACGCGGGGCAGGAAGCCGACGGCGAGGTGGTGTTCAACACCGGGCTGTCGGGGTACCAGGAGGTGCTGACCGACCCGTCGTACGCCGGGCAGATCGTGACGATGACATACCCCTTGATCGGGAACACCGGGGTGAACTCGGGCGACCTGGAGTCGGGCAGGCCGGTCGTGCGGGGGTTCGTGGTGCGGGAACTGGCGGAGCTGGCGAGCAACTACCGCAGCGAGCGGAGCCTGTCGGCCTGGCTGGCCGAGCACGGCGTGCTGGGGATCGCGGGGATCGACACGCGGGCGCTGACCCGTCGGTTGCGGACGACGGGGTCGCTACGCGGGGTGATCTCGACGGTCGGGGCCCGGTCCGACGCTGAGCTCGTCGCCGCGGCGCGGGCGTCGCTCGGGGTGGTCGGGCAGAACCTGGCGGCCGAGGTGTCGGTGAGTGAGCCGATCGCGTGGTCGGAGGACCTCGGGGCGTGGCGGCCGGTGCAGGGGGAAGTAGCCCGGCCGAGCGGGGACCGGCTGCGAGTGGCGGCGCTGGACTGCGGGGCGAAACGCAACATCTTCCGGCACCTGGTCGACGCCGGGTGCGACGTGACGGTCCTGCCGTGGGACGCGACGCCCGAGCAGATCGAGGCGCAGCGGCCGGACGGGCTGTTCGTCAGCAACGGGCCGGGCGATCCGTCGGCGGTGGGGGCCACGATCGAGACGCTGGGCGCGATGCACCAGCGGGTGCCGACGTTCGGGATCTGCCTCGGCCACCAATTGCTCAGCCGGGCGCTGGGGGCCGAGACGTTCAAGCTCAAGTTCGGGCATCGCGGGTCGAACCAGCCGGTGCAGAACCTCGGCACGGGCAAGGTCGAGATCACGAGCCAGAACCACGGCTTCGCGGTCGACATCGGCTCGCTGGAGCAACGGGGGGCCGAGGCGACGCACATCAACCTCAACGACCGCACGCTGGAGGGCTTCCGCCACCGTGACCTGCCGGTGTTTGCCGTGCAGTACCACCCCGAAGCCAGCCCCGGCCCGCACGATGCGCGGTACCTGTTCGACTGCTTCGTCGAGATGATGCGGACGGGCCTGTCGCCGACGGCCGAGCAGATGGACCGGGCGCAGCGCCGCCGCAATCGGCTGGCGAACGGCTGAGCGAGCGGGCGGCCGAGAGGCATCGCGCCATTTACACTGCCGCCGCGCACCGAGAGACACCCGCCCGATGCCCAGCGCCCCTCAACACCCCGCCGCCGCGTCCGCCGATGGCTCGGCGTGGTCCATCGCGTCGTCGAGGGACCTCTACGGGCTGAGCGCCTGGGGGCGTGGCGTGTTCGACATCGATGACGCGGGGGAGCTGGTTGTTCGTGCGTCGCCGAGCGGGCCGGCTATCGGGCTGCGACGGCTCGTGAACGACCTGCGTCTGCGTGACGCCCATCCGCCGCTGGTGCTGCGCTTTACCGATGTCCTGCACGCTCAGATCGGCGAGCTCGTCGGCTGTTTCGCCAAGGCGATGCAGGACATGCGCTATCGCGGCGATTACCGCCCCGTCTACCCCATCAAGGTCAACCAGCAGCGGCACGTCGTCGAATCGGTGCTCACCGCGCCAGCGTCGCGCGTCGGGCTGGAGGTGGGTAGCAAGCCCGAGCTCTTGGCGGTCCTGGCGACGGCCGAGGCGGCGGATCGGCTGATCGTGTGCAACGGGTTCAAGGACCGCGACTACCTGCGGGCGGTGCTGCTGGCCGGCAAACTGGGGCGAGAGATCGTGCCGGTGATCGAACGGGCGGAGGAACTCGAACTGCTGGTGGGCTTGGCCGAGGAGATGGGGATCGAGCCGGCGTTGGGCCTGCGGGTCAAGCTGTCGAGCAAGGGGGCCGGGCGGTGGGCGGGGTCCGCGGGTGAGCGGAGCAAGTTCGGGCTGCGCACCGCGGAGGTGCTGGACGCGACCGAGCGGCTTCGGGCGGCGGGGTTGCTGGGCTGCCTGAAGATGGTGCACGTGCACATCGGCAGCCAGGTCGAGGACGTCTCGGCGGTGAAGCGCGGCGTCAACGAGCTGGCCCGGGTGTACGCCGAGCTGTGGCGGGCGGGGGCGATCGGGCTGTCGATGATCGACGTCGGCGGCGGTCTGGGCGTCGACTACGACGGCAGCGCCGGCCGCGGCCAGGCATCGGTCAACTACGCCATGCAGGAGTATGCCAACAACGTCGTCTATCACATCGGCGACGTGCTGACGCGTGCCGAGATCCCTCACCCGGCGATCGTCACGGAGTGCGGCCGGGCGATGGTGGCCCACGCGAGCGTGCTGGTCGTGGACGTGCTCGGCGTCGCGGGCGTCGGCGAACCGGGGGCCGGGCTGGAGACGATCGACGCGGCTCGGCTCGCTCAGATGCCGCCGCCGCTGCAGACGCTTTACGAGTCGTGGCAGGAGATCGATGACGACAACTGGGTCGAGTACTACCACGACTGCGTAATGAACCGCGACGAGCTGCTGAGCCTGTTCTCGATGGGCTACTGCACGCTGGCCGAGCGGGCGCTGGGCGAACGGCTGTTCGGGGCGATCCGCGCCGAGGCGGCGCGACGCGTGTCGGCGACCGATCGCCCGCCGGACGAGCTCGCCGCTCTGCCCGAGGCGCTGGCCGACACGTATCACTGCAACTGGTCGATCTTCCAGTCGCTGCCCGACGCGTGGGCGATCGATCAGGTGTTTCCGATCGTGCCTCTGTCGCGGCTGGACGAGCGTCCGACGCGGCGCGGCGTGCTGGCCGACGTCACATGCGACTCGGATGGGCGGATCGATCGGTTCATCGACAGCCAGGGCGGAAGACGCCGCTCGCTGGAGCTGCACGACGTCCGGCCGGGCGAGCGCTACACGCTGGGTGTCTTCCTGGTCGGGGCGTACCAGGAGATCCTCGGCGACATGCACAACCTCTTCGGCGACACCAACACGGTGCACGTGCGCATCGGCGACGACGGCGAGCCGATCGTCGAGGAGCTCGTCGAGGGCGATCGTGTCGACGAGGTGCTGCGGTACGTCGGGTACGACGCCGAGACCCTGCGGCGTGGGTTCCGCCGGTCGCTGGAAGAGGCGGTCCGAGCCGGGCGGCTGTCGCTCGACGAGTCGCAGGCGTTGCGCCGGTTCTACGAGTCCGGCCTGGCGGGGTCGACGTACCTCACATGATCAGCCAGCTGGGCACGGCGGCCGTCGAACCGATGGGCTGGGGCTACGCGCTCGCGCTGGGCGGCGCGGTGCTGGTGACGGGGATCGCCAAGTCGGGGTTCGGCGGTGGAATTGGCATCCTGGCCGTGCCGCTGGTGGCGATGGCGTTGCCGGCCGACCGGGCGGTGGGCGTGATGCTGCCGATCCTCATCGCGGCCGACGTCTTCGCCGTGGCGCAGCACGCGCGTCACGCGGACCGCAAGCACCTGACGTGGACGCTGTCGGGCGGCCTGGCGGGGATCGCGATCGGCCTCGCCGTGCTGTGGTGGTACGCCGGCAGCCCGCGGGGGATGTCGCTGATGCTGACGCTGACGATCGGGGTGATCTGCCTGGCGTTCGTCGGCGTGCAGGCGTATCGACTGGTCGGCGGGCGACTGCCACGCGTGCCGGGCGGGCCCTGGCCGGGGCGGATCAGCGGCGCGGCGGGCGGGGTGACGTCGACACTCGCACACGCGGCCGGGCCGGTGATGACCGTGTACTTCCTCGAGCGGCAGTTGGCCAAGCGCGTGCTGGTCGGCACGATGGTGAGCTACTTCTTCATCGTGAACTGGGCGAAGGTGCCGGGGTACGCCTGGCTGGGCGTGCTGACGTGGGAGCGGTTCGTCGAGGCGATGTGGTTCGTGTGGCTCGTACCGGTCGGGGCGTTGATCGGCTGGTGGATGCTCAAGCGCGTCCCGGAAAAGCCGTTCACGGCGATCATGTATCTCGCGACGGCGGCGGCGGGCGGACGGATGGTCGTCGTCGGCGTGATGGGCCTGTTCGACTGAGGCTGCGCCGGTAGCATCCCGCCGTGGCGATCCATGTCGCGATCCTCAAGCCCGAGTACCTGCGGGCGATCCTCGACGGGGCCAAGACGATCGAGAGCCGGATGACCCGGACGCGCCAGCCGCCGCACGACGTGGTCGAGGCGGGCGAGCGGGTGTTTCTCAAGGCGTCGGGCGGGCCGTTCGGAGCGATGGCGCGCGTGGCGAAGGTCGAGGCCTGGGACAACGCCGACGAGTCCGTCGTGCGCGACATCTGGCGACGGCACCACGCCCAGATCGGCGGCAGCCCCGACTATTGGAAGAGCAAGCTCGACAGCCGGCACGTCACGCTGGCGTGGCTGCGGGACGTCGAGCCGATCGACGTCGGACCGACATACCGGGTGGCCAGCATGCGGGCGTGGTACGTGCTCGAGGACGCGGACACCCCGGTGCTGGACGCCGTGCTCACCGACGGCGCGATCCGCAACGGCTGGGTGCGCGTACCGGCCGCGATGCGGCGGTTCCCGACGGGGCCGGCGCGGCTGTTGATGCCGGACGGCGTGGTACTCGACTCGCAGATCAACGCGCGCCGACACATCGGCGGGCGCGGCTGGCGGCGATATCACGGGCGGTGGGGCAACCGGGCGGGCGACATCGTGCGCGTGGTCGCCGTAGGAGCCGGTCGATACCGTGTGCAGTTCTTGAAGCGTGATGGCCAAGCCTGACCCCGACCAACCCGCCCCGCCGACGCTGCGTCGGTTCGTGAGCGACGCCGAGCTCGATCGGCTGATCGCCACGGCCAAAGCCGAGGACTTCGGCAAGGTCGGCGACGTGACGTCGGCGGCGATGATTGAGGCGGACCGCGCTGGCGAGGCGGTGATCGCGTCGCGGGAGGCGGGCGTCATCGCGGGCGGGGCTCTGATGTGGCTGATCGCGCTCGCTTACGACGACGCGGTCACGGTGAAGCTCAAGCACGAGGACGGCGCGGCCGTCGAGCCCGGCAACGTCGTCGCCAAGCTCACCGGGCCGTTGCGGTCGCTGCTGGCGATCGAGCGGGTGGCGCTGAATTTTTGCTGCCACCTCAGCGGGATCGCCACGCTCACGCGACGGTTTGTGGATGCGGTGGAAGGCACCTCGGCCAAGATCTACGACACCCGCAAGACGCTGCCTGGGCTGCGCGGCGTCGAGAAGTACGCCGTCGCCTGCGGCGGGGGGCACACGCACCGCATGGGGCTCAACGACGCCCTGCTGATCAAGGACAACCACGTCGCCGGGCTCGAGCTCAAGGCCTGGCCCAAGGCGATCAACGCCGCGATCAAGGCCGCGAAAGAGCTGAACCCCAAGCTCGCGTTCGCGATGGTCGAGGTCGACTCGCTCGACCAG
>JBCCZA010000067.1:0-15339 GCA_039188455.1 Planctomycetota bacterium
GCGGTAGCCGGCGCGGCGGAGGCCGACGATGTTGAGCGAGCCGACGGAGCGGACGGTGTAGCAGGTGCAGAAGGGGGGGAAGTCGTGGCCGACGCCCGAGAGGCCGGAGAACATCGACAGGCGGCCGATGTTGCAGAACTGATGGATGGTGGCGTTGCCGCCGACGAAGACGCGGTCGGCGAGGTGGACGTGGCCGGCGAGCAGGGCGCCGTTGGCGAGGATGATGTCGTTGGCGAGGGCGCAGTCGTGACCGACGTGGCTGTTGGCCATGAGGTAGTTGCGGTCGCCGATCGTCGTGGGCGTGTCGCGGGTGGCGCGGTGGACTGTGACGCCCTCGCGAAAGACGTTGCCAGCGCCGATGACGGTGCCGGCGCCGGGCGTGGCGGGGTCGAAGCCGAGGTCCTGGGGCGGGAAGCCAAGGCAAGCCCCGGGGTAGACGGTGTTGCCCGCGCCCAAGGTGAAGGGGCCCTCGAGGTGGGCGTTGGCGATGAGGCGGCAGCCGGGTCCGAGCGTGACTCGGCCGGTGATGGTGCAGCCGGGCCCGATCTCGACGTCCTCGGCCAGTTGCACATCGGGGCCAACGACGGCGGCGGGGTGGATGCTCGGCATCGGGCTAAGGTAGCCTGATGGCCCCGCCGACCGTTTCCAAGGCGACGCCGGCGACCGCGCTGCGCGTGATCGACCTCGGCCGCGACGTGCCGTACGCCGCGGCGCTGCACGTGCAGCGCTCGGTGAACCAGGCCGTGATCGACGGCGACGCGCCGCCGACCGTCCTGCTGCTCGAGCACCCGCCGGTCATCACCGTCACGAACCGGCCCGGCGCCCGCGACCACCTGCTCGCCTCGCCGGACCGGCTGGCCGAGTTGGGCATCGACGTCGTCGACACCGATCGCGGCGGCGACATCACCTATCACGGCCCGGGCCAGCTCGTCGCCTATCCGATCCTGCCGCTCAGCCCGCTGGGCCTGAACCTCTCGCGCTACATGCGGCTGCTGGAGCGCGTGGTGATCGACACGGTCGCATCCTTCGGCGTCACCGGTCTTGCCGAGGCGGGGGCGACCGGCGTGTGGGTCGACGGGGCCGGCCCCGCGGACACGTCGGCCAAGGTGTGCGCGATGGGTGTGCGGGTCCGGCGGAACACGACGCTGCACGGGCTGGCGCTCAACGTCACGACCGACCTCACGCACTTCGACACGATCGTGCCCTGCGGCCTGGCCGGCCGGCCGGTGACCTCGCTGAGCGCGCTGCTCGGCGAGCGATGTCCGGCGATGGGCGCGGTGAAATCGGCCCTGTCGGAACAACTGGGGGCTGCGCTGGGTCTTACCCCCGAGCCGGCAACGCCGCCGGCGGCCTGGAGGCTCGAGCGATAAGCCAACTCGACACGACCGACAATCGGCGACGGCGTTGGGCCGTGGCGCTCGGGGTGATCGGCGTGGCGCTGGTTGCGCGGGTGGCGATGGTGTGGGTCGGCCCGCCGATGCTGTCCGACGACATCTACCGCTACGTGCACGACGGGTACGTCATCGCCGTCGAGGGCCGATCGCCCTACGCCACGGCTCCCGAAGATCACAACCCGCTGGGCCTGGGCATCAACAACCCCGAGCTGGTGACGATCTATCAGCCGCTGAGCCAGGCGGTGTTCGCGACGGTGGCGTCGGCCGCGGCGGACGAGCGGGCGTTCCGGCTGGCGTTTGCTTTGGTCGACACGGTCACGGTGGCGCTGCTGGTCGGCCTGCTGTGGGCATCGGGTCGGTCGGTGTGGTGGGCGACGGTGTATGGGTGGCATCCGCTGGTGATCGCGGAGGTGGCGTGGTCGGGCCATCAGGACGCGCTGGGCCTGGGGCTGCTGGTGGGGGCGGTGGCGCTTGGCGAGCGAGCGGCTCGGCCAGGGAGCGGGTGGTGGGCGGCGGGGTGCGGGGCGGCGCTGGCGGCGGCGTGCGCGGTGAAGCCGGTCGCGCTGCCGGTGGCGGTGTTCGTCGTGGCGTCGTGGGTGCGTGCGTTGGGCTGGCGGGAGGCGCTGCGGATGGCGGGGTTGGCCGTGGGCGGCGGGGTGGCGTTGCTGCTGCCGCTGTACCTGTGGCCGCTGACGCTGACCGGCGGCTACGGGGAGTTGGGGGCAACGGTCGAGCGGTTCGTGCAGAAGTGGGCGAGCAACGGGTCGATCCACCCGCTGCTGGCATGGGTGGTCGGGGCCAAGGGTCCGGCGGACTGGGCGTGCGCCGGGCTGCTGGTCGTGGTGGCGGGTTGGCTTGCGTGGCGGACGCGGCCGGGCGGGATCGCCACAGCGTCGATCGCATTCTTCTTGGCCGCGTTGCTGCTGTCGTCGACCGTGCACCCGTGGTACCTGCTGTGGCCGCTGGTGCTGGTGCCGCTGGCGCCAGGCGGGGTCGCCTCGGCGGCGGTGCTGGTCTGGTCGGTCGTCGTGGCGCTGGCGTACACCTCGATCCAACGCCACGCCGCGGGCGGGCCCTATCAGCCGTACCTCTGGGCGGTCGTGGTGGAGTACGCCGCCGTGTACGTCACGATCGCGATCGGCGTCTTGATGGCGTGGGTCGGCTTGGCGCGGCGTCAGAGGATGCGGACGACAAACGACTCCATCGGCTCATCGTCGGTGCGGTTGCCCTCTTCGTCGATCAGATAGGTCGCGCTGCCGTTGAGCAGGTTGTACGGATAGGCCCGGCGGAGCTCGACGATGCGCGGGCCGTAGACCTCAACCTGCTCGCCGACCGAGCCGGAGCGCGTCGCGAAATCGATGTCGCGGGAGAACAGGCCGAGCAGCACCATCGAGCGGTGCGGGCCGTGGTAGAAGAACGCCTCCTCGCCCTGCTCGCGGAGCGCCCGAGCCGCCTGCTCGGCGGCCCTGCGGTAGGTCGAGCCGAAGTCGGCGTTGTAGATCGCGACCTGCAGCGAGTACGCCCCACGATGGGCCTTGGCGTCGAGGGGGTCGGTGACGATCGCCTGACCGGGAGCCAGGGCGGTGAAGTTGGCCCGGGCCGTCTGATCGATGCCCGACTCGCGGACGGCGGCAAGGTCGCGCGTGGCGGCCTTGCCCGACGGGTCGCTGTACCGCCCGAGGTACGCCGTGATCGACCGGCCGGTGTCGCGCATCCAGCCGCCGGTCAGCCCGGTGGACGCCTCCAACTCCTGCAACGCAGCCTGAGCCGCGGCGTGCCGCCCGACGCCGACATACTCGCCCACCCGGATCGCGTACGCCGTCCCCGCCGCCTCACCACCCCGCCCCGCTCCTTGCCCCGGGTCCACGGCCATCGGCTTGGGGTCCGCCAGCATCCGCAGATCGTCCAGCGACCGGCTCACCACCCGCTCCTCGTAGCACCCCGCCAGCAACACCAACGCGACGCCGCCCATCGCGACCCGTTGCCACCCGCCAAGCTCATCCCACATTGCCCGCATCGCGTCGCCGACCTTTCCACACCACCCGACAGCCTCGGATCGCCTCTTGATACGCATCGGCACCCATGTTACGTTCGGACATGCCCCCATCCGCATCCGACCTGCTCGAAGAAGCCGGCCACAAGACCCACGACAGCGAGTTTTTTAACGCCATGCCCCCCGGCTACAAGCCCGGAAGGCATAAGTACGTCGTCGTCCTCGGCACCGTCATCTCCGGCCTGGGCAAGGGGATCTTCTCCTCATCCCTCGCCAAGCTCCTGAAAGACAAGGGCCTCAAAATCGCCCCGGTCAAGATGGAGGGTTACCTCAACATCGATTCCGGCACGCTCAACCCCTATCGCCACGGCGAGGTCTTCGTCCTCGACGACGGCCTCGAGACCGACATGGACCTGGGGACCTACGAGCGGATCCTCGACCAGAACCTCGGCCGGCAGAATTACACCACCTCCGGCCAGGTCTACCGCCGCGTCCTCGACAAGGAACGCGACGGCGGATATCTCGGCCGCGACGTGCAGATGATCCCGCACGTCACCGGCGAGGTGAAGTACACCCTCCGCGAACTGGCGATGAAGCAGAACGCCGACGTCGTCTTCGTCGAGGTCGGCGGAACCGTCGGCGACCACGAGAACGCCTTCTACATCGAGGCCCTGCGCCAGCTCGAGTTCGAGGAAGGCGAGGGCTCGGTCGTCTTCGTGGCCCTGACGTACGTCATCGAGCCCCCCGCCCTGGGCGAGCAGAAGTCCAAGGCCGCTCAGCTCGGCCTCAAGAAGCTGCTCGAGGCCGGCGTCCAGCCGGACCTGATCGCCGTCCGCGCCAAGAGCGAGGTCCGCGACTCGGCCCGCGAGAAGATCGCCATGTTCTCGAACGTCCCGCTGCGCCGGGTCTTCTCGATGCACGACCGCGACTCGGTCTACACCATCCCGGACGCCATCCGCCGGGCAGGCTTCGACCGCGAGGTGCTGAGCATGCTCGACCTGCACGGCCGGGTCGATCAGCAGCACGAGGACGACGCCCGCGAGCGCTGGGCCGGCTTCGTCGCCCGCCTCCAGGCCGACCGCCGCTTCCACGTCCGCATCGGCATCACCGGCAAGTACGCCTCGCTCCGCGACGCGTACGCCTCGATCGACAAGGCCCTCGAGCACGTCGGCGCCCATCTCTCGACCCACATCGAGATCGACTGGATCGACACGACCGAGCTCGACGCCGACACCGCTGGGCAGGCCGTCGAACCGTTCGACGGCGTCATCGTCCCCGGCGGGTTCGGCCACCGCGGCACCGAGGCCAAGATCGCCTGCATCCGCCACTGCCGCGAGCACCACGTGCCCTACCTGGGCATCTGCCTGGGCTTCCAGATGGCCGTCATCGAGTACGCCCGCAACGTCTGCGGCCTGCCCAACGCCGGCTCCACCGAGTTCGACCAGGACTGCCCCGACCCCGTCATCGACATCCTCCCCGAGCAGAAACGCATCGAGGGCCTCGGCGGCAACATGCGGCTCGGCGGGCACGACGTCCAGCTCGAGCCCGGCTCCCTCGCCGCCCACCTCTACGGCGGCAAGCCCCTCGTCCGCCAGCGATTCCGCCACCGATTCGAGGTCGACCCACGCTACATCTCCCAGCTCGTCGAGCACGGCCTGATCTTCTCCGGCCGGCACCCCGAGCAGCCCATCATGCAGGTGCTGGAGCTGCCCACCGCCGTGCACCCATTCTTCCTCGGCGCCCAGTTCCACCCCGAACTCACCGGCCGGCCGCTGCGGCCGCAGCCGATGTTCATGGGCCTCGTCGCCGCCGCGATCCAGCACGCCTATCCCGACGCGGCCGAGGACCCCACGACCGCCCGCTGGCTCGCGCCCCAGCCGCCCGCCGCACCCGCCGGCGCATGACGCGTTTCTCGCCCGCATAGCCCGCGGTCGAACGTCACGCCCCAGCCCACCGTAACCCGACCCGACGCGATATCCTCCGCGTCCCCGTCGTCCCCGGAGCGTCCCCATGCGTTTACCTGCCCTTGTCGTCGCGGCCTTGCTCTGCGGCGTCGGCCCGGCCTCGGCCGAGTCCGTCATCCTCCGCCTGACCAACGGCGACACGCTCCGCGGCGAGCTGCTCAGCCGCACCGATAGCGTCGTCGAGATCCAACACCCCTACCTCGGCGTGATCACGGTCCCCGCCGACGAGGTCGTCAACGCCGCCGAGCTCCCCGCCGACCTCGACCCCGCCTCCCCCGAGGCCGGCGACGTCACCGTCACCGCCGAGAACACCGTCGCCCCGGCCCCCGCGATCGTCGCCGACGACCCGTCGCCCGTCGACGAGCCCGCCGTGGAGGAGATCGAGGACCCGATCAAGCCCGGCCTCTTCGGCACCAACCTCCTGCGTGGCTGGGACCGCTCCGTCACCGTCGGCCTCACCGGATCGGAAGGCAACACCCAGGAACTCGACTTCACCGTCCAGTTCGACCTCTTCTACGAGGACGACCGCGACCGCTGGAAGTTCGACGGCGACTGGTTCTACGGCACCGAGGACAACGAGGTCACCGACAACGAGGTCCTGCTCACGCTCCGCAAGGACTGGCTGATCCCCGAGTCCAAGTGGTTCTTCTTCGCCCTAGGCACCTACGAGTACGACGACTTCGAGTCGTATCAGCACCGCGTCTCGGCCAGCCTCGGCGTCGGCTACGAGTTCGTGACGTCCGACGAGTTCACGCTCCGCGGCCTGGCCGGTATCGGTGCCGTCAAGGAGTTCGGCTCGGACAACGAGGACGTCCGCCCCGAGGCGTTGCTCGGCCTGGAGACGATCTGGAAGCCCTTCCCCGGCCAGACGCTCACCGCCTCGCACTACTTCTACCCCGAGCTCACCCGATTCGATCAGCTCCGCAACCGCAACCTCAGCAAGATCGATTACACCATCGAGATCGACCGCGATTACGGCCTGTCGTTCAAGATCGGCGCGATCAACGAGTACGAGTCGCGGACCGACGACAGCACGTTCCACAACGATTTCGACTACTACGCCGCGCTGGTCTACGCCTTCTGACCGCCGGCGTGGCTAGGCTCCAGGCGTGACGCTCGACGACCCCTCGCCCGAACACCCGCTGCCCGACCTGGGGCTGAGGTGCCGTGCCTGCGGCTACACGCTGGCCGGCGTCACCCGGCTGGAGTGCCCGGAGTGCGGCGACAAGTTCGAGCTCGACGACTACATCCCCGAAGGCGCGTTCCCGCCGCTGATCGCCGACGGCAAGGCCGTCCGAGCCTCGGCCGAGCTGGCCGAGATGTTCGCGGCGTATCACCTGCCGATCGTCGAGATGCGAGACCCAATCGACACGGTGTTCGGGGGTAGCGGGGTCTCGTGGTCCGACCGTCAGGGCCCGGCGGTCGCCGTCCCGCGCGAGCGCTGGCTCGAGGCCGTCGACTTGATGCGCCGCTGGCGGCAGAACGAGGAGCTGCCAGCACCCCCAGACGACGATGAGCCCGGGCCCGACTGGGTGTGCCCGTCGTGCGGCGAGGAGAACCCGGGGAACTTTCAGGTCTGCTGGAAGTGCATGGCGGCGCGATGACGGATCAGGCCGTGCCGGCGGCGGCCTTCACCGCCATGGCCTTGGTCGCCTTGGCGTGCTTCTTCAGGTACGCCAGCAGCTCGCTGCAGGAGAACGTGCACACCGAGGACGCTGAGTCGCTCATCGCGTAAGGCATGACCATCAGGTCGTTGTGCTTGATCGCGCCGCAGGAGTAGACGACGTTGGGCACGTAGCCGTCGCGTTCCTCGGCGTTGGGCGCGAGGATCGGCGCGGGGGAGTGGGCGATCACCTTCGACGGGTCGTCGAGGTCCAGCAGCGTCACCCCGATGCAGTATCGACGCATCGGGCCGACGCCGTGGGTCAGCAGCAGCCATCCCTCGTCGGTCTCGATGGGGGCGCCGCAGTTGCCGATCTGCACGAACTCCCAGGGGTAAACCGGTCCCTGCAGCTTCACGGCGTTGTTCCAGAAGTGCACGTTGTCCGAGCGGAGCAGGAAATTGTTCTCGCCGTCGATGCGGCCGGCGACGACGTAGTCGCCGTCGATCTTTCGGGGGAACAGGGCCATGCCCTTGTTCTGGACGTACTTGCCGTTGAGGGTGTGGACCTCGATGTGCGTGAAGTTGGTGGTCTCGAAGACCTGCGGCAGCGCGACGAAGCCGTTGTAGGCGGTGTAGGTGCCGTAGTAGTTGACCGAGCCGTCGGTGTCGGTGAAGCGTGTCAGGCGGCAGTCCTCGATGCCGCGGGACTCGTTGTCGGAGGTAGGAAAGAGGACGATCTCGGAGGCGGACGCGGTGGGCGGGACGTCGAGCGTGTAGTTGGAGCGGGCGAGCCAGCGCATGTTGCGGGCGGTCTCGTCGAAGCTGTCGGGCTTGTGGTTGCGGGTGTTGATCTGAGCGAGCGTGCGCTCGAGGTCGGGCAGGGTGAACCGCTGCGGCAGCGCGTCGAGGACGACGCGGCAGGCATCGGAGTACGCGGCCATCTCGATCAGCTTGAGGAAGAACAGGTGCTTGTCGTACGTCTTGTCCTGCTGGATGCGCAGCCGGCCGGAATACGGCGAGGGATCGTCGAACTCGACGTCGCCGTTGGCGGTGACATGGCCGGTGCGGAAAACGATGGAGGAGACGTGACCCTCGCCCGTGGCGCGCAGGGACATGATGAACCGCACGCCGCCTGCCGGGGCGGTGGACTGGTCGGGGTGCTCAACCATCGAGGGGTTGAACAGCGCGGCGGCCTCGATCGCGTATTCCATCGTGAAGAACGAGCCAAGCAGCAGGCGGCGGTTGCTCGACAGCGTTTCCGCGTCGGGGATGACGTGGCGGACCTGGTCGAAGTGCCGGAGGAACGCGCCCTGCACGTCGCGGTGGCGGTGGCTGAAGCGCCGCATGGTGTCGTCCAGCAGCTCGTCGGCCGCGGCGTCGGTCATGCCGGCGACGCGCTCGGCGATGCGTTTCACACGCTCATCCCCGCCGGCGCCGAAGAAGCGGGTGATCACCCGCTTGTCGTCCGAGCGGAACTTGATGGGCAGGCGATTGATTTTGACGGCGTAATCAGACATGGCGGGCTCGGGGTGGATCGGCAGGCCGCGGCGCGGCGGGCGCATTGAAGGACGCGGACGGGCAGACGTCCAGTCAGACATAGATTCTTAGAGCTGCATCGGCGAGTCGGCCCGTCAGCTTTCGCCGAAGAGGGCTGAGCCGATGCGGACGACGTTGGCGCCCTCCTCGATGGCGACCTCGAAGTCGCCCGACATGCCCATCGAGAGGACGTTAAAAGTCTCGCCGCCGATGCCCTCTTTGCGGACCTCGCTGAACAGCTCGGCGCACCGCTTGAAGACGGGGCGGGCGGCCTCGGGGTCCTCGGCATAAGGGGCCATGCACATCAGCCCACGCAGCCGCAGGTCGAGCATCGAGTCGATCGTCTCGGCCAGGTGCACGGCCGCCGGCAGCGCGACGCCGCCCTTATCGGCCTCACCCGCGACGTTCACCTGGATCAGCAGGTCGACCTGCCGCTCACGCTTGCCGGCCAGCGTCTGCAGCTCCTCGGCCAAGCGCAGCGAATCGACCGAGTGCACCATGTCGATCAGCGGGACGATCAGCTTGGCCTTGTTCCGCTGCAGCTGGCCGATCATGTGCCAGCGGACGCGGTCCGGCACGGCGGTGCGGTCCTTGTTGTCCGCGACATCGGCCAGGCGGTCGCGGCGGTCGAGGTACTCGTTGAGCTGCGGCACGCGCTGCTGCAGCTGCTGGGCGCGGGACTCGCCGAGGTCGGCGTGACCGAGCTCGACGAGCTGGCGGATCTGATCGGGCGCGGCGTACTTGGTGACGGCGACGACGCTGACGGCGTCGGACGGACGGCCGGACCGCTCGGCGGCGGCGGCGACGCGCCCCATCACCGTCGCGTACGCGTCGCTGAGTCGGGCGGGTGAGGTGGTGGGCGTGCCCAAGTCGCGTCTCCGTGATCGCTGGAACGGCGGGACCCCGCAAGCATATCGCCCCCGGCGTCGCGGTTCAGCCCGCCCCGCCGACGAGCCGACGCAGATGGGCCAGCGCCGCCTCGCGATCGGCGACCTCGCCGTCGAGCTGGGCGTCGTAGACGGCGTCGAGCAGCCGCTTGAACGCCGGGCCGGGCTTGTGACCCATCGCGATGAGGTCGTCGCCGGTGACCAGCGGGTCGGGGGCCACGCCCTGGCGGCGGAGGTCCGCGGCGGCAGCACCGATCGCGGCGGTGTCGGTCATCGTGCCGGCCAGCGCCAGCGCGGCGTCGGCGTGCGGCCGGGCCAGGGCTCGCTTGCGGGCGTGAACCGGCAGGTCGGGCCAGCTGGCCAGGGCCGCCAGCCCCGCGAGCGACGCGGCGACGGCCTGCTCGTCGGCGTTGGACAACGCCAACGCCGACCGGAGCCGACGCAGGGCCGGGCGGAAGTCCCACGCGGCCGCCTCCGCCAGCCCCGCCTCTGGGGCGTGACGATCGAGCATCCACGCCGCCAGCGCCAGCGTCGCCGGGGCGTCGTCGGGCAGGGCCGCCAATCGGCTTGGCGCGTGGGCGAGGTGTGCGGGGCGGTCCTCGTTGAGCGCCGGGCCGTCGAGCTTGAGCGACGTCAGCAGCGACGCCGCCTCGGCTCGTGTCGGGCGGGCGAGCATCATGCCGATCTCGCCGCCGATCCGCTCGCGCGAGACCTCACCGAGGTAGCGGGCCGACGCGCGGATGGCCCGCTGCGTCGTGGGGTCGATCGCGAGGTTGAGCCGAGCCGCGAACCGCACGGCGCGCAGCATGCGCAAGTGATCCTCGCCGAAGCGTTCCGACGGATCGCCGACCGCCCGCAGCACCTTCGCGTCCAGGTCGGCCAGCCCGCCGACGTAGTCGATCACGCGGCCGAAGCCGGGCAGCTCACGCGTCATCGCGTCGTCGCTCGCCGGGATCGGCCGATCGAGCGGGTCGGCAAACAGCCCATTGATGGTGAAGTCACGGCGTTGCGCGTCGCGCGCGGCGTCCGTGAACCGCACGCCGTCCGGCCGTCGCCCGTCGCTGTAGCCCCACTCCTCGCGGAACGTCGCCACCTCGATGTGCGCCTTGCGCAGCGGCACCAGCACGACGCCGAACGCCTCGCCCACCGCCCGCGCATGCCGGAACATCCCGAGCACCACGCCCGGCTCGGCTGCCGTCGCCACGTCGTAGTCCTTCGGCTGCAGCCCCAGCACGCGGTCGCGCACGCACCCCCCGGCCAGATAAGCCGTGTGACCCGCCTCGGCCAGGCGGCGGACGATCTCGACGGCCGCCTCGTACGACACGGCCGCGAGTGTAGACGCACCGCACCAACCCGCCCCCCGCGGCGTAGCATCGGGTGCATCTCTCCTCGTCGCCCGGGAGCCGACTCATGCCCGAGACGATCGCCGCCCCGCCCGCCGCCGCCGTCACCACCGACGACGACCCGTCTCAAGCTCCATCCACCCCCGACCTGCGCTGCCTGAACTGCGGCTACGACCTGCGCGTGCACCCGGGCGCGACCGGCAACCCGACCGGCGACTGCCCCGAGTGCGGCTGCCCGGTCGCGATCTCCCGCCGGCTCGACCCACTGGCCGACGCGGACCCGCGCTACCGACGCGGTCTCGTCGCCGGGCTGGGCTGGCTCGCCGCCGCGGTGATCCTCGCCCTGCCGACGCTGCTGCCCGGCCTGATCGTCGCCGTCGTCGCCGCCTGGCGGCTCACCGGCGCCGAGCGCGGCCGATTCGAGCCGACCCGCGACCGCATCCCCCGGCTCTTCGCCCGCTGGGCCATCACGCTCGGCGTGCTGGGCCTCACCGCCCTGCTCACCGCCGCGCTCGTCGCCGTCGTCGTCTACGACGTCCCGATGGCCGGCCGCCTCCAGCAGCTCGACATCGCCCTGCTCACCGCCGGCGCCCTCACCGTGATCGGCCTGCTGGGCCTGTGGCGACACCTCCGCCACGTCATCGCCCGGGCCAACGATCCAACACTGACCAGGCGCGTCGACCGCCTGCACCGCGCCTGGCTCGTCGCGATCGGCCTCATCGGCGGCGTCGCCCTGGTCGCCGCCATCTTCGACTGGAGCTATCAGGTTTACGCGATGAACCACCGAGCGGCCGCCCCGTCGCTATTCGCCGCCGTCGCGGCTGTGCTGGTGTGGCTGTGGGTCGCGACGCTCCGCACCGCGATCGCGATCCGCCGTAGGCTGGCTCGGCTTGCCTGAATCGTCCCCACTGCCCCACCACCGACACAACGTCTCTAGCTGCGACGCCACGCGTCGCTGAAAGACATGTCGTGCGTCGCCGTATTTCCTTCAGCGACGCGTAGCGTCGCAGCTAAGCGCGCAACGTACCCCCTTAGCCCCCGGCTCTGCCGGGGGTGATCCGCCAACACGCTCCGTCATGCCAATGAGCCCCGCGTGCCACGCGCACCCCTTCGCCAACTTTCCAGGGTGAACGTTCCACAGCACGCAAGACGTCGAGGGCGGGGCGGCGCGGCCTGTACCTCAAAAAGGGCTCAGACCCCTTTTTGAAGATCTAGCACACGCGTCGAGTCACGGGGTGTAGCAGCCTGATCCCGCAACCCTGTCAGCCGCCCGCTCTCCGCGGTGCGGAGGGGACTACCCATCGACGGTCCACCTCGCGCAGGCTGCCCGGCCGACGCGTGTCTGCCATGGGGGTCACCCGGGATGAGCGAGGCTTTCCTACCCACGGAAGAACGGCAGCCCGGATGCGCACGTCGTGAACCGCAGAGGCGCAGAGAACGCAGAGAAGCAGCCGGGACGCGACGCGTCCCGGGGTTCAACCTCGATCGCGCTTCCGTCCACCGAACCACCCGCGCGTGCGCACCACGCGCCCCGGGATGCGTGGCATCCCGGCTATCCCGCGACACGCCGTGTCGCGGTTGTTGATCTCGATGCCTTCGCGATTCCGGGGTGGCGCGTTACGCTCACCTCGTGGCGAGTTCTGCGCCCATTCCGGTGGACGAGCAAGGGCGTGTCGAGGTCGACTTGCCGTGCCTGGAGTGCGGCTACAACCTGCGCACGCTGTCACTGGAGGAGGGCCGATGCCCGGAGTGCGAGCTGCCGGTCGGACGATCGGCGGTGGGGAATCGGCTGCGGTACTGCGACCCGCGCTGGCTGACGCAGATCGGCTGGGGGCTCAACCTCTTTGCCGTCAGCCTGCTGCTGGTGGGCGGGGGGATCGGGTCGTTCGCGGTGATGGGGTCCGGCGCCGAGTGGGACGTCTTTCTCATCGTGCCGGCGGCGTTGATTGCCTGCCTGGTCGTGTGCGCGTGCTATGCCGTGTGGAAGTCGACCAAGCCCGACCCGCTGACCCGCAAGGACGAGTGGGCGATCAACCCGCGAAAGCTCGCACGGCTGGCGTTGATCGCGACGTGCGTGACGCCCGTCCTGCTGGCCGCGAGCACGCTTGCGCTTGGCGACGGACGTTGGCAGGGATTCGTCGCCTTGGGCTGGGGCCTAGCTGCCTGCGGCGGCGTGCTCTGCCTGTTCGTGTATGCAAGCCAGCTGGCGCGGCGGGCAGGCGCGTCGGCGCTGATGTGGTTCGCGCGTGTGAGCGTGGTCGCGCCGTGTATCGCCACGGCCTTTCAGCTGGCCGTGTCGAACGACGTGCTCGGCTGGCGGGCGTGGGTCGAGCGGGTGCTCACGCCGTGGCTGGCAACGTCACCGCAACCGCAGCAGAGCTACACGTACCAGGGGCAGACCTACTTCTACACGCCGCCCTCGCCGCTGTACGTCGGCCCATTCCGGTTTGACGATTGGTGGGACCTGTGGCGGACGGTCGAGATGGGCTCGGCGATGGTGACCGGCGTGACGGTGTTGCTTGGGTTGATCGCGTTGCTGTGGCTGTGGCCGGTGATCTGGCGGCAGGCGAAGCTGGCGCGGGAGAGCTGGGCGGGGGAGTAGCCGGGACGCGGCGCGTCCCGGGGTTGGACGATCATCTTGCTTGCGTCGAGCGGTCTATCTTGCGCGTGCGCCCTCGCAACCCCGGGATGCGTGGCATCCCGGCTGCGGGGGTCACGGTTATGGCAGCTTGCTGAGAAGGTCGACGACGTAATCGATCGCCTGGTCGACGGCGACCTGTTCGCCTTTGTCGCCGTTGCTGCCGTCGCGGGCCTTGACCTCGACGAAGGGTTGATCGGCGGAGAGGCCCTTGTCGCCGACGGTGACGCGGACGGGGATGCCGATGAGGTCGGCGTCCTTGAACTTGGGGCCAGGGCGTTCCTCGCGGTCGTCGATGAGGACATCGAGCCCCTTGGCTTCGAGCTGATCGGCGAGCGTATCGACGGCGGCCTTGACGTCGTCGGCGTACTTGATCGGCGTGATGACGACGTGGTACGGGGCGAGGGCGACGGGCCAGACGATGCCGGCGTCGTCGTGCCCGCCGTCGCGCTCGATGGCGGCGGCGAGGATGCGGTTGACGCCGATGCCGTAGCAACCCATCAAGGGGTGGACGGGCTGGTTGTCCTCGCCGGCGACGGTGACGTCGAGGCCGCGGGTGTACTTGTCGCCGAGCTTGAAGATGTGGCCGAGCTCGATGCCCTTGCGTTCCTCGAGGACGCCGCCGTCGTTGAGCGGCGACGGGTCGCCGGCAACGGCGTTGCGGATGTCGGCGACGATGATTTCGCCCTTGACGAGCAAGTCTTTCTGCTCACCACTCAGTGGCTGATCACCAATGACATGGTTGTCGGGCAGTGGCGTGATGACATCGCGGTGCCAATCGAAACCTTTGACATGACTATCAACTTCGTTGGCGCCAGTAACCCAAAAACCAGACTGCGACGCTTCTGGATCGACGAACATAAGTACGCGAGGAGCACCGTTGCTGTAAGTGCTCAGTTTGCAGATCAAATCGGGCCCGAGAAATCCGATTGGCAACTTCCAATCGCGTGCCATGGAGTCATCAAGCCATCCATCAAAATAGATCGAAAAATGTCGATTGGTCAGATGCTTCTTAACCATCAACCCGAGCTTGTTTTCATTTACCTCTCGGTCACCACGTACAACGGCAATGATGAAACACATGTTGTAGTGAAGACCATATGTTTCGGGATCGAAGCGTCCGATTCCGACTAGCGTCTTCAGGGTGTTCTGCGGCTTGAGTTTTGACCCTTGGTTCTTCTTCCAAAATGTGGTGAGGTCGTCGATCGACTTGATGTCGGGGGTGTGAACCTTTTCCAGTTCCGCGATCGGCGCCGGCGTCTCGGCCGATTCGTCGAAGGCGGGGCCGATGGCGCGTTCGCCGGTGGCGCACTTCTCCACGTTGGCTGCGTAGTTGCCCATGTCGGAGACGAGGATGGTGTCCTCGCCCGTGGGGGTGGGGCACATGAATTCGTGGGAGGCGTCGCCGCCGATGGGGCCGGCCTCGGCCTCGACCTGCATGGCGGGGACGCCGCACCCCCGGAAGATGTCGTGATAAGCCTGCCTGAACTGCTCGTAGACGCAGGAAAGGCTGCCGGGGTCGTCGTGGTCGCCGGCGGGGTTGTCATCCGGGCCGGGCAGGTGGAAGGAGTAGGCGTCCTTCATCTGGAACTCGCGGGTCCGCAGCAGGCCGAAGCGGGGGCGGATCTCGTCGCGGTACTTGGTCTGGATCTGGTAGAGCGACTTGGGCAGGTCGCGGTAAGACTTGATGAAGTTGCCGACGAGGTGGGTGATGACCTCTTCGTGGGTCGGGCCGAGGGCGGACTCTCGGCCGTGGCGGTCGGTGACGACGAAGAGGTTGTCGCCGTAGGCGGCGCGGCGGCCGGTGCGCTCCCAGAGGTCGATGGGCTGGAGGGAGGGCAGGAAGACCTCGGCCGAGATCGGGTCCATGTGGCGGCGAACGATGGCGATGGCTTTTTCGAGGGATCGCTTGCCCAGGGGGAGGTAGTCGTAGACGCCGGCGGCGAGGGGGTGGATGTAGCCGGCGCGGAGGAGCAGCTGA
>JBCCZA010000068.1:0-15290 GCA_039188455.1 Planctomycetota bacterium
CACACGGCCGATTGTCCCGTCGGCCTCGCCCGGCGCGGACGGGTTGCGCACGCGACGTCGATCGCCTGACGCCCTGCCCCCACGCCCGCGCGAGCCGATCGAACCGACCCGCGGTCGCGGCGCTTGTCACGCGCCGCCCGCGGACGACGCTATCCCTCTGCCCGCTTAGAAAGATGAGCACCAACCAAGACATCACGATCAAGGCCATCCGAGCGGCCGTGCCCGAGGACCTCAGGCGAGGCGACGTCATCGTCGTCACGCACGAGCAGTTCCAGGTGCTGCGCGTCGGCTGCGACGCCGGCTACGGCGAGAAGGACCTTCGGGTCGACCGCGTGACCTGCATCCCGTCGTGGGACGCTGGCCGGCCGATGAAGGTGCGGGCCGTCTGCCTGCCGTTCGTGTACGCCGTCACGCCCGAGCGAGAAGGCGAGGCGATCGATCTGCGCCTGCAGACGATCGCTCGCCTGCCCCGCAAGGCCGGCCGCGCCGTGTTCGACGCCATGACACCCCTCTGGGTCCGCGAACAGAAGAGGGCCCAGAAGACCGCGAAGAAGGCCCAGAAGAAGCAAGACGAGAAGAACAAGTGACGCCCGGCACGCCGATGCGCGCCGGGCTTTCCGCTGCGCGTGTTTTTAGCCCCGCCAACCAACTTCGATCAGGCGCGCCCGGCAGACCAGCGTCGCCAGGCAGATCGCGAGGTAGTCCGGCTCGGTCCGAGCACGCCAGTGCGAGACGTTCACGTTCAGCCCCAGACGCCTGCCCGGCCAGATCAGCCCGCGCCGCCGCGTCGTGAGCCGCAGCGGCAGGCTGGCCATGCGGCGTTGAGCGATGTTGGCGGTGAGGCCCGCGTCTCGGTTCTTCAGGGCGACGGCGAACCGCTCGGTCCGAAACAGCCCCCACCGCTCGACCACCGGCACGGGGTAGAGCTTGAAGAGCGCGTTGCTCGCCGCGTCGAACAGCCGGAACGAGACCTGCCGATCCGGGGCGTCCATCACGACGAACCGCGCATCATGCACCGGCACGTCGATGCGAAACGCCCAGCGACGCTGCGCCTCCGTGTCGAGCCAGAACTGCTCACCGGACGCGAGCGGCGCCATGCCCGGCACCTGCAACGACGCGCGCCTGCAACGACCTCGAACCCGGAAGCGACACTTCACCATCGCGGATCGATCGTACCGCGTCGCATCGCGCGCCGCAGATCACATCGCGGCCCGGCCGAGGCCGCCGGCTCGCAAGCCAAGCTCGGGCAGGCGCTGCAGCTGCTCCTTGTAGCCGGCCTCGGGCAGGCGGACGAGCCGATCGCGGCAGGCCAGCACGCAGAAGCTCAACGCCAGGTAATGCCGCGACAGCGCCATGTACCGGCCCGACAGCGCGACCTCAGAGACGAGGTGACGCTTGGTCGGCGAGGAGAACATCCGACGCGCCGTGAGGCGGATGCCCAGGCACTCGGCCTTGGCCCTGTGGATGTTGCGGGCGAAGAGGTGCTTCTCGCCGAAGCAGGCGACGGAGTAACGCCTGCCGCCGTAGATGCCCCGTGTCCACGGCAGCGAGTCGGGGTAGAACGAGCACACCAGCGTGCCGTCTTCGGCGTGCATGCGGTACGACCGCCGCCCGTCGGCCGCCTGACGGATGACGTAGCGACGCATGAACCGCCGATCGATGACCTGCATCGCCCACCGCCGACGACGGAACGGCTCGTGCGGCAGCTCGTTCCCGACGACGACCTCGCGGACGCGACCGATCGCCAGCGTCGCGGCTCTGCCGTCGTTCATGGTCTCGAAGAGGCCGGAATACATGCGACTAGCCTAACCCGCGCCGTCCCACGCTCCAACCGTGAATCGGCGTCATGCCGGGCGGATCGGGCCGTAAAAGAAGAAGTCGTCGGTGCGTTGCAGATCGGCCCGCCAACCGAGCGCGTCGAGCCGGTCGGTGAGCCGGTCGGGGTCGTGGTAGACCTTGACGATCTCGAACTCGCGGCCGTCATTGAGCCGTCGCCGCTGCGTCCAGGCTTCGGGATCGGCGACGGCGTGGTCCTTGGCGCGCGACTCGGGCGCGGGTAGCGAATCGACCACGAACGCACGGCCGCCGGGCCGCAACGCGCCACGCACGGCGTCCCAGAACGCGTCGAATCGCTGGTCGGGCACGTGAGACAGCCAGAACGAGAAGAACACGAAGTCATACACCCGCTCCGGCCGCCAGGCGAACAGGTCGGCCTGCACGTAGTCCATCTCCGGGCCGCAACGTTGACGGCACAGTGCGAGCGCTTCGGGCGCGGCGTCGACCACAGTCAGCCGGTCGGCATGCCGGGCCAGCCGCTGTGTCCACCAGCCGGTGCCGCAGGCGATCTCGAGCACGTCCCCGGTCGGCGAGGCGGCGTCGAGCGCGGCCTCGACCTCGGCGGCCTGATCGTGCCACCGGGCGTTCGCTTCCCCACGGTCGTATCGGCCTTCCCGCCGCCACCACTGGTCGTACTCGTCCGCCCTGGCGCGGTAGTAGTCGATCTGGTCGGCGAGGACGTGGTCGGTTTCAGGCATCGACGAGACGATACCAAGCGGCGAACGGCTCAGACGTGCGCCAGCTTGTTCAGCCCGTTGTACGCGGCGACCTTGTACGCCTCGGCGAGGGTGGGGAAGTTGAAGACGTTGTCGATGAAGAACTCGGCCTTGCCGCCCAGGCCCATCACGGCCTGACCGATGTGGATCAGCTCGGTCGCGCCGGTGCCGATAGCGTGCACGCCCAACAGCTCGTGCGTGTCCTGATGGATCAGCAGCTTGAGCATGCCGGTGCGGTCGCCGAGCAGCTGGCCGCGGGCGATCTCGTCGTAGGTCGCGATGCCGGCCTCGTAGGGGATGCCCTCCTGGGTCAGCTGCTCCTCGGTCTTGCCGATCATCGAGATCTCGGGCACGGCGTAGACGCCGAAGGGAAAGACGTTGTTGAAGTTGTCGACGTCGTGCCCGAAGGCGTGCAGCACGGCGCGTCGGCCCTGCTCCATCGACGTCGACGCCAGCGCCGGGAAGCCGATCACGTCGCCCGCCGCGTAGATGTGGTCGACGGTGTGGTACTCGGGCTTGCCCGACACGTCGTCCTTGACCTCGGCATGGGTGGCGGCCTCGTTGCCGATGGCGGCGGTCTTCTCGGCCTGGCCGTTGAGCTCGGGGCTGAGCGTCAGCGTCTGGTAGTGCGTGTTGACCTTGAGCCGCTCGCGATCGTCGTACGTGATGCCGACATTGTCGAGCCCCAGCTCGCCGCAGACGCCCTGCCGACCGACGCAGTACAGCAGCGTCTCGGCCTTGAGCGACTTGCCCGACTCCAGCCTCGCCTCGACGAGCTTGACGTCCGGATCGCCGTTGACCTGCTCGTTGGTCTCGCGGATCTGCTCGACCTTCTCGCCGAGCCGCAGCGTGATGCCGGCCTGCCGCATGAAGTACTGAAACGCCTCGCCGATCTGCTGATCGAGGAAGCCGAGCACCTGGTGGCGACCCTCGACCAGCGTCACGCGCACGCCCAGCGTCGCCATGATGCAGGCGTACTCGGTGCCGATCACGCCGCCGCCGACAACGATCATCGTCTTGGGCAGGCGCTGCAGACGCAGGAACGAGTCGGACGAGAGGATGTTGTGCTGATTGAACGGCACGGACTTGGGCTTGGCCGGCCGGGTCCCGACGCCGATGAGGAACTTGTCGGCGGTGATCATCTCCGTCGAGTCCTCACGATTGATCTGCAGCAGGTTGGGCCCCTCGAAGTGCCCGGCGCCCCAGATCAGGTCGACGCCGTTGCGCTCGAACTGGTCGCGGATGACCTCCCACTCGTGGCGGATGACCTGCTGGGAGACCGACACGAGGTCGGCGATGGAGATGTGTTTCTTGACGCGGTAGGACTCGCCGAACAGGCCACGCTTGTTGGCCCCGGTGAGGTGCAGGGCGGCCTCGCGGAGGGCCTTGGACGGGATGGTGCCGGTGTTGATCTGAGCCCCGCCGAGGACGTTGCTCTTCTCGACGATGGCGACGGACTTGCCGAGCTTGGCGGCCTGGATGGCGCCCTTCTGGCCGGCGGGTCCGGTGCCGATGATGGCGACGTCGTAATGCTTCATGGCGGCGGCTCGGAGGTTTAGCCCGTCGCCCGAGGGGCGGGGCCGAGGTGGAGTGATGTGCTTAACACATGCAGATGGCAGGGGTATCGGCTGATCCCCCGCCCGGGCCGTGGCGATGCGTCCGAATATACCCGGCGACGCAGGACTGATAACCCCTGCGACCGCGTGGACCACGTGAGGCGGCGATGCGAACGCGTCTCTTACACTCCGCCGATGTCGACGACCGCCCCCGCCCCCGTCTCCACCGCCACCCGCCGGCGTGCCCTGTCGGGCGTCCAGCCCTCCGGCCAGCTGCACCTGGGCAACTGGGCCGGCGCGATCCGACAGTTCGTCGAGCTCCAGGAGACGCACGAGGTCTACATCTTCATCGCCTCCTATCACGCGATGACCAGCGTCGCCGACCCCGCCGAGCTGCGGGCCCACGTGCGGCAGGTTGCGATCGATTACCTCGCCTTCGGGCTCGACCCGGCCAAGGCCGTGCTCTACCGCCAGCAGGACGTCCCGCAGGTCACCGAGCTGGCGTGGATGCTCGGCTGCGTCTGCCCGGTCTCGCAGATGCAGAAGGCCGTCGCGTACAAGGACAAGGTCGACAAGGGCCTGTCGCCCAACATCGGGCTGTTCACGTACCCGATCCTGCAGGCCGCCGACATCCTCGCCGTCGACCCCGACGTCGTGCCCGTCGGCCAGGACCAGAAGCAGAACGTCGAGATCACCCGCGACCTCGCTCAGCGGTTCAACCATCAGTACGGCGAGGTGTTCAAGGTCCCCGACGCCCGCATCCAGGCCGAGGCCGCGATCCTGCCGGGGCTCGACGGGCAGAAGATGAGCAAGTCCTACGGCAACACGATCGACCCGTTTCTCCCGGAGAAGAAGCTCCGCAAGGCGGTGATGAAGATCGTGACCGACTCGACGCCGGTCGAGGACCCCAAGGACCCCGACGCCGACGCGACGTTCAACATCTTCCGCGGGCTGATCGGCGACGACGATCCGCGCACGGCCGAGCTGGCGGCGAAGTACCGGGCCGGCGACTTCGGCTACGGGCACGCCAAGCAGGCGCTGTTCGAGCTCATCCTCGACGTCTTCGGCGACGCCCGCGCGAAGCGGGAAGAACTCATGAGCGACCCCGGCGAAGTCGACCGCGTGCTGGAGCAAGGCGCAGCGGCGGCGCGCGAGGTCATCGGCGCGGTGACAGACCGAGCGCGGGCGGCGGTGGGGTTGTGAGGTGTTGAGTAACGAGCGCCCGGCCCTTCGGGCCTCGGGCTAAACAACGGCGTCGACGGTGACACACTGATGGCGTTTAGCCCTTCGCCCGAAGGGCGGGGCTGCGTTACGTTCAGTCAGTGGTCTTGGCCTATCACCTCATCCTCTCGGCCTACGGCTTCTGGCTGCCCAACGACCCGCGCGGATCGTGGTCGACATACGTTGGATCACGTCGGCTGTACGCGCTCGGCGGGGTCGCGACCAAGGTCGATACGCATCGCTCGGTGGCTGGCGTTTCGCACGATCGAGCTCAACGACTCGCCACCAAGCGTGGCTTGAAGCGACCGCCTGTTCGCTTCACCGGCAAGCAAGCGCAGGCCATCGGCGAAGGGCTGCGCGATTACTGCGAACGCAATGCCTTGCCGTGCTGTGCACTGGCGTTGATGCCGGATCACGTGCATCTGGTGGTGGGTCGGCGTCCCGAGATGCCGATCGAGAAGGCGGCGGAGCATCTCAAGGCGCGGGCATCGCGGTTTCTGCGGGAGTCGGGGCTTCACCCGTTCGAGGCCGAGGCTGATGCTCGCGGGCGGGTGCCGACCGTGTGGGCGGCGGGGAGTTGGGCGGTGTATCTTGATGACGCGGCGGCGGCCGATCGGGCGGTGAAGTACGTCGAGGCGAATCCGGTGAAGGCGGGGATGCGGGCGCAGCGGTATGGGTGGGTGGTGGCGTTTGGTGGGTGAGCGCCCGGCCCTTCGGGCCTTGGGCTAAACACGATTACGTTTAGCCCGACGCCCGAAGGGCGGGGCGGCGTTCAGGGGTGTGCATCGTGGTGGGGTTGTGAGCTGACCTCGCCTCACGCCGAACGGGCGTAGGCGCCGATCGCGGTCTTGCGGGCGGGGTCGATCGCGGCGGGTGCGACGGGCTGGGTCGGGACGGCGGCCGCGGTGGCCTCGGCGTTGAGGTTGGCGTTGGCCTTGGCCTTCTCCATCAGCAGCCGCCAGGTGTCGCGCTCGTACTCGAGCAGCCGCGTGGCCTCGTCGAGCGCGGCGGCGTTCCGCTCCATGTTCGCGTCGACCAGCTTGCGGTAGATGAACGTGTACAGCGCCCCCATCTTCTCGGCGACGTCGGGGGCCTGCTTGCGGTCCATCCCGACCGACAGCTCGAGCACGACCTTCTTGGCCTTGACGAGGGCCTCGTAGGCGGCGTTGAAGTCGTCGGCGTCCAGGCCGATGCGGGCCTGCTTGCAGAACTTGATCGCGCCGTCGAACAGCATCAGCCGCAGCTCCTCGGGCGAGGCGGTCATGACCTGGGTGCGGAGGTAGGGGTTGACGGCGGGCTTGGGCGTCATGGCTGCGGGGGTATCGGCTGGGGGGATGTCTGAGCGTGAGCGAGGATGGGCGGGTTGGGGCCGATAACCGCGCCGAGTGGTCGGGGATTCGCCCCGTAGAACGGCTGAGCAGGGGTTTGCGGGTCAGACCAGCAAATCGGCGACCTGGTCGTCGGAGCCGAGCAGGAGCCTGGGGATCAGGGTGTCGGGGGGCCCGGACGGCGAGCCGATGAGGCCGACGATCCCGTCGCCTGGGGCGTCGACGGCGTCGGCCGGGAGTAGCACGCCGGCGAGCGAGGCGCCGTAGCGGTTCTGCAGCTGAGCGTTGGTCAGGCCAAGGAACCGCTTGGGGATCCGGTTCACCCCCTCCTGACCCTCGGCAACGCGGGGCTGCCTGGGGAAGGGCACGACGCCGACGGCCTGCTCGGCACGGTAGAGCTGCTGGCCGGTAAACGGGCCGTAGTTGAGCGTGATCCGATCGAAGAACTGGAAGTAGCGGGGCGAAGAGTCCTCGAGCAGGCGCGTGTCGCTGGAGGCAACGACGTTGCGACGGGTTCCGTCCAGCGGTGAGTCGGCCGAGAGATCGAGGAAGCGGACGTCGCCGCGGATGTCGAGGTAGCGGTGGTCTTGGCGGGGGACCATGAGATAGATATCGATCTCGTTGGCGAAGGCGCCGCCATTGATCGTCACGGTCCCGTTGGGCGAGGGGATCAGGCCGGTGGAGAAGCCTCGGATGTCGATGTTCTCGTAGATGTGCTCGCCGTTGTTGTAGACATTGGCGACGTCCATGCCGATGTCGCCGGGCTGATCGTCGGCGTTGACGATGCGGACGTTCTTGTAGTGCACGCCGACGTTGTATTTGGCGCGCAGCCCGATGTTCGAGTTCCAGACGGTCGTGTTCTCGATGAGGCTGTTGGGGAAGTCCCACTGGTACTTGGCGAGCTGCTCGGCCATGCCCTCGAAGTCGGTGGAGATGGGTGAGCGGTGGTAGTAGACCTGGAAACCGATCTCCGAGCCGTAGGCGGTGCTGCCCGAGACCTCGGTGAGCCAGGTGTGTCCGACGGGCAGGGTCTTGGCGCCGTTGGCGAGCGTGGGGTCGGGGAGGTTCTCGGCGAGGAAAGGGATGTCGGATTCTTCGCCGACGACGGGGAATTCGACGCCGTAGATGATGATGCCCGAGCCGGTGGCGCCGGAGGCGACGTTGCCTCGGATGGCGACGCCGCCGCCGCCCTGGAACCAGAAGCCGTCGCCTGAGTGGCCGAAGTCCTCGCCCTCGAAGGCGTTTGGCGGCAGGCCGGTGCCGTGGGTCTTGATGGAGAGATTGTTGACGAACGAGCCGATCTCGTCGCCGGCCTCGGTGTAGAAGGCGGCGCCGTAGACGTCGTAGCTGACGTTGTCGGTGATGTGGACGTGGCTGGAGTGGTTGACGTACCCCCAGCCGGGGCTGCCGACGAGGGCGCTGCCGGTGACGGTCGCGGCGGGCGGGTTGCCGGCGACGCCGTGGCGGTGGAAGTGGACGCTGTACCGACCGTTGACGTTCTTGCCGGTGCCCTTGACGAGCTTGCCGTTGCGGTTGAGTTGGGCGGGGTTGGGGCGGATCGATTTATCGGTGCGGCCGAGGTCGTAGAAGCCGGCGTAGGCGACGTGGACGTCGGGGTTGTGCATGAACATGATGTGGCCGCGGCGGGCGACGGCCTTGTTCTCCGACTGGATGTAGGCGTTGCGGGTGGTGTTGGCGACGTGGACGCGGAGGTCGTCGGCGGGTGGGACGTGGTCGAAGGCCAGGGGGGCGGCGAGGGTGACGGTGCTGCCGTCGATGGTGGCGATGGTGGCGGTCTCGTCCCCGGTGGCATCGGTGCGAGTGCCGGCGATGGCGAGGGTGTCGCCGACGCGCCAGCCCTGCGGAGCGGCGGTGAGGGTGAGGGTGGTGTCGCCGGCGCGCGGGGCAGTGGCGGCCGTGGTCCAGGAGGTCTTGGCGGCGCCGTGGATCTCGACCGAGCCGTGCAGCACGAGGCCGCGGCTGAGGGCCTGCGGGTCCCAGCTGCGGTCGATCGCGCCGGTGTCCGCGACGATGATCGACGCGGTGACATCGGGGGCGATCGGGTTGGCGGCCGTGCCCATCTCGAGGCGGCCGGTCATGGAGCTGATGACGGTGTCGACCTTGAGCTGGGTGTCGACGTCGGTGGCGAAGCGGAGGGTGCCGTCGATGCGGAGCGTGCGGAAGGTCGGCTCGATAAGGCCGTCGACCGTCAGGGTCATGCCTTGCGGGATGTGGACGTCGGCGTTGTCGGTGGGGACGGCCTGGTTGGACCAGGTGTCGGGGTCGGACCAGAGGCCCGAGGTGACGGCGGCGTGGGTCGCGGCGTCGGCGGTGGCGAGGCGCATCGCGGCGCAGTGCTCGGCGGCGCGGACGGGGTCGTCGGCGTGGGCCGTGCAGTGATGGCCGCCGGGGTCGGTGTTGTGGTCGTCGTCATCGTCGCGCGCGTCGTCGTCGATGAGGATGAACCCAGGCCGATCTTTGCCGTCTTGCGAGACTCGGTCGTCGCCGGAACCGGGCTTGAGCTTGTCTTTGCCTTTGCCGCCCTTGATGACGTCGTCGCCGTCGCCGGTCTTGACGCGGTCGTTGCCGGCGCCGGCCCAGACGCGGTCGTCGCCGCCGAAGGTCTTGACGACGTCCTTGCCGTTGCCGGCGGAGACGACGTCTTCGCCACCGGCGAGGAAAACCTTGTCGTTCCCGTTGCCGGCGTCGACGGTGAAGCCGAGGGGATCGTTGTCGGCCGAAAGCGGGTCGCCGATGACGCGGATGACGTCGTTGCCGTTGCCGGTGCCGATGACGACGCGATCGACACCTTGGAACGTCTGCCCGGGATCGACGCCGTCGACGCCCTGGAGGGAGACCTCGCCGGGCTGCAGGCCCGCGACGACGGCGATCCGGTCGCCCGAGTCCGTGCCCGTGACAGAGAGCACGCCTTCGGCCAGCGCGGCCGAGAACAACACGCGGGGCTCGAGCGGCTCGACCGTGGGCGGGGGCTGGTTGGCGTCGGGTCGGCCGGCGCGAGCGGAGCGGAAAATCATGGCGTGACTCTCGGCGGGTGACGAGGACGACAGACGAGACGGGTCGGTGCGCATGGATCGCGCGGGCGGGCTGGCGGCATGACTTGTCGAGCGGGGGCTGGCTTTCGCGCGGGGGCGTTGCTCAGAGGTGAGTGACGCGTGCGGCGCGGAGGTTTATCTAGCGATCGAAAAACGATCGATCATCCGAGCGGCGTTCGCATGAGTGGCGAGGCGACGCGGGCGGACCCGCGGCTGCGTCGGGCAAGCTTTGAAGATCAGTTCGACGACGTCGCCAGGCTCGACAGCGAGGCGAGCGAAGCCTGCTGGTCCTGCAGCTGGGCCAGGGCCGACTCCATCGCGGCGAACTCGGCCTCGAGGCGGGCGCGGGAGCGGTCCAGCGCGGCGTTGAGGTCCTCGATGCGGTCGTTGTTGAGCCGGATGGTCTGCTCGACGTTGTCGACGCGGACGCTGATCGGGCCGGTGTCCGGGTCGGTCAGGCGGTCGAGCAGCTCGTCGATGCGGACGCCGATGCCGCCGCGGACGATCTGGTCGACCCCGTCGGCGTCTTCCTCGGTCTCGCGAAGCGTGAACAACTCGAGCACGGCGTCGCGGTCCTCGGCCAGGGCGGCCTGGAACTTGGCGTCGTCGACCCGCAGCGTCCCGCCCGAGCCGATCGTGATGCCGACCTCGGTGAGCGAGGAGTAGCGGCCGGTCAGGTCGCCGTTGCTCCGCGTCACGATGCTGTACAGCTGGTTGCGGATGGTGATGAGGGCTGAGTCGCCGAGCAGGATGCCGCGCTCCTCGGTCTCGGCGTTGTAAGAGTCAAACGTGTCGATCTGCCCGATGGTCGCGTTGAAGCGCTCGACGAAGCTGGAGATCGAGGCGAGGGTCGCCTGGTCGTCGCGGCCGATCGAGACGGTGACGGGCTGCTCGGAGGCGGCGAGCAGGTCGATGGTCGCGCCCGGGATGATGTTGGTGAGCTGGTTGGTGCCGGAGGTGACGACAAGTCCCTCGCCGGTGTTGCCGCCGAAGAAGACGACGGCGTCCTCGGCCCGCGAGAGCTCGACGACGCCGAGGTCCAGGCCGGACGAGCCGAGCGTGAACCCGCCTGCGGCGCCGGAGTCCGTCCCGACGATCGACAGCCGGTAAGGGCTGCCGGGCGTGCCGTCGTTGATCACGGCGGCGGCGACCGCGACGTCGGCGTTGTTGATCTTGGTGACGACCTCGTCGAGCGTGTCGTCGGAGGTGATGTCGACGACACGCTCGAACGACCCGTCGATCGACGCGCCCAGCGTGGCGGCGGTGCCGGCGATGTTGAGGTCCTCGGCCGTCGTGCCGCCCTCGTCCTCGATGGAGAGCAAGGCGGCGCCCGAGCCGGTGTCCTCGATGATCAAGCCGTCGCCGGTGTCGTTGATGCGGGCGTTGACGGCCAGGCCGCGGGAGTTGATCTCGTCGATGACGTCGCCGATGGTCAGCTCGTTGCCCTGGGTCAGGTCGACGGTGGCCGACGAGCCATCGGAGTCGGTAATGCGGAAGGTGCCGCGGGAGATGCCGAAGTCGTCGAGGCGGGTGCTGAGGGTGAAGTAGGCGAGCTGGAGCGAGCCGGAGTCGGCGGTGTCCTCGTCGTACGTGCCGGCGATGCGCAGGGCCTGGGCGGCGGTGCCGGTGGTGTCGGCGACGGTGAGGTCGCCGGTGCCGTTGGCGCTGTCGGTGAGGAGCAGGCCGTCGCCGGCCGAGTTGAGCGAGGCGGTGACGAGCGAGCCGGAGGCGTTGATGAGGTCGAGGATGTCGGCGAAGGACTCGGCGGTCGAGAGGTCGATCGCAGTGGCGGCGCCGGCGGTGTCGGTGATGGTGATGGTGCCGAGGGAGAGCGTCTGCGTGGCGGGGGCGAGGTCGGTGGTGGCGCCCGAGCCGGAGGTGGACGCGAGGGTGTCGAGGCCGAGGTCGGCGGCGGACGTGCCGGCGGCGGAGAGCGCGGTGCCGGCGGTGGTGAGGTCGAGAAGGCGGACGTTGCCGCCGACGAGTTCGGCCGAGAGCGCCCCGCCGGAGTCGCCGCCGATGTTGTCGATCAGATCGTCGACATCGGTGTAGGCGTCGAGGTCGATGTCGACGGTGGACGCGTCGGCGAGGGTGAGGGAGAGCTCGGCGGTGGCGTCGCCGGAGAGCGCGATGCCGGCGGAGGTGGCGAGGTCGCTGATCGAGGTCGACAGGGTGGCACCGTTGCCGTTGAGGGTGCGGGCGATGCGGTCGGACGAGCCGGCGGTCTGGTCGGTGAAGACGATGGTGTTGCCGGAGATGGCGGCGGTGAGGTCGCCCTCGGAGACGGCGCGGACGCCGCGGAGCAGGTCGCCGACGGTGTCGTAGGCGTCGAGGTCGAGCTCGACGGTCGAGTTGTCGGCGAGGGTGAACGTCAGATCGGCGGTGTCGTCGCCGGAGGTGGTGACGCCGGCGCCGGCGTTGAGGTCGGCGAGGCGGGTGAGGTCGCTGAGGCCGGCGGCGTTGATGTCGCCGGCGACGCCGGTGCCGCCGTTGAGGTTCTTGAGCAAGGTGGAGTTAATGCCGGCGATGACGCGCGAGCCGTCGATCAGGCCCGCGGCGTCGGATCCCTCGATGCCCAGGTCGGCCGCGGCGGTCGAGTCGTTGAGCGCGGCGACGGTGAGCGTCCCGCTGGCGGCGGTGTCCTCGAGCTGCAGCGACACGCCGTCCGCGGCCACCGACGCCACCACGCCCGAGCCGGCGGTCTCGGCCGCGTCGTTGATCGCGTCGATCAGCTGACCGAGCGTCGTCAGCCCGTTGACCGAGATGTTGAAGCCGTTGGCGGCGCCATCGGTGATGGAGAAGTCGTTCGACCCGGAGGCGTAGACGCCGTTGCCATCATTGAGCGTGGCGAGCTGCGTGTTGTCGCCAAGGGAGTTGATCTGCGTGCCGGTGATCGCGTCGGTCCCGCCGGACGTGCCGACCAGGCCGAGGTCCGCCGCGGTGGTGTCCGAGCCGAGGTTGGAGACGACAAGGTCCTGCGTCGTGGCTCCGGTGTTGTCGGTGAGGACGAGGTTGTCGCCGTCGATGGAAGCAATGACGTTGACGCCGATCGAGCTGTTGAAGGCATCGAGCACGTCATTGACATTGACGGCCGTGGACAAGTCGACGACGGTGGTGTTGCCGGATCGGTCGGTGACGCGGAGCCGGCCGCGGTCGATCCCGTCGCCGCCGTTGAGCGAATCGAGGCGCGTCTGCCGGTCGAGGCGGGACTCGACACGGTCGAATGTGAGCGTCGTCGCGCCGATCGCGTTGGCGTTCGTGTCGGCAAAGCCCTTGCTCACGACGCGCTGCGAGCTGACGAGCTGGCTGACGGTGAACTGGTAGTCGCCCACGGCCGCGCCCTGGTTGGCGGTCACCGCGACGACCGACTCGTTGGAGCTCGTGGCCTGCTTCTGGTTGAAGGTGGTGACGACGGACAGGTCGCTGGCCGCCGACTGCAGGCCCAGCAGCTGGGCCGAGACGGTCTGATAGGCCGTCTGCTGGGCGGTGAGCTCGGTGTTCCGCTCCTCGACGAGCTGGCGGGGGCGGGACTCGATCGCGATGAGCTGATCGATGATGTCGGCGGTGTTAATGCCGGAGATCAGGCCGATGCTGGAGGAGATGGTGCCCATGGATCGACTCGCGTCCGTCGCGCCTCACGACACAGCCGACGCTTGAGCGCCTGGCCACGGGCGATATCGACTGGCCCGCCCCACCGACTTGACCATCGGCCGGGTCGATCGGCGAGCGTGAGCCTCACTCGATCGCATCGATCCACCCGCCCGACACAGCCAGGCCGGGACACACATGCCCCACAGCGACGACGCCCATGCCTAGCAGTAATAGGTATGGATGCGCTCGATCCGGTGTTCAGGCGCGGGGCCAGGCGGCCGCCTAGGACGCATCCGTTCGTTTTCAGGAGACTGGCTTGGGTCCCACACCTTGCTGCGCGGAGCGACAAGCTGTGTGAGGCAAGACTTCTTCCGGACGCTTCCCCCTGCCGCGGATCGGGGCAATTTATGGGCCCCGCTTGAGACGGGCCGCGTGCGATCTAGCCCGCCGACTTGATCCCCAGCTTCTCCATCACCGCCTGCAGGTCGGCCCAGACCTTCATGCGGTTGTCGCGCGTGTACGCCCGCAGCAAGAACGCCGGGTGGAACGTCGGCATCACCGGCACCGGCGGGTCCGTCACCCCGAACTCGCCCCACCGCCCCCGCAGCCGCGTGATCCCCTCGGTCGTGCTCAGCAACATCTTGCTCGCCGGCCCGCCGAGCGTGACGATCACCGCCGGCCGGATGATCCGCACCTGCCGGACTAAATAAGGCCCGCACGTCGCGACCTCCTGCGGCGTCGGCGTGCGGTTGTTGGGGGGCCTGCACTTCACGACGTTGGCGATGTACACCTGCTCGCGTTTCAGGCCCATCGCCTCGATCTGCTTGTCCAGCAGCTCGCCCGCCCTGCCGACGAACGGCCGGCCGGTCTGATCCTCGGTCTGCCCCGGGCCCTCGCCGACGAACATGAGCTTGGCGTCCGGGTCGCCCTCGCCGAATACCGTCTGCGTGCGGGCCTGGCAGAGCCCGCACTTCTCGCAGCCCACGACCTGCGATTGATTGAGCTCGTCGAGCAGTCGGCGCTTGTCGTCTGCGGAGAGCGTCTGACTGGCGAGGTCGTCGGCGTCGGCCCCGAAGAGCGAGCCGGGCGAGGCGGGCGCCGCGGCTGGCGCGGTGACAGCGGGCCGCGGCGGCGCAGGGCGACCGGGAGGCGGCGGGGCTGCCCTCGGCTGGGCCGAACGGGCGGCGGCCGGCGACGCGGGCGTGGGGTGATCGGCAACCGGCTCGACCAACCCGGGCAGCGGCACGACGTCCACGCCGAACAGCGCCTCAGCACGGAGGCGCTGGGCAAGGGCGCGTTGGGCGTCTGCGTCAGCCATCCCCCCAGCCTAGAGCGCCACGTCTATGACGTTTAGCCGGCGGCCCGCAGGGCCCCGGTCGCACGCCGGCCGCCGCCTCGGTCGCCCTCCCGCTCCCCGCGCCACCCGCCCTGCCTTACCCCCGGACCGCCCCCCGCGCACGCCCTGCCGCGCAGGTCCGAGAAAACCGCCCGCGATCGCGCGTCAGCCGACCGGGCCCCTTATTTGCGCCCACGACGCGCAACTCCCGATGAACAGCGTGCCCGGCAGTTCGGGCCGCATCGCCAGTCAGGAGCCTTCCACCATGAGCCAGACCCCTTCCACCAATAAGACCGTGCTGGGCCCGGACTGCCGCATCAGCGGCGAGCTGAGCCTGGATAACGACGCCGTCATCATGGGCCAGTTCCAGGGCACCCTCCGCGTCAGCGGCGTGCTCGAGCTCGCCGACTCCGCCGAGGTCGCCGGCACCGTGATCGCCGGCACCCTCCGCCTCGCCGGCCACGCCAAGGCCGACGTCATCGCCGAGGACGGCGTGCAGCTGCTGCCCGGCGGCCAGCTCACCGGCCAGCTCTACACCACCAAGCTCGACGTCGTCGAGGGCGCCACCTTCCAGGGCGACGTCTGCGTCGGCCCCAAGGCCATCGAGGTCGCCATCGACGCCCTCAACCTCGACGCCGACGCCCCGGCCTCCG
>JBCCZA010000069.1:0-15250 GCA_039188455.1 Planctomycetota bacterium
GGTGGGTGAACCTCAACGGGGGCCGTGCGGCCGGGGCGATGCGGCGGGCGGGGACGCTGAGCGGGCGGCTGATGCCGGCGGGGCTGACGGGCGACGGCGACCGCGCGGTGGTGCTGTTCCGCAACGGGTCGCTGATGGCGGTGAACGCCGAACGGCAGGAGTCGACCGGGCTGTGGCGGTACGAACGCGAGGTGCTGCCGAGCCTGCCGATCGACGGGCGGGCGGTGGCGGCGACGGTGGCGGACGGGCGGGTGTGGGTGCTGATCCGCGGACGGGCGGTGGAGGTGAAAACAACGGAGGTGGCGGCGAGCGGAGCGGACACCGACGACGAGCCGAAGCCGTCGGGCGAAGGTGGTGCGCAAGCGGAGGCGGAGGCAGACGACGAGGCGGAACAGCCCGCGATCCGGCGGCGGCTGGACGACCCGCGGGTGCGGCGGGCAATCGGCCTGCCGGTGCGGCCGGGGACGATGCCGGTCGGGGATGCGTCGAGTGAGCCAGGTGAGACGGACGGTGAGGCGGGCTCCGCCGACGTGGACGAGGCAACGCCCGAGCCGGTGGCGAACCCATCGGGCGGGCGCGATCGGCTGTGGGTGCTGAAGCGCGGCGTGTGGGTCGAGGTCGGGCTGCCCGAGGACTGGTCGGCGACGATGGGCGAGGCCGCACTCGGCGCGGCGGGCGACACGACCAGTGGGGTGTGGCTGCTGGGCGAGGTGACCGACCGGCAGTGGGGGGCGTGGCGTGGAGAGGTGTCGGTCGAGCCGGGCGACGCTGCGTCGCGTGCGGTGGCGGTGTCGTGGTCGGGGGGGGGGGAGGCGATGCGGGGCGAAGCGGTGGCGGCGACGCGGGTCGGGCGTCAGCCGGTGGCGCTGGCGCAGCGCGGCGAGGAACTGGTGGCGTGGGCGCTTCGGCCGAGCGGGCTGACGCGGCTGGGCACGCTGCCGATCGGCGTGGACCCCAGCGAGGCGTGGGGCGCGGTCGGCGGCGCCGACGCGGCCTGGGCGGTCGTAGGCCCGATCGAGGACGGGGCCTCGGGGCAGAGCCCGGCCGAGCTGGGGTCGCGCGAGACGTACGGGCTGCGTGCCGGCGGGCTGACGCTCGACGGTCGGCGGACGCAGACCGGGCCGGTGGAGCTGGTGACACAGCCGCTGCTGCCGGGGTCGCCGGGCATGTTGATCGAGGCGGGGGTGCTGATCGCGTCGATCTCGATGATCGTGTGGTACTGGCGTCGCGACGCGGAGCAGCGGACACCGCGGCTGCCCGAGGGGATGGCGATCGGGTCGCTGACGCAACGGCTGGGGGCGTTGGTGATCGACGTGGTGCCGGTGTATGGGCTGGGTTGTCTGGTCTGGCGGATGTCGCCGGCGGAGCTGATGACGCACTGGCCGGGCTCGTCGAACACGTCGCCGGACTGGTGGGGCTTGCTGCCCGGGGCGTCGGTGATCGTGGGGGTGATCGCGCACACGACGATCGCCGAGGCGATGGGCGGGCGGTCGCTGGGCAAGCGGCTGATGGGGTTGAAGGTGGTGGCGTTGGACGGCTCGACGCCACGGCGGGGGCAGATGATCACGCGCGGGCTGCTGCGTTGCATGGAGCTGATCGCGTGGCTGCTGGCGCTGGTGCCGGTGCTGGGGCCGTACCGTCAGCGGCTGGGCGACCTGGTGGCGGGGACGGTGGTGGTCGTGGACGCGCCGTACACCGACGTCGAGCCGCCGAGCGACGACGACCCCGACAACGACGATGACGACGATCGCGGCACGCGCGTCGACCGCCGAGCCTGACCCGACCCGCCTCCGCCATGACCGACTCCCGAAAACCCTGCGTCGTCTTGCTCTCCGGCGGGCTCGACTCGGCGACCGTCCTCGCCATCGCGCGCGACGCCGGCTTCGACGCCCACTGCCTGTCGTTCGACTACGGCCAGCGCCACAAGGCCGAGCTGCGCGCCGCCGAAGCCGTCGCCCAACACCTCGGCGCCGCCTCGCAACGCACCGCCACCATCGACCTCGGCACCTTCGGCGGCTCGGCCCTCACCGACGACCACATCGACGTCCCCAAGGACCGCGACGAGTCGGCCATGGGCGAGGGCATCCCCGTCACCTACGTCCCGGCTCGCAACACCATCTTCCTCAGCTACGCCCTGGCGCTGGCCGAGGTGCTCAACGCCCACGACATCTTCCTCGGCGTCAACGCCGTCGACTACTCCGGCTACCCCGACTGCCGGCCCGAGTACCTCGACGCCTTCCAGTCGATGGCCCGCCTCGCGACCAAGGCCGGCGTCGAAGGCCACGGCGTCACCATCCACGCCCCGCTGCTCCGCCTCACCAAGGTGCAGATCATCCAGCGCGGCCTCGACCTCGGCGTCGACTTCGGCCTCACCCACTCCTGCTACGACCCCATCCCCGATCCTTCCAGCCCCACCGGCTACCGACCCTGCGGCCGCTGCGACGCCTGCCTGCTGCGCATCCACGCCTTCAAGAAACTCGGCATGACCGACCCGGTGCTCAGGTAGCATCTAACGCACCGACTCATTCCGCCGTGCGCACATCTCACACGGCGACACCTCGACCCGCACGCTCACGGGAGATCGACCATGGGTTTCAGCTTCGACGGCCTGCCCGGCATCCTCGGCTTGATCGTCCTGATCCTCGACATCATCGCGATCGTCGACATCGTGCGCAGCAAGCTCTCCATGCCCGTCAAGGTGCTGTGGGTGCTCGTCGTGCTCTTCCTGCCGATCCTCGGCATGATCCTGTGGTTCGCCGTCGGCCGGAAGTGACGACGCCGCGCACTACAAGAGCCGCATCCAGCGGAACAACAAGTACTCACCCACCGCGATCAGGCCCAGCGCCACACAGACGATCACGAAACCCCACCCCGACTCGGCCAGCGGGATCCCGCCCACGTTGATGCCAAGCAGGCCGGTGATGAAACCCAGCGGCAGGAAGATCGTCGCGATCAGCGTCAGCAGGTAGGTCGTGCGGTTCATCCGCTCGGACTGGCGCGTGAGCGTGTCCTCGTACACGACGGTCGCGCGATCGCGCAGGGCGTCGAGATCCTCGACGAAGCGGGTGACGCGGTTGGCCGCCTCGTCGCACCGCCGACGGTCGAGGTCCGTGAACGCCGCGAAGAAGCCGTCGCTGAGCTGCGCGAGCGCGTCGCGCTGCGGCCGCAGGTAGCGGTGCAGCGTGATGGCCTGGCGGCGGAGCGACGTGAGCAGACCCGCCGGCACGCGGTCGAACCGATCGGTCTGCGACTCGAACCCGCCGAGCACCTCGTCGAGGTTGTCGAGCACGGGCTCGACGCGGTCGGTGAGCGCGGTGGCGAGCTCGACGAGCGTCGACGCCGAGGTCGTCGGGCCGTGCGCCGTCTCGAGCAGATGGCGCACGTCGCCGACGGCCGCGACCTTCGGCATGCGCATCGAGATCAGCCGTCCCGCGTCGACCCACATCCGCAGCGACGTCATGTCGTCGGGCGTGGTGCCCGGGTTGAGGTTGACGCCGCGGAGGATGACGACCGCGCCGGCCTCGTGGACGGTGAACCGCGGCCGCGTGTCCTCGGCCAGCAGCGAATCGACCACCAGCTCGTCCAGCCCCGACCGTTGCTCGAGCCACCGCCGCGTCTGCTCGTGCGAGCGATCGAGGTGCAGCCAGAGCGGCCCGGCCTGCGGCGTCCACGACGCGATGTCGTCCCAGCCCACGGCTCGACCGCCGCCGCGGCCGTCGAGGATCATCGCGAAGATCAGGGCATCGGTGTCGGGCATCGGCAGCGGTCAGCGTAAGCCAACCGGCACTCAGCGGCGCAACGAGCGTGCCACGACTGCGGCAAAGGTCGACGGGCTACACGCGATGGTCATCGCCGACGCTCGCCGTCCCGTTCCCGCCGCTCGCCACGACCGGCGCGTTCGGTGCGTTCACGCCCGCCGCCGCGCGTGGCCTCGCTGGGCCGCGACGGGTCGTACGAGGGGTTCGCCTCGGGCAGGTTGGCGTCGACGTCGCGGAGGTACGCGATCAGCCGACGCTTCAGCTCGGCCGTGCGGCGGGGATCGGCCTCCGCAAGATCGTTGCGCTCGGCCAGGTCGTCGGCAAGGTTGAACAGCGCGACGCCGCCGTCCTCGTACGCGTACGTGAGCTTCCAGTCGCCGAGGTAGATCGCCGATTGCGGCGTGCCGGCCTGGTAGTGCGGGAAGTGGAAGACCATGGCCTCGCGCGGCCGATCAACGGTGCCGCGACCGTCGGCGAACAGCCCGGAGATGTCGCCGCCCTCGAGGTGGTCGGGCAGTGGCCGCGCCACGCCGGCCAGGGCGCAGAGCGTGGGGTAGAGGTCGTAGCCGACGACGCGTTCGTGCGAGTAGGCCCCGGCCTTGACGCCCGGCCCGCGGACGATGAGCGGGACGCGGATGCCGCCTTCGCCGAGGTTGCCCTTGCCGCCGCTGATGGGCGTGGCGGTGCCGTTGCTGTTGGCGTTGCGCGCGGGGCGGTTGCTGCGGTTGGCGCTGCCGATGCCGCCGTTGTCGGACATGTAGATGACGTAGGTGTTGTCGGCGAGGCCGAGCTCGTCGATCGCGGCGAGCACCTGGCCGACGCCGGTGTCGAGGTTCTCGATCAGGGCGGCGCGCTGGACGTAGCGTTCGCCGCGGCCGCCGCCGAGGACCTCGGCGTACTTGGCGATGGTTTCGGGCAGCGCGTTCTCCGGCGAGTGCAGCGCGAGGTAGGACATCTGCACGAAGAACGGCTTGCCAGCCGCCTGGCTGTCGGCCATGAAGTCGATCGCGCGGTCGCCCATGCCGAAGATGTCGACCGGGTTGGGCGGGCCGTGCTGGGCGGAGGCCTCGTTGGCGAGGTTGCCGTCGCTGACGTCGTATCCGTGGGCCTCGGGGCCGCCGCTGTCGAGGTGCCACTTGCCGAAGTGGGCGGTGGCGTAGCCGGCGTCGCGGAGCATCTCGGCGATCGTGACCGCCTCGCTCGGCAGCGTCCGCCGCTGTGGGGCGCCGACCATCGGGTGGTTGGCCGACGCCGTGAGCGATCGCCCTGCCTTGGTCCAGTTGAGGGCAGCGCAGCTCATCCCGGTCTGCAGGCTCGCCCGCGTCGGGGCGCAGACCGGCGCCGGCGCGTACGCGGCCGAGAACACCATCCCGTCCTCGGCCAGCATCTCGAGGTAAGGCGTCTGCACCGTCCGGCTCTTCGACCCCGGCACCTCGGGGTGCATCGGCACCGACGTCTCGGTCCAGCCCTGGTCATCGGACAGCAGCAGGATGAAGTTCGGCCGGCTCTGCCCCTGCACCCCTCCCGGCGACGCCGACGACGCGGCGCCGGCCAACAACAACAGCCAAAGACACACGACGCCGGGGACCAACACGCGACTGAAGCCCATAAAACCGCCTTCCGAAGCGATGAGATGTAGGCCGCCACGGCCTGACACGTCGACCGGGCGTGCCAGATCAACGCATGAGTGCTGAGACTATTGCCGGGACGCCGATCGACCCCGAAGATGCTGAGATGCCCAACCAAGTGATCCATGAAGCGATCCTTGCGTGGGCAACGGTGGTGCTCGCGGTCGCGGGGCTCCTCTTCCCGATCCGACTGAACTTTCCGTCAGCCAGGTACTGGTCGCTCGTCCCCCTGGCTTCGTTGGTGTGTTTCGTCGCCTACGAAGTGAGCAACGACCCGACCTACAGCATTCGAGTGGATTGGTTTTGCCTGATTCCGCTGCTGGCGGCGTCGATCGTGGCGATGGTGATCCGACTCTCGATCATCAATGCGAGGAACGGCAACCCGCATCAGGAGTCAGACAGCGAAGACAGCTGAGATCCACCGCCCGCTACAAACACCCCCGCGACGTTCGAGCACCCTCCGAAACCTAACGGGTTGGCTCGACAATTAAAACGTCGGGGTTGATCACCGCACGCCAAACGACCACGTTCCCTCGGCCATCCCTTCCGCTGCCGACAATTACGGCACCGTCGTCGCTGACAAAGTGCGCCGAGGACATGTCTAAACCATCCGGAAGCTCCGCAACACCAGACTCTCCAAGTACGTGCCTTAGCAGCCGCATGCCGGAGTCACTGGTCCAGATAAAAGGCTCATCGCCGCTTGCGTGGCTGCTGATGCCGACAATGTACTTCCCATCGCCCGAAACGCCGAACGCCTGGCTCTTCGCCACGCCGCCCGGCAGGTCGCCGAGTCCGACCATACCGCCTGTCCGTGTCCAACGAAACGCTTCGATTCCATCATCATCCCGATCACCGAAGCTAGAACCGCTCTGCCCAACGATGACCTCGCCGTTGGCTGAGATAGCGTGAGCCTCGCTCTGTCGCTTGCCGCCAGGAAGATCGCCCAAACCTATCACGCCTTCACCCTCAGTCCAACGAAAAGCCTGCCATGTCGGTTCAATGCCGTCGTCGAAATCCGACATCATCGAACCGACGACCACGTGCCCCACAGAACTCATCCCTACTGGCCTGCACTTCAGCGGCTCAACTGATCCGTCTCTGCGATCCATGAGAAACGAGAACTTCTCGCGTTCGAGATGAGCGACGAAAGAGAACTGGCGTGCGGGCACGATGCGACCATCATCGATTGTGAGACCACTAGCCAGCAGCGCGTCAAAGCCGCGCGTGACTGCGTGGACCCGGATGTTAGCGGTCCCAACCGGCGCAAAGTCGAAAGGCTTCAAGCCTTCGCCTTCCGTCCAGAGGAACGGAACGCTCATCCCGCCCATCCGATTGACACCGACCACCTTGGCCCCATCACCACTGACCCCAGAAGCAACCCCGTAGGTTTTTCCTTTCGGCTCCCAGACATCGATCGCGGACATTCCGGACTCATGGTCCCACACGAACCCACGCGTGAAGGGGACGTCATATCCACCTATCACGACTAACCCATCGGGCGACATGCCGCGTGCGTACATCCCCTTCGGTCGATGCCGAAAGTCACGCAGAATCGTGATGCCTCGCTCCTGAAGCGCGACATCCTGAGCGAATGTCGGCCAGGCGGCCCAACTACACGCAACGACGACCAAAAAGCCCGAAATCCGTGTCAGCATCACTCCCGAGTCTATCGCGCTCCGTGTCCAAAGCTAAGCTGCCCGCCATGAACGCCGCCGCGACATCCGAGCTCAAGGCCACCCTCGTGGTCGGCATGGAGGTGCACGTCGAACTCGCGACGCGGACCAAGATGTGGTCCCCCGCGCCCAACGTCGCCCACGCCGACCACGCCAAAAGCGACCCCAACACCCTGCTCGACGCCGTGACCATCGGCCTGCCGGGCACGCTGCCCGTGATCAACCGCCAGGCCGTCGAGATGTCGATCCGCGTCGGCCTGGCGCTCAACTGCAAGATCGCGTCCTTCACCAAGTGGGACCGCAAGAGCTACTACTACCCCGACCTGCCGAAGAACTATCAGATCAGCCAGTACGACCTGCCGCTGTGCTACGACGGCGCGGTCGACATCCCCGTGACCGATGGCTCGGGCAACCTGCCGGACGCGAGCACCAAGCGCATCGGCATCACCCGGGCTCACCTCGAGGAGGACGCCGGCAAGCTCGCCCACGAAGCGCCCGGCGGCGGGATGATCGACCACTCGATCGTCGACCTGAACCGCGCCGGCACGCCCTTGCTCGAGATCGTGACCGAGCCGGACTTCTCGTCGGCCGACGAGGTCGAGGTGTTCTGCCGTCGGCTGCGCGACCTGGTGCGCCACCTCGGCGTCAGCGACGCGGTCATGGAGCAGGGCCAGATGCGCTTCGAGCCAAACATCAACGTGGTGATCGAGGCCGACGGCAAGGTGTTCAAGACGCCGGTCGTGGAGATCAAGAACCTCAACTCGTTCGCGGCCGTGCGAGGGGCGATCGAGTACGAGCAGGTGCGGCAAGTCGAGGCGTGGAAGGCCGACGGCAAGGTCATGGGGGCCCGGGCCAAGTCGACGCGCGGGTGGGACGACGCCAAGCGTGTGACCGTGCTGCAGCGCGAGAAGGAAGACGCCGACGAGTACCGCTACTTCCCCGACCCCGATCTCGTGCCGGTGCTGGTCGACGAGGCGTGGGTCGAGGAGATGCGCCGCGAGCTGCCCGATGCGCCGGAGGTGGTGCTGGATCGGCTTCGCTCCGCGGGGATCGGCGAGAAGGAAGCCACCGCAATCGTCGACGACCCGGCGCTGACGCGCTTTTACGAAGCGTGCAACGCCCGCATCGGCGACCCGAAACGTATCGTCGCGCTGCTGCTCAACACCGGCGCCAAGCACGCCAACGAACGCGGCGTCTCCGTCGGCAAGCTGGGCGTCACGGCTGAACAGGTCGAAGGGATTATGGATCTCGTCGACGAAGACAAGATCAGTTCCTCCGGCGCCGACAAGCTCTTTGCCCTCTGCGCCGACAGCGACGAAGACGCCGAGGCCATCGCCGAAGCGGGCGGCCTGATGCAGGTCTCCGACACGGCAGCGCTCGAGGGCTACGTCGACCAGGTCCTCGCCGACGAGAAGAACGCCAAGGCCGTGGCCGACATCCAGGGCGGCAAGGACAAGGCGATCGGCGCCCTGCTCGGCCAGATCATGAAGCTCAGCAAGGGCCAGGCCAACCCCAAGCTCGTCCGCGAGCTCATCCTCGGCAAGGTGCGGGGCTGATCGGCCGATCCACGCCGCGACCCAACACGTAGAGCACGCATGACACCGCCCCAATCCGCCGAATCGCAGGACAAGCCGACGTTCCAGCGCCTGACGATGGCGTCGACCGAGGCACAGATCACGCTGGTGACGTTCCCCGACGGCAAGGCCGATGGCGTGGCCGTGCGTGAGCTGTACGAGGCGGTCGCCGGGATGCTGGACGACGACCTGCCGCGGGTGGTGGTGGACTTTGCGGGGGTGCAGTTCCTCGGGTCGGGCATGCTGGGCATGCTGGTGACGGCGATGAAGAAGCTCCGCCAGGCCGGGGGGCGGATGGCCGTGGTCGCCGAGGACCCGATGGTGCGGCAGGAGTTCCAGCTGACGCACCTGGACCGCGTGCTGGACGTGCACGAGACGCGCGCGTCGGCGATGCAGCGCGTCGCCTGACGCCAACCCGACCCAGGCCTCTCCCGCGCGCGGGGTTTTACCCGCCCTTTCTCGCACGCATCACCACCCCCAGCGGATAAGCTCAACACACGAGCCGGCACCCCCGCCGGCGGTGCACTCGGCCCCGCCTCGGCCCACGCCGCGCCCGCGGATCGCCACCATGGCCAACGCCACCACCAACCCGCCGCCGCCCGAACTCGCCCCCGCCCCGCCCGCGCCCGGCGACGCCTGGACCACCCACCGCCTCGCCCTCGACGGCGACCCCTGGCCCCACGTCAACCAGGACTGGCTGCTCACCAACGGCACCGGCGCCTACGCCGCCGGCACCCCGCTGGGCTGCAACACCCGTCGCTACCACGCCCTGCTCGTCGCCCCCACCGCCCCGCCCCTCGGCCGCGTCGTCGCCCTCAACCAGACCTTCGACACCCTCGAGCTCATCCACGGCGACGACCCCTCCGCCCGACAACGCGTCGAGTTCTCCTCCTGCATGTTCCGCGACGACCACGGCCAGTGGACCCTCGCCCCCGACGGCCACGCCAAGCTCGTCGCCTTCACCAAGGGCCTCGACGTCGCCTGGACCTACCAGTGGGGCGACATCACCATCGAGCGCCGCCTCGCCCTGCACGACCACGACCTCGCCGCCACGCTCACCTACCGCGTCACCGGCCTCGACGCCGTCGGCTGCGACGCCCGGCTCCACGTCGCGCCGATGATCACCCTCCGCGACTACCACGGCCTCATGTACCGCGGCCACGCCATCATCCAGCTCGATCGCCCCGACGAGCAATCCCTCGTCACGACCCACCGCAACCTCGCCGCCGCGTTCCACGCCCCCGACAGCGTCTACGAACCCAACCCCGACTGGTGGTACGGCGTCTTCTACTGCCAAGACACCGAGCGTGGCCAGGGCGACAGCGAGGATTACTTCATCCCCGGCGCGTTCGTCTACGACATCCCCCGCGACCAGCCCGACCGCCCGCTCCACCTCACCGCCGCCCTCGGCGACGAACCCGTCGAGCCACAGCCCGACCCCACGCCCCGCCTCGCCCGGCTCAACCCCATCGCCGAGCACCTCCCGCCGCTCCAACGCCTCGCCGAGTACACCCCGCCCGGCCTGACCACCGTCGACCCCGAGGCCTCCGCCGCCCGCACCGCCAACCTCCGACACGCCCTGGCCATCGCCGCCGACGACTTCGTCGTCACCCGCGAGCACGACGGCCAACCCCTCTCGACCATCCTCGCCGGCTACCCCTGGTTCGGCGACTGGGGCCGCGACACGTTCATCGCCCTGCCCGGCCTCATGCTCGTCACCGGCCGACACCGCGAGGCCCGCGACACCCTCCACGCCTTCGCCCTCCACCTCCGCGACGGCATCGTCCCCAACCGATTCGACGACTACGGCAACGACCCGCAATACAACACCGTCGACGCCTCACTCTGGTTCATCAAAGCAGCCGCCGACTACCTCGCCACCACCAACGACACCAAGAGCTGGAACGCCTGGCTCGCCCAGGCCTGCTGCGACATCGTCGACGGCTACGCCGCCGGCAACGACCTCGTCAACGTCGACCAAGACGGCCTCGTCAACGCCGGCAACCCCCACACCCAGCTCACCTGGATGGACGCGGCCTGCAACGGCGTCGTCTTCACCCCTCGATACGGCAAAGCCTGCGAGATCAACGCCCTCTGGCATCACGCCCTAGTCACCCTCAGCCAGACCCTCCCCGACCAACTCAGCAAGAAAGCCAAGGCCTACAAGAAGCTCGCCACCAAGGCCAAGCGCTCGTACGTCAAGCTCTTCCGCCGCGACGACAAGCTCGGCCTGTACGACCACGCCCACCCCGCCGAGGGACACGAAGCCCTCGGCGTCGACGACAACGGCGTCTGGCGCGACGCCTCCATCCGCCCCAACCAGCTCATCGCCGCCGCCCTGCCCAACAGCCCGCTTTCCCTCGCCGACCGCAAGCACGTCGTCGACACCGCCCGCCGCCTGCTGCTCACCCCCCAGGGCATCCGCACCCTCCCGCAGGACGACTGGCACTACCACCCGCACTACACCGGCCACCAATTCGACCGCGACCGCGCCTACCACCAGGGCACCGTCTGGGCCTGGCTCATCGGCCCCTACGTCGAGGCCGTCCTCCGCGCCCACAAGTTCTCCGCCAAGGCCCGCACCCACGCCACCGACGCCCTCCGCCCCCTCGCCGACCACCTCCTCTCCGACCAAGGCCTCGGCCAGATCCATGAGATCTTCGACGCCGACCCCACCGCCACGGACCCCCAAGGCCGCCCCCACCACCGCCCCGCCGGCACCTTCGCCCAGGCCTGGTCCGTCAGCGAGTTCATCCGCGCGGCTTCCCTGCTCAACGCATCACCCGACTCAAAATGACTCCCGACCCCTTTTTCAGATCCAGATCTAGAAAAACTTTTACCGTGCTGGCGGGGTTGTCGTTTCTCATAGCGGTTTTGACTGCCTTGTTGTGGGTACGCAGCTATTCTCGTGGAGAGGTTATTTCATGTCTCGGGGGCATGGGTTTCGAGATCATGTCAAGTGATGGTGTTCTCTGGGTCGAATTGTCTACAGGCTGGCCAGAAGTGACGGGATTGAAGTGGCGGTCCGGCAATGATCTGCTCCGTAACACGCTCCCTAGTACATATAGTTACGTTAATGCCGGTGGCACACGCTACGCAGATTGGATTGTTGCCGCCGGCACCGGCCGGACTGAGATGATGGGGCCATCGGCCGGCAGTGCGATGCGTGTACACCACACCTTATGGCTAAAAACGCCGCATTGGGTTGCTTTAGTCGCGGCGATTTCGCTTCCTGCTATATGGGTAGTTTACTATTTGCATCAGCAACGTATTCGGAGAACGTTCGTAACAGATGCATTGCTCATTTGCCCTCAATGCGGATACGACCTGCGAGGCTCGCCTACGATGTGTCCGGAGTGTGGGTACGTCATACCCGGTGAACGTCGATAGTCTGCATCCTAATTCCGATCTCATTGCCTGCTCGCTCAATGCTATTCGCATGGTTTAAGCAGTCGCTGTCATTTACATACGGTCGAAAAAAGGGGTCGGGAGTCTTTTTTTGAGACGGAGACGGCCTCGGTGGGACTGATTCAGTGCAAAGTCGGCCGCAGTGCAGACTCTCTGCCTGCAATCGGTAAAGTACTTAACTTTCGTTCCTCCACCAAGGTTCTCCCATGTCGCCTCCCCTCGCGCTAACTCGTTTGACCCGCCTCGTCCTCGTCGCCTGGGCGGCCCTCGTCGTCTTCTCCGCCCCGGCCACCGCCGCCGAGCCCACCCAGCGCCCCAACATCATCATCTTCATGCTCGACGACGCCAGCCCCGGCGAGTTCTCGCCCTACGGCACCGCCGAGCACCCCGCCGCGTTCGAGACGCCCCACGTCGACGCCCTCGCCGAGCAAGGCACCACCTTCATCACCACCTGGGCCACCCCGCTCTGCGCCCCCACCCGCGCCCTGCTTCTGACCGGCAAGTACGCCAACCAGACCGGCGAATTCAGCAACTCGCTCAAGCTGCCCAACAACGACACCCTCTTCGTCCGAAACCCCTCCATCGCCCAGACCCTCGCCGACAGCGGCTACCGCACCGCGCTCGCCGGCAAGTGGATGCTGCCCGGCCTGCCCGACGACCCCGGCGCCGGCTTCGACGAACACCTCGGCTACGCCGGCTACTTCGGCAGGACCTACTTCGACGACTGGACCGGCCCGTGGTTCGGCTGGAAAGACCCCTCCAAGCTCTTCCCCTCCCGCGACGCCGTCACCACCGGCGGCTACATCTCTCCCTCCATCTACTGGCACCCCGCCCTCGTCCGCGACGGCGAACTCATCCCCACCGACGAAAACACCTTCGGCCCAGACGTCGTCCACGAGTACGCCCTCGACTTCATCCAGCGCGACCACGGCGGCCAACCCTTCTTCCTCTACTACGCCGAGTTCCTCCCCCACCGACCCTGGGTCGGCGTCCCCACCGCCCCCGGCTCCGGCGAACGCACCGAACCCGGCATCGCCAACCAGATCCACCACATCGATGGCTACGTTCAGAGCCTCATGCAAGCCCTCGAAGACGCCGGCATCGCCGACAACACCGTCTTCATCTTCACCTCCGACAACCCCACCCAGGGCTACGGCAAGCACGTCGCCTCCGAGCTCGGCGCCCGCGTCCCCATGATCGTCACCGGACCCGGCGTCCAACAAGGCCAGTTCACCCACGCCCTCACCGACTTCTCCGACCTCTACCCCACCCTCATGGAGTTCGCCGGCCTCAGCCCCTCCACCGTCCCCGGCCTCGACGGCAAGAGCTTCCTGCCCGTCCTCACCGGCGACAGCGACGGCGTCCGCGACTGGATCTACAGCTACATCGAGGCCTGGCACATGGTCCGCGACCGCGACTGGCTGCTCAGCGGCGACGGCTCCGTCTGGCGCACCGCCCCCTCGGGCAACATGCTCGACTACACCAAGGTCGACCCGCCCACCCCCGAGAGCGAAGCCGCCAAGCAGCGCCTCGAGCAATACATCGCCCACCTCCCCCCGCCCAGCGAAGAAGCCTTCGGCGACCGCCTCACCAAAGCCCGCGAAAAGACCTGGATCCTCAAGGCCGGCGACGGCATGCTCAACATGAAGCAGGGCTGGAAGGACCACCCCGAACGCAGCGAGCCGTAGGACGGTATCTCTGCATGCTCGCTTGCCTAGCTACTCGTTCAAGTAAACATGCATAACGTTCATCGCTTCAGGGTCGTATTCGACCTCAAGCGATCCGACCCACGGCTGCCCCATAAAGTCGTAAGAAAGCTCGACCACGTAGACATCACGGAGCTGATTCGTCACATCTGGTGGACCGAGTAGACCAATGACGCGTTCTTGACTGATGCCGGTCAGCTCGCCGCTAGAGATCAAGTCTCTAGCCATGGCTCCGCGCAGCGTTGCGTCCCCACTCATCCAACCTGTGGAACTGAAAGGGGATTGAGCGCGGCCAGACCCTGAGCCTGCCCGGTACACCAGAATCGACAGGCCAACCAAAACAAGAAACCCAAAACCTGCCAAGGCCTGTATCGCAGCCCGTCGCTTCAACATCTCTCACACCCACACGCTCATGAACAGCGCATCCTCGGTGTTCTTGCCCACCAGCTTGCCGATCGATTGCGAGACGAACTTCACCTCGTACTCGGGGTGGGCGTCAAGCCAGTTGTTGACCTGCTCGTCCATGTGCTCGATGGCGTCGAGGCGGAGCTTGGTGACGAACGTCTTGACGTGGATCGCGCCCTGGTGCGTGAGGTTGGGCGTGCGGTCCCAGTGCTCGTCGTGCGGCTTGCGCTCGGTGAGCATGCGGATCTTGCTGGACTTGGCCGCCCCGGGCGGGGCCGCGCTGTAGGGGTCCGCCGCCGAGCCGCCGGCGCCCATCTCGGCCTCGCCGCCGCTCTCTTCCGCGGCCTCGTCCAACGGCTCGATCTCGATCGGCGTCAGCTCGTCCTCCTCGTCCTCGATCATCTCGATCGGGATCGCGTCCTCGAGCAGCTCGTCGTCGCTGTGGCCGTGGTGTGCATCCGCCATGTCGAACCCCTTTCTGCGCCAGATCGCCGAGACAAGACACCTGCCCTCATCGGACCCGCCGAGCCTACGCCCATCCCGCACGCCGATCAATGCCCGCCAACCCCGCCGGCCTCAACGACCTCGGACTCCCCCCGGACTATCCCCGGATCGCTCCCAGCCGCCACCGCGCCCCCACGCCCGACCCCGACACCCGATCCAGCCTCACCCGCCACGCCCCCGCCGCCCGCCACACCGTCGCCAGCTCCACCCCGTCCGCGTCCCACCGGCTCGCCCACCCCACGCCCGCGTCCAGCCGCACCACCGACCCCCGCCCCGCCCCGCGCTCCGTCAGCCCATCCAGCGGCCCCTGCCGCGTCAGATACACCCGCCGATGCGGCGCCAGCTCCACCCCCCCCCCCCCCCCCACCCCCCCCCCCCCACCCACACCCACCCCGTCACCCCCCAGGAATCCTTCGAAGCCAAATACGACTGGAAAGGTCCCCAGCCTCCCATCCCACCCAACATCAACCGCGACAACCCCGTCGGCTCCTACTTCCGCGACTTCGACCTCCCCGCCGACTGGAACGACCACTCCGTCATTCTCCATTTCGGCGGCGTCTCCTCCGCCTTCTACCTCTGGATCAACGTCATCCA
>JBCCZA010000070.1:0-15194 GCA_039188455.1 Planctomycetota bacterium
CTCAACAAGCGGATCCACATCCTCAACGGCCTGGCGATCGTCTTCGACGCGCTCGACGAGATCATCGCCATCATCCGCAAGTCGGATGGCAAGGCCGACGCCGCGGCGAAGATCATGAAGCGCTTCCCCGTCGAGCCCGACCCCGCCAAGGGACTCGACGCCGAGCAGACCGACGCCATCCTCGAGCTGAAGCTATACCGCCTGGCCCGCCTCGAGATCAACCTGATCCTGGACGAGCTAAAAGACAAGAAGAAGCGCGCCCGCGAGATCACCAAGCTGCTCAACGAGAAGTCCGCCAAGGGCCGCTGGAAGATCATCGCCGACGAACTGCAAGCGTTGATCGCCGAGCACGGCAAGGACAAGCCCGCCAAGCGGCAGACCACCTTCGCCGACGCGGCCGACGTGCCCGAATTCAGCGAGGAAGACTTCATCGTCGCCGAGGACACCGCCGTGCTCATCACGGCCGACGGCTGGGTCAAGCGGCAACGCGAGATCGACCCGAGCAAGACCCGCCTGCGCGAGGGCGATGCGCCGCTGGCGTGCGTCGCCGCGTCAACGACCGCGACCGTCGCGTTCTTCTCCTCGGCCGGCGTCTGCTACACCGCCCGCGCGATCGACCTGCCCGCCACCACCGGCTACGGCGAGCCCATCCAGAAGCTCTTCAAGCTCAAGGACGGCGAGCGCATCGTCGCCGCGATGTCGCTCGACCCGCGCGTCACCGGCTCGATCGACGAAGACCCGTCCGGCGACTACTACCCGCTCACCCACGCCCTGGCCGCCACGTCCGACGGCTACGCGATGCGCTTCGGGCTGGCCGGTTATCGCGACCCATCGACTCGTGCGGGGCGGCGATTTGCCAGGCCCGCCGCGGGGGCCGAGGTCGTCGGCGTCTGTGCGATCCACGGCTCGGAGACCCTGCTCGCCGCTACCCACCGTTGCCGCGCGATGGTCTGCCCGGCCGACGAGGTCAACTACCTCTCCGGCCCGGGCAAGGGCGTGCTGCTCATCAAGCTCGCCAAAGACGACAGGCTGCTGGGTTTCAAGGCCTCGATCGGCGAGCGCGACCTGCTCACCGTGCAGACCCACCGCGGCGCCAGCAAAACCGTCAGCACCGCCAAATACCGCACCACCGCGCGAGGCGGTCGCGGCACGGAACTGCAGAAGACCGGAACCCTGGTTGCCGTGATTCCCGACCCCCTGGTTGCGCCGATGATCCCCGAGCAGGCCGACTGACGGCCGACCGGCCGACACCACGCCCAGCCAGGGGATCCCATCATGCGCCGACTGCTCGCCACCGCCGCCGCCGCGATCATGCTCGGCGCCGCGCTCGTCCTGCTCACCGGCTGCGGCTCGGCCGCCAGCGAGGCCGCCGCGCAGTCCGGTGCCGACACCCCCGCCGCGAAGGCGGCCGGCGCGTCCTCCTCCCCGGCCGGCCCGCTCAAGGTCACCGTCGTCAACCAGTCCGGCCGCGACATCCGCTCGGTCGTCGTCTACGGCAACGGCCTGGGCAAGGACCTTGGCTACGGCACCGTCACCGACGGCGACCGCGAGCAGCTCACCCACGACGACCTCCGCGCCCCCAAGAAGCTCCACCTCGACTACACCGACTACCGCGGCGACCGCAAGTACAACGCCGTCGCCATGCCCCGTCAATTCACCGACGGCTACGCCGGCAACGTCACCCTCACCGTCGGCCGCTCCGGCCAGGTCCGCGTCTCCCGCTGAGCCCGGAGCCCGCTCGTCGACCGCTTGGGTGCCACACCTCGCCGCCAGGCGATGTGTGCCGCTGGGATGCCGCACGCTCACGAGCACACATCGTGCTCCGCACGAGGTGTGGCACCCGCAGTCACCAATTTTCCCCGCCACGGCAATCACCGTGCCGTCGGTGCCGTATATCTGTTGCGGCGAAGTTCGCCGATGACCGACCAGCACCCGATCGCCCCATCATGAGCGACGCGCTCGACGACCTGCTGACCCGAGGCTACCGCTACGCGTTGAGCCTCACCCACGACGCCACGGCCGCGGAGGACATCCTCCAGGAGGCCTGCGTGGGCATCAGCCGTCGCGGCGGGCCCTGGCACGTCGGGTACCTGTTCGCCTCGGTCCGCAACGCCTGGGTCGACACGCACCGCGGCCGGTCGCTGGACACGGTGCCGCTGACGAACGCCGAACACGAACCCGCCGCCGATCGACAGGTCGGCGACGGCCTTGAGCACCGAGAGACCCTCGATCGCCTGCTGGGTGAGTTGAACCCGGCGGAGCGCGAAGCCGTGTTCCTGATGGTCGTCGAGGGCTACACCGCGGCGGAGGTGGCCGAGCTGGTCGGCTCGCCCCGCAACACCGTGCTCAGCCGGGTGCACCGCGGCAAGACCCGGCTGCGTCGCCTTCTCCTCGAGGAGGCCAACCGATGACCCACCACGACCCCGTCGATGACGCCGTGCTGACGCACTACGCCGACGCCAAGCCGAGCGAGGCGCTGCTGAAGAAGCTGCGCCCGCTGGCAGCGGACGGCGCGGTGGTGGCCGGCTCGATCGCTCCGGCGCGCAAGCGCTACGCGATGTGGGCGTTCGCGACGGCCGGCGCGGCGGCGCTGATCGCGCTGGTACTGGGCATCGGCATCTACAACACCCGCCCGACGCACGAGGACATCACCGCGCTCGCCCACGCCGAGATCGCGCTCAACCACCGCAAGCAGCTCGACTGCGAGTGGGAGACGAACGACGTCGGCGTGCTGCGGCGCACGATGGACAAGCTGCCGTTCAACCTCCGCCTGCCCGACGGCCCCGGCTGGGCCGGCTACCAGCTCGTCGGCGGGCGGTACTGCTCGCTCGACGGCGAGCTCGCGGCCCAGCTGCGCATCACCGGCCCCGACGGCAAGCCCTGCACGCTCTACGTCCTCGCCGACGTCCCCGGCCTCGACGCCATCGACACCGCCGGCGCCAGCCTCGGCGACGTCCGCGTCGAAACCTGGCGCTCCCGCGGCCTGTTCTACGGCCTGGCCCGCGACCTCGACCCCAGCTGATCATTGCCCCCCGGTAAGCCCAGCAACCTGCCGAATAATTCGGCCGGGATGTTGCCGTGCTGATTCCACGTACTTAGAATCTTTCTAGACTTGGCGTGCGCCCTCCCCGCCTGCCTAGTAACCGCCGCCCACTCTAGCCCCGCTCGACCAGGAAAAGCCATGCCGACCACCTCCCAATGCCCCGTCATGGGCGACCTCACCAGCAACACCACCGTCGCCGACGCCCAGAAGAACGAGTGGTGGCCGAACCAGCTCAACCTCAAGATCCTCGCGCAGAACGGCCCGCAGATCGACCCGATGGGCGACGAGTTCGACTACGCCGAGGAGGTCAAGACCCTCGACTTCGAGCAGCTCAAGAAGGACGTCAACGCCGTCATGACCACCAGCCAGGACTGGTGGCCCGCCGACTACGGCCACTACGGCCCGCTGTTCATCCGCCTCTCCTGGCACGCCGCCGGCACGTACCGCATCCACGACGGCCGCGGCGGCTCGTCCTCCGGCACGCAACGCTTCGCCCCGCTCAACTCCTGGCCCGACAACGCCAACCTCGACAAGGCCCGCCGCCTGCTCTGGCCCGTCAAGCAGAAGTACGGCCGCAAGCTCTCCTGGGCCGACCTGCTCGTCTTCGCCGGCAACCAGGCGATGGAGTCGATGGGGTTTGAGACGTTCGGCTTCGCCTTCGGCCGCGAGGACGTGTGGGAGCCCGAGGAGGATGTGTACTGGGGCCCCGAGACCGAGTGGCTCGGCAACAAGCGCTACTCCGGCGACCGCGTGCTCGAGACGCCGCTAGGCGCCGTGCAGATGGGGCTCATCTACGTCAACCCCCAGGGACCGGACGGCAACCCCGACCCCGTCGCCGCTGCGCACGACATCCGCGAGACCTTCGGCCGCATGGCCATGAACGACGAAGAGACCGTCGCCCTCATCGCCGGCGGCCACACCTTCGGCAAGTCCCACGGCAACGGCGACACCGCCCTCGTCGGCCCCGAGCCCGAGGGCGCCCCGCTCGAAGAGCAAGGCCTCGGCTGGAAAAACGGCAACGGCACCGGCAAGGGCGCCGACGCCATCACTTCCGAGATGGAGGGCGCCTGGACCAGCGAGCCCACCAAGTGGGACAACGGCTACTTCGAGAACCTCTTCGCTTACGACTGGGAGAAGACCCACGCCCCCGCCGGCGGCGTGCAGTGGCACCCGACCGACAACGGCGGGGCAGCCACCGTGCCCGACGCGCACGACTCGGCGACCAAGCACCAGCCGATGATGTTCACGACCGATCTGTCGCTCAAGATGGACCCGATCTACGAGCCCATCTCCCGCGGCTTCTACGAGAACCCCGACAAGTTCGCCGACGCCTACGCCAGGGCGTGGTTCAAGCTGATCCACCGCGACATGGGCCCGCACGCCCGCCTGCTCGGCCCGTGGGTGCCCGAGCCGCAGGTCTGGCAGGACCCCGTCCCCGCCGTCGACCACGAGCTGATCGACGAGCAGGACGTCGCCGAGCTCAAGGCCAAGCTGATCGCCTCGGGCCTGTCGATCGCCCAGCTCGTCGGGACCGCCTGGGCCGCGGCCGCGTCGTTCCGCGGCACCGACAAACGCGGCGGCGCCAACGGCGGGCGCATCCGCCTGGCCCCGCAGAAGGCGTGGGAAGTCAACGACCCCGAGATGCTCGGCAAGACCATCCCCGCCCTCGAGAAGGTCGCCGCCGACTTCAACGCCGCTCAGTCGGCCAACAAGAGGATCTCCTTCGCCGACGTCGTCGTGCTCGGCGGATGCGCGGCCGTCGAGGAAGCCGCCCGCAAGGCCGGCCACGACGTGACCGTCCCCTTCAACCCCGGCCGGACCGACGCCACCGCCGAGACCACCGACGCCGACGCCATGGCCGTACTCGAAACGACCGCCGACGGCTTCCGCAACTTCCTCAAGCCCGACCACAAGCGTCCCGCCGAGGAACTGCTCGTCGACAAGGCCTGCCTGCTCACCCTCACCGCCCCCGAGATGACCGTCCTCGTCGGCGGCATGCGTGCCCTCAACGCCAACACCGGGCAGAGCGACCTCGGCGTCCTAACCGATCGCCCCGAGACACTCACCAATGACTTCTTCGTCAACCTGCTCAAGGGCGACGTCGAGTGGAAGGTCTCGCCGCGGTGCGAGTACTTCTACGAGGGACGCGACGACTCGGGCAACATCAAGTGGCGTGGCACGTCGGTCGACCTCGTCTTCGGCAGCAACTCGCAGCTGCGGGCGCTGGCCGAGGTCTACGCCGCCGACGACGCCGGCGAGAAGTTCGTGAGCGACTTCGTCGACGCCTGGGCCAAGGTCATGGAGCTCGATCGGTTCGACCTGGCGTGATCTAGGCCGGTCACGCGGGCGAGACCCGCAACGCGCTGGCGACCACCCGATGATCGAACTCGATCCCGACGTCATGAATGCCGTGAGCAAGCTGCTGGCACCGACGCACCCGGCCGTGGATCACGGTCAGCTGGTCGTCGAGCAGGCGCAGCCGAACCCGCGCCGGCGTGCCGACCGCCACGTCGAAGGCCTGCAGCACGGCCAGCCCGTAATCGCTGACGTTGCGGGCGACGACCTGGTGGATCACGTCGGCCGTGATCTCCGAGCCGAAGGACATGCCGCAGTGGACCACGTCCTCGAAGCGGATCCGCACGGCCCGGCGGCGCCGCCGCTCGTCGGAGCTCGCCTCGATCCGCTCGAGCGCTTCGAGGTGGCCAATAACATCGGGCATCGATACCGTGGACCGCGAGTCGGGCTCTTGAGTGAGAGTGGCTGAGGGCATGAGCGAGATTCCTGAGACAGAGATGCGTGTCGGGTCGGCACACCAGGCCCTGGCGGGTGGTGTGTCCTCGGAGTCAGGCTTGGATATCGGAAATCGTGGAGCGGCAATTAATCACGATCCGCAGGTTTCGCCCGACGCCGCCTCCAGACCCGCCATCCGACGCACGCGTATCGAGCGGTGGCTGCTCGTCGGCATCGGCGTGGGCTGCGTCGGGCTCGGCGGGCTCGGGGTGTTTGTCCCCGGCCTGCCGACGACGGTGTTCCTTATCATCGCCTCGGCGTGCTTCGTGCGCAGCTGCCCCTGGCTCGAGGAAAGGCTGCTGCGTAACCGCCTGTTCGCCCCGTACATGCGGTACGTCGACGGCCGAACGCCCATGCCGTTTGTCGCCCGCGTCGCCATCGCTATCGCGATCTGGGCGAGCGTGGGCATCAGCCTGACCACCCTCGCGCTTGCGGGCGGGCTAGCGATCTGGCTGGGGGTCGCGATCGTGCTCGCGGCGGCCGTGGGCACCGCGTTTGTCTTCGCTTGGAAGCCAGCCCCCGCCATCCCCGCGCAGGCGTGAGGCGACGGCTGATCGACCGGGCGAATTGTTGACAATCAAAGGCTCTCGGGTACCCTGTCGTTTGCGCTGTTTCGCCGTTCGCTCAGCGCGGCCTCTGTTCCCAACCGAGCTCGACACTCATGATCCGGCGACCCGCATCGACCGCGCCCTGGCGGCGCGATGACGTCTCAACCCCGCTATCTAGTCCTTGGCTCGGCGTCTTCGGCATAGCGCTGCTTACAGCCGTGATGTGCTGCACCGCCACACTCAGCCACGCCGAAGCGACGCAGCCGAGCATCCTGTGGATCGTCACCGACGACCAGCGCCCCGACTCGATCCAGGCTTACAACCGCGCTATCTTCGGCACCGACGACAGCCCGCTCGGCTACGTCGAGTCGCCCGTGGCCGATCGGCTTGCCGCTGAGGGCGTGCTCTTCACCAACGCGATCTGCAACTCGCCGGTCTGCGCCCCCTCTCGCGCCACGCTGCACTCAGGGCGGTACCCCTTCCGCTCCGGGCACTACAACTTCGAGCAGTCGCACCAGGGCCCCGACTTTGTCCGGCCGACCGTGATGCAAACACTCAGCGACGAGGGCTACTACAACGCCAGCTTCGGCAAGTCCGACAGCTACATCTTCCGCTGGGGCCCCGGCCAGGGCTTCCACGACGCCGGCTTCTGGGACCACCGCGTCCACTTCAAGAACGAGCTGCAGAAAGCCGGCTTCGGCGACCTCTTCGCCAACACCCTCTGGGACGAGAACTGGAAGAAGCTCGGCGTCGCCGAGACCGCCCATTACCCCGACGGCAGCTACAAGCGGCACTTCTTCCAGCGCGAAGACGGCCCCGTCACCGACGATGACCGTCGCATCAAAGCCGAGATCGAGGAAGAGTTCGACCTCCTGCGCACCTACACCCGCGCCGGCAACAAGAACCTGATCATCGGCGGCGTCAACCCGATGCCCGTCGCGCGGACGGTCGACGCCCGCGTCCTCGAAGAGCTAACCAACCACCTCGCCGCCGCGGGCGGCGAGCACCAGACACTCTCTGGCCGAACGGTCGACGGCCCGGACCCCGACAAGCCCATCCTCCTGCACTTTGGCCTGCACCTCCCGCACACCCCGGTGCTCCCGCCCCAGTCAATCCGCGAACGCTTCCAGCAGCACACCTACGCCCTCCCCGCGTTCGACCAGGAGGAGTTCGACAAGCTCCCGCCGCAACTGCAGAAGCTCCAGCAGGTCACCGGCTCGGACACGATGACCGACGCCGAGAAGCAGCAGGCCATCCAGGACTACTACGCCTTCTGCGCCCTCGGCGACGTCTTGATCGGCGAGGCGGTCGAAGCCTTCCAAGACTATTGCGAACAGCAAGGCCGACCGTGGCTCATCGTCTACGTCATCGGCGACCACAGCTGGCACCTCGGCGAGCAGGGCACGATGGGTAAGTTCGGGCCCTGGCATCAGTCCATCGGCAACGCGTTCATCGTTGTCTGCTCCGACAAGTCGCTCGTCCCCGCCGGGCAGGTCTACACCGACCTCGTCGAGTTCGTCGACATCGTGCCGACCCTGATCCAAGCCGCCGGCGCCGATCTCACCGCCGATGAGTTCGACTACCTCGACGGCGTCAGCCTGTTCGACCAGCTGCACAGCCATGTCGAGCCCCGCGACTACGCCCTGGGCGAGGTCAACGTGATCGTCGGCCCCCGCGCGTACCTCGTCACGGATCGCTTCCGCTTCTCGATGCGGACCCGCTCCTTCAACGGCACGGTCCCGCCCAACATGCTCGGCGAGCAGCTCGACTGGGCCCTGCACGCGCCGGTCGAAGAGGTCGACCTCGCGCTCTACGACCTCGAACGCGACCCCCTCGAACGCAACAACGTCGCCAACGACCCCGAGTACCGAGAGCTCGCCGCGTTCCTCCGCGACAAGCTCGGCCGAATCGTCCTCGGCGACGGCCGCATCGAGGCCGACTGGTCACAAGAAAACACCTACCACCTCAGCAATTTCGCCCAAGGCGCCGACGACAAACAACTCGACATCCCCGCGAATCTCATCCCGTAACGCTCAACCACTTACGCAATACCACACCGAAACCGAGCCATGCACAAGCTACTCGCCACCCTCCTCACCGCCCTCTGCCTCCTGTCGCCCGCCGCCGACGCCGCCGACGCCCAGCAGCCCAACGTCCTGTACATCATCACCGACGACCAGCGGTACGACTCGATCCAGGCGTTCAACCGCATCCTCCACGGCCGTGACCACAGCGCCCTCGGCTACGTCGAATCACCCAACGTCGACCGCCTCGCGTCGATGGGCACCACCTTCATCAACACCTTCTGCCACGCCCAGGGTTGTGCCCCCTCGCGCGCCTCGATCCACCACGGCCGGTACCCCCACCGCTCAGGCCTCTACGAATTTGAGTGGCACAACAACACCGTCCCTCACTGGCAGCCTTCGATGCCCGAGCAGATGGCCGAGCTGGGCTACCAGACGTTCCACGTCGGCAAGCTTGGCGTCCGCATCCGCACCCTCGACCCAAACGGCAAGCTGAAGAGGCATCAGATTTACGAGCAGGACATCAGCTTCCACAAAATGTGGGCCGAAGGCCTGACCGACTGGAGCAAGGGCAAGATCACCGAGATCGACGGCAAGCAGCTCCCCGAGCCCACCCACACCGATTGGTTCTTCTCGCCCGAGGGTGTCGACTACGGCGGGCCCGCGCTCAACGACGTGCCCGGATTCGAGAACCACAGCGCGAAAGTCGACGAGAAGTACGACCTGTTTCGCAAGTACGACCCGCCGAACGCCAAGCCGCTGTGGAACACCGGCATGATCCTCGGCGGCGTGAGCCCGCAGCCCGCGGGGCTGACGCGCGACGGGCGTTACAACACCGAGCTCACCCGTTTCCTGGAAAACCCCGGCGAAAAGCTCACGGTCGGTTCGCAGACCTACACCGGCGTGGATACCAGCAAGCCGCTGTTCGCCCACATCGGTTACGACTTCCCCCACACCCCGGTGCTGCCGCCCCAGTCGTACCGCGAACGCTTTCAGAGCAAGACCTACAACATCCCCGAGGTCGACCCGAGCGAAGTCGGGAAGCTGCCGAAGGACCTGACGCAGTTCGTGACTTGGACCAACGCCTCGGACCACTTCACCGATGCAGACAAGCAGATCATGGCGCAGGATTACTTCGCCTTCTGTGCCTACGGCGACGAGCTGGTCGGCAAAGCCGCGGACGACTTCATCGCCTACAGCGAATCGCAGGGCCAGCCGTGGGTGGTGGTCTACGTCTGCGGCGACCACGGCTGGAAACTCAACGAGCACGGCGCGATCTCGAAGTTCACGCCCTGGTTGATCGACTCTCTGAATCCGATCATCGTGGTGTCTTCGGACAAAGAGAAGTTCCCCGCGGGCAAAGTCGTGCACGCCTTCACCGAGTTCGTCGACATCAAGCCCACGGTGCTGGCCGCGGGTGGGGCAGACCTGTCGCAAGACAAATTCGACTACCTCGACGGTTACGACCTGGCGAAAGTCGCATCGGGCGAGTTGCCCCCGCGTCCCTACATCATCGGCGAGAGCCACGCCGTGACCGGACCGCGCGCGACGATCCGCACCGACCAGTACATGTTCTCGCTCAGGTCACGCCCCGACAAGAAACACGGCGGCGACTTCCAGTGGGCGCTCAAGGCCGACTACGAAGACCTCCAGCCGATCCTCTACGACGTCCAGGCCGACCCCGACGAGCTGAACAACCTCGCCCACGACCCCGCGTATCGCGACGTCGCCGAGGCCCTGAAGACCAAGCTGCTGAACATCGTGCTGGGCGACGGGCGGATCGAGGTCAACTGGGGCAGCAAGGGCGACGGGACCGAGTTCTACACCAGCAACTTCGCACCCGGCGCGGACGACAAGCAGCTGACCCTGCCGAGCCCGTAAGCGGGACCCGAACCGCATCTGGCCAAAAATCAGAGTCAGCGACGGGTCCCACTAGAGTTGCGTGGGTATCCACGCCGTGCAGGAACGCCATATGTCTCTATGCCATGCCCTGAAGTGCGTCATTTTCTTGTGCCTGATGTGCAACGCCCCCGCGTCGATCGCAGAAACCGCCAACACCCCGCCCGGCCCGCTGGGCATGGACCCGTCGCAGTGGCGGCTCGTCTGGGAAGACGACTTCGACTACCCCGACGCGCAACTAGACGAGAACTGGGAGTCGCAGAACGGGCCAAGCGGGCACATCCTCTGCAGCCGATGGCGCGAGAACGCCGTGGTCAAGGACGGCGTCCTGCACCTCGTCAACCGCAAGGAGAACCGCGGCGGGCAGGAGTGGACGTCCGGCAACATCTGGACCAAGCAGAAGTTCAAGTACGGCTTCTTCGAGTGCCGCTACCGCTACGCCGAGGCCTCGGCGACCAACAACTCGTTCTGGCTCATGACCCGCTGGGAACAGCCAAACCCCGCCGAGGGTAAGCGCTTCGAGATCGACATCAACGAGGGCCACTACCCCAACGAGGTCAACACCAACATCCACAACTGGACGGACATCACCACCCTGCCCGACGGCCGCAAGACCCACCCGTCGGATTCCAAGAGCTTCTCCTTCGGCACGCAGCCGGGCTACTCCCTGCCGCTGGAGATCCCCGTCACCACCCGCAAGCTCCGCCTCACGTTCGACGGCCCGCGGCACCACCACATCCGCGAGTTCCGCGTCTACGGCGAGAACAACCGCACCTTCCCCGATGTCATGTCCGACACGGCCGACAACGACCTGCCCGGCCTGGTCAACCACGCCCGCGACCCGCGCGTGAAGATCACGTCCAACGGCGACTACCGCGACACCGACCCGCCCGCCAACGTCGCCGACGGCTCGATCGCCACCAGCTGGATCAGCAAGGCCGAGGGTGAGAAGGCGCTCACCTTCGAGTGGCCCGAGGAGGTCACCATCGGCTGCCTGCAGTTCGTCAACGGCTGGCCGTACAACGGCGGGTGGCAGGGCATGCTGACCAACTACCGCATCGAGTACGACGACGGCGCCGGCTGGAATGAGGTCTCGACGCTCGACATCAGTGACGTCGCCAACTTCGGCCGCGACTACCACGTCTTCGGCCTGGAGTGGGACGAGGAGAACATCGTCTTCTACCTCGACGGGCAGGAGATCCGCCGCGAGAAAAACGAGTTCGCCTACAGCGAAGCCCCGATCTGGCTGAGCCTGGCGATCATCAAGTGGGACGGCCCGGTCACCGACGCGGTTGATGGCACCAGCATGAAAGTCGACTGGGTGCGCTACTACCAGCGCAAGTAATCCCTTGGGAAAGGGGCGGGGCGCGGGTATCCTGTGGGGTGGTGCGTTGCGGTTCGTCCGCGACGCCCACGACGTTCGTCACCCCCATTCGGGAAGCCCGCCATGACCACCCTCGCCTCCAACATGCCCGCCGATGTCGCCGCGTTTCTGAGCGCCCCCAAGCCGATGCTGATCAACGGCAAGTGGGTGCAAGCCCATTCGGGCAAGACGTTTGACGTGTTCAACCCCGCGACCGACGAGGTGATCGCCCAGGTCGCCGAGGGCGACGCCGCGGACATCGACGACGCCGTCCGAGCCGCCCGCGCCGCGTTCGACTCGGGGCCCTGGTCGAAGATGACCGTCGCCGAGCGTCAGAAGCTCGTCTGGAACATCGGCGACCAGATCGCCGACCACAACGACGAGCTGGCCCGGCTGGAGACGATCGACAACGGCAAGCCGTTCGCCGTCGCCCAGGCGGCCGACGTCCCGCTGGCCGCCGAGCTGTTCCGCTACATGGCCGGTTGGGCGACCAAGATCGAGGGCAACACGATCCCCATCTCCGTGCCCTACGCCCCGGGCGCCGAGTTCCACGCGTCGACGCTGCGCGAGCCGGTCGGCGTGGTCGGGCAGATCATCCCGTGGAACTTCCCGCTGCTGATGGCCGCGTGGAAGCTCGGCCCGGCGCTGGCGGCGGGCTGCACGGTTGTGCTCAAGGTTGCCGAGCAGACGCCGCTGTCGGCCCTGCGGCTCGGCGAGCTGATCCAGGCCGCCGGCATCCCCGACGGCGTGGTCAATATCGTCACCGGCTTCGGCGAGACCGCCGGCGCGGCGCTCGCCAACCATGACGACGTCGACAAGGTCGCCTTCACCGGCTCGACCGAGGTCGGCAAGCTCATCGTCAACGCCGCCGCCGGCAACCTCAAGAAGGTCACGCTCGAGCTCGGCGGCAAGAGCCCCAACGTCATCTACAACGACGCCGACCTCGAGACCGCCATCCCCGGCGCCGCCTCGGCGATCTTCTTCAACCACGGCCAGTGCTGCTGCGCCGGGTCGCGGCTGTTCGTCGAGGACGGCGTGTACGACGAGTTCATGGCCGGCATGAAGGAGCACGCCGAGGGGATCAACGTCGGCGACGGCTTCGACCAGGACACCCACATGGGACCGCTGGTCTCGCGCGAGCAGTTCGACCGCGTCACCAGCTACATGTCGATGGGCGAGCAGGCCGGCGCCAGCGCCCTCTGCGGCGGCACCACGCCCGACCACCCCGGCTACTTCGTCCACCCGACGATCTACACCGACACGCACCCCGAGATGCGCATCGTCCGCGAGGAGATCTTTGGCCCGGTCGTCACCGCCGCCCGCTTCAGGTCGACCGACGACATCGTCGGCCACGCCAACGACACGGACTACGGCCTCGCCGCCGGCGTGTGGACCAAGGACATCTCCAAGGCTCATCGCCTGGCCAAGGACATCCGCGCTGGGACCGTCTGGGTCAACTGCTACAACATCTTCGACGCCGCGATGCCGTTCGGCGGGTACAAGCAGTCCGGCTGGGGTCGCGAGATGGGCCACGCCGCGCTGGACAACTACCTGGAGACCAAGTCGGTCTGCGTCGCGCTGTAACCGCACCCGGCTTTGGCCGCGTTGAATCTTGAAACCGCGCGATCTATCCCGCCCGAGGGGACGGGGTAGACTCCCGCGGCGTGAGCGAAGCAACCGATAAGCCAGCTGGCCTCCCGTGGGCGCGGATCATCCCGCTGTTCGCGGTCGTGTTCTTCGGCTTCTTCGGCTACGCGATGATCTCCGTAATCTTCGTGCCGATGCTGCTCAACCCCGAGGAGACATTCCTCGCCAAGGACGCCTCGGTCTCGCTCCGCGCGGCGCTCGCCGGGCTGCTCCTGGCCGCTTATCCACTCGGACAGTTCCTGGGATCGCCCGTCATCGGCGCGCTCTCCGATCGTTTCGGCCGTCGGCCGGTGCTGCTGATCTCGCTCGGCCTGACGATCGCGATGTACGTCAACATCGCGCTGGCGCTGCAGTTCGAGTCGTATGCGTGGCTCATCGCCGCCTGCTTCGTCTGCGGGCTGGGCGAGGCCAACGTCGCGCTCGCCCAATCGACGCTGGCCGACGTCACCACCGCCGCCGATCGCGGCCGCGCCTTCGGCTACATGTACGCCTGCGGCAGCCTCGCCTACCTCACCGGCCCGGTCATCGGCGGCCAGCTCGCTGCGGCGTTCGGCTACGCGCTGCCATTCTGGATCATGCTCGGCCCACTGGCGATCGGCTGGCTGAGTCTCCTGGTGTTCTTCCGCGAGACGCACGAACCGGACCCCACCAAGCCGATCGCCGTCGGCCGATCGCTGGCCAACCTCCGCTACGTCGTCACCGACGCGTATCTGCGTCCCGTCTACCTGCTCAACCTGCTGATGTACACCGCGATGTACGCCTTCTACCGCGTCGTCGTGTTCTTCATGGTCCACAAGTGGCAGATGAGCGTCGACACGATGACGCTGTGGTACGCCGGCTACGCCGCGGGCGTGACGGTGGCGATGCTGATCGTGATGCCTTGGCTGAGCAAGCGGATGAGCCTGGCGCACATCACGTCGCTGTCGTGCATCGTCGGCGGGGCGTTGATCTGTCTGATGCCCTGGCCGCCGCAGGCCTTTATCGCCATCGCGATTCTCGGCTACCCCGCGTCGGTGTTCGCCGGGCTGATGCTCGCCGCGTGCGCCGGGTTTATCTCGACGCAGGCCGCGGGAGACCGCCAGGGCCACGTCATGGGCAACAACCAGGCCCTGCAGGTCGGCGGCGAGGCCGGCGGCGCGGCCCTTGGCGGTGCGCTGGCTGCGCTGTGGATGCCGCTGCCGCTTCTGGTCTTTGGTGGACTCGTCGTCGTCGCCGGCTTCGGCTACTTGCCGTTCAACAGACGCAAGCCCGTCGAGGCAAGCTGACGCGGCGGTAGACTCACGCGGCGGTGAACGACATAACCGACAAGCCGGCAAAACTCCCTTGGATGCGGTTGATTCCGCTCTTCGCGGTCGTGTTCTTCGGCTTCTACGGCTACGCGATGATCTCGGTGATCTTCACGCCGATGCTCTTCGATGCCGGCGAGTCGTTCCTGCCCAAGGACGCGACCGTCGCGACACGCACGACGATGACCGGCCTGCTCATGGCGGCCTATCCGCTCGGCCAGTTCCTCGGCTCGCCCGTCCTCGGTGCCCTGTCCGATCGGTACGGCCGTCGGCCGATGCTGCTGGTCACGCTGGGGCTGGCGATCGTGATGTACGCCAACATCGCGATGGCGTTGCAGATCGACTCTTACATCTGGCTCATCGCCGCGTGCTTCGTCTGCGGCCTGGGCGAAGCCAACGTCGCGCTGGCGCAGTCCTCGCTCGCCGACGTCACCACCCCCGCCGATCGCGGTCGAGCCTTCTCCTACATGTACTCCTGCGGCAGCATCGCCTACATCTCCGGGCCGATCATCGGCGGGGCGTTGGCCGCGACGACCGACTACGCCGTGCCGTTCTGGATCATGCTCGGCCCGCTGGCCTTGGGCTGGCTCAGCA
>JBCCZA010000071.1:0-15176 GCA_039188455.1 Planctomycetota bacterium
GAAGTCCGGCGCCTCCGGCGGGCGAGCGGGGTCGGTGAGCGAGGGCTGGAGGTCGCGAACGGTGGCGAAGGTAGACCCGGCCGAGAGGCCGAAGGTCAGGATCGAGCCGACCCATACACCCGCGGCGAGCACGACGAGCAGGTTGCCGAGGGCGAGGAACGTGCTGCGCGAGGTCATCCGCACATCATGCCAGCGAGCGGAGGCGACGTGCGGTCGCGGCGGGAGGCCGGCGCGACGTCGGGAAATGAGTGACAAAAAAAAAGCGGCCCGGAGACGCGGGGGAGACGTCTCACGGGCCGTGAGGGGGGCGTGTTTCCCAAATCATAACACCCAGGTAAGTTGGGTCAACGTGAAGCTGAGAAATTGGGCAACGGAAGGAATGCCGTTCCGCGTGAAACCCGCGCGAGCGATGGGGGATACCCGCAAAACGGCGAAACCGTATCGCGTAAGTTACTGATTAAGAGGCATTAATACGGCAGTTGCGGTGACGCATCATCCGTTGCTATCTACTCGTTTTCCAGTTGTCTCTTAATTCGACGCAGAAAGTCGAACGCATCGAGCGGGGACATGGCGTCGAGATTGGTCTCCCGCAGCTCGTCCAGGGCCGGGTGCGGCGGCGGGGCTTGAGCGAACAGTGGGAGCCCCGCGTCGTCGCTGGCAGGCGCGTGATCGGGCGTCGTGTCGGGTGAGTCAGGCGCGGTCGGGCTGCCGTTGGCGGCGTGGAGCGTGTGGCCTTGCGTCAGTTCGCCGAGCAGCCGGTCGGCTCGATCGACGACGGTGTCGGGCACGCCGGCCAGCCGGGCGACGTGGACGCCGTAGGAGCGGTCGGTCGAGCCGGGCTGCACGCGATGCAGGAAGACGACGTCGCCCTGCCACTCGCGGACGGCGACGTGCAGGTTGCCGACGGCGGGCAGGTCGTCGGCGAGGCGGGTGAGCTCGTGGTAGTGGGTGGCGAAGAGGGTGAGGCAGCCACGATGCGCGAGGTGTTCGACGATGGCGTGGGCGAGGGCCAGGCCGTCGTAGGTCGACGTGCCGCGGCCAACCTCGTCGAGGATGACCAGCGAACGGTCGGTGGCGTGGTGGCAGATGCGGGCGGTCTCGGTCATCTCGACCATGAAGGTGGACTGGCCGGTGTGCAGCTCGTCGGCGGCACCGACGCGGGTGAAGATGCGATCGGTCAGGCCGACGGCGGCGGACTTGGCGGGGACGTAGCCGCCGGTGTGGGCGAGCAGGGTGATGAGCGCGGCGGTGCGGATGTAGGTCGACTTGCCGGCCATGTTGGGGCCGGTGATGAGTTGCAGGGTGGGGTCGGGGGTGTCTTCTCGGTCGAGCGGCGCGCCGAGGGCGATATCGTTGGGCACGAGCTTGTCGCGCAGCAGTTCGTCGAGCACGGGGTGGCGGGCATCCGTGGCGTGCAGGCCGGGCGCGTCGGTGAGGGTGGGCTTGCAGTAGTCGCGGCGGCGCGCGTGGTGCGCGAAGCACAGCAGCACATCCAGGTCCGACGCGGCGTCGGCCAGCGTCTGCAGCTGCGGCGTGTGGTTAGCGGCCAAGGTGCACAGCTCGGCGAAGAGTTGCTGCTCGCGCGCGATCGCGCGCTCGCGCGCGTTGAGCACGCGGGACTCGAACTCTTTGAGCTCGGGCGTGACGAAGCGTTCGGCGTTCTTCAAGGTCTGCTTTCGCGCCCAGCCGGCGAAGCGTTCGTGGTCCATGTCGAGCTTGCTGGCCTGCACGGCGGAAAGCTCGATGTAGTAGCCGAAGACCTTGTTGAAGCCGACCTTCAGCGAGGCGACGCCGGTCTGCTCGGTGAGTTGTTGCTGGTACGCGGCGAGGTGTTGGTTGGCGTCGCGTTGCAGCGAGCGTTGTTCGTCGAGTTGGGCGTCGTGGCCGTCGCGGATGAGGCCGCCTTCGCGGAGGTGGGCGGGCGGGTCGTCGACGGTCGCGACGGCGAGCGTGTCGGCCAGCGCGGTGAGCGGGGTGGCGATGGCGTCGAGCGGGTCGTGCAGGTGTTGGAGGGCCGGGCTGCCCGACGTGAGGGCGACGAGCTCGGCGGTGGCGGCGGTCGAGCGGCGGAGGGCAACGAGGTCGCGCGGGGTGGCGCGTCCCAAGCCAAGTCGCGCGGTGATGCGCGGGACGTCGTGCAGGCGGTCGAGCGGGTCGGCGATCTCGCGGGCCAGGCGGTCGTCGTCGATGAGCGTGGTGACGGCGTGCTGGCGCTGCTCGATGGCGTCGCGCCGGGCCAGGGGGTAGCGGAGCCAGTCGCGCAGGCGGCGCTTGCCCATCGCGGTGCGGCAGGCCTGCAGGGTGTCGAGCAGCGAGCCTTGGGCGGTGTTGTGGCGGAGGGTGGTCTCGACCTCGAGGGCGCGGAGGGTCGTGTGGTCGAGGACGAGGTGGTCGGCGGGGGCGAACTTGCGCGGGGGGCGGAGGTGGGGGAGGCGTTGGGGTTGGGCGTTGGTGGGGGCGACCCCACCGGGCGCTGCGCTTCCAGTGGGCTTGGGGGTGGGAGTGGAAGAGGGGGTGGGGGTGCGTTGGGTGTTGCGGAGATAAGCGATGAGGGCGGCGGCGGCGGGGAGGTCGGGGTCGGCGGCGGCGTAGCCGAAGCCCTCGAGGTGGGCGGTGCGGTAGTGGTCGCAGAGCGAACGCAGCGCCTCGGCCGGGCGGAAGTGATGGGCGGCAACGGGCGTGAGCACGGCGGCATCGGCGCTGGGCAGCAGGTCGCGGACGCGCTGCGGCGGCTGGCCGTCGGCGGTCTGGCAGTACAACAACTCGGCGGGGGCGATGCGGGCGAGCTCGTCGCGTGCAGCCGCAGGCGTGAGCGCGGCGGTGAGGAACGAGCCGGTCGATAGCTCGGCCCAGGCGAGCGCGGCCGTCTCGTCATCGACGAACGCCACGGCGGCGAGGGTGTTGGGCGTGTCGGGCGGGAGCAGGTGGTCGTCGGTCAGCGTGCCGGGGGTGATGACCTGGGTCACGTCGCGCTCGACAACGCCTTTCGCCTGGCTCGCGTCCTCGACTTGGTCGGCGATCGCGACGCGGTGGCCGGCCTGGATCAGCCGACGGAGGTAGGACTCGACGGCGTGGTAGGGCACGCCGGCCATGGGCACGCCCTCGGTGCGTTGCGTGAGGGTGACGCCCAGCACGCGGTGGGCGACCTCGGCGTCCTCGAAGAACAGCTCGTAGAAATCGCCCATGCGGAACAGCAGCAGGCAGTCGGGGTGCTGGTCCTTGAACCGCGTGTACTGGCGCATGGCCGGCGTGTCGCGGGGGTCTTTCTTGGTCTTCTGCGGCACGCGGGGAGTTTATGGGGATGGCGCGCGGGGCATGCTCGGGCGGCGTGGCGGTACAACGGGGGGATGGCGGGACTGTTTGTCGACGATCGGCCGGTGGCGGGGTACGCCCGGGTTGCCGTGGAGCAAGGCGTGGACGTGGCGGGGGAAGGGTTGACGTACGCGGTGCCGGCGGGGATGGACGGCGTCGCGGTTGGGGCGCGGGTGTCGGTGCCGCTTGGACGGGGGAACAAGCCGGCGTCGGGGTATGTCGTGGGGCTGCGGTCGGTCGGAGACGGGCCGGGCGAGGGGTTGAAGCCGACGCGGGTCAAGGCGGTGCTGTCGGTCGATCGGGACGGGTTGGCGTTGCCGACCGAGCTGATCGAGCTGGCGCGGTGGGTGGCGGGGTACTACGCGTGCCCGCTGGGGATGGTGTTTGCGAGCGTGCTGCCGGGCGGGGTGAAACGCGGGGCGGGGCTGGCGAAGCAGAAGTGGGTCACGCTCGAGACGGAGGCGGGCGATGGCGTGCGGATGACCAAGCAAGTCAAGGCGGTGCTGGAGGTGCTGGCGACGGAGCGCGAGATGGAGCTGAAAGCGTTGCTGGCGGCGGCGGGGGTGCGATCGGCGGGGCCGGTGGAGCGGTTGGCGCAGGCGGGGGTGGTGTCGATCGAGACGCGGGTCGATCTGAGAGCGGGGCTGGACGTGGCGGCCGAGCGGGTCGCGGCGCGGCTCAGCGAAAGGCCGACGCCCAGCGCGGATCAGGCGGCGGCGATCGATCGCATCGGCGGGGCGCTGGACGCGTTCGGCGTGCACCTCTTGCGTGGGGTGACGGGCAGCGGGAAGACCGAGGTGTACCTGCGGCTGATCGAGCGGCTACTCAACGAGACGGATCGCGGTGCGATCGTGCTGGTGCCGGAGATTGCGTTGACGCCGCAAACGGTGGGAAGGTTTGTGGCGCGACTCGATCACGCCGGGGAGGGTGGCGCTCCCGGGGGGGTGGCCGTGTTGCATTCGGGCCTGACGCCTGCGCAGCGGCATGCGCAGTGGCAGCGCGTTCGGCGTGGTGAGGCACGGGTGGTGGTGGGGGCGCGGTCGGCGGTGTTTGCGCCGATGCAACGGGTGGGGCTGATCGTCGTCGACGAGGAGCACGAGTCGAGCTACAAGCAGGATCAGCTGCCTCGCTACCACGCGCGCGACGTCGCGATCAAGCGCGGGCAGATGGCCGGGGCGGCGGTGGTGCTGGGCAGCGCGACGCCGAGCCTGGAGAGCTGGCACCACGCCAAGTCGGGGCGGTACGAGCTGGTCGAGTTGCCCCATCGCGTGCCGGGGCTGAACGTACCGCGCGTGGAGGTCGTCGACCTCGTGGAAGAGCGACGGGCGCAGCGAGGCATCCACCTGATCAGCCAGCGCCTCGAGCACGAGCTACGCACGACGCTCGACCGAGGCCGGCAGAGCCTGGTGCTGCTCAACCGCCGGGGATTTGCTAGCTGGGTCGCGTGCCCGGACCACCGCTGCGGCTGGCAGATGGCGTGCGATCGGTGCGACGCGATGATGGTATTTCACCTGCGTGGCGGTGGCACGACGAACGAGGACGGCCGCGAGGTGCCGCGCGGGTACGTGCGTTGTCATCATTGCGAGGCGCAGCGGATGCTTGAGCAGCACTGCCCGGTGTGTGGCAAGCGGACGACGCTGTTCGGGCTCGGGACGCAGCGCGTCGAGACCGAGCTCGCGAAGAAGCTGCCGGGGGCTCGGGTCGAGCGGATGGACCGGGACACTATGACGAGGCCCGGCGACTACGAGCGGGTGCTCGGGCGGTTCGAGGCCGGGGAGATCGACGTGCTGCTGGGCACGCAGATGATCGCGAAAGGGCTTGATTTCCCGGGCGTTCGGCTGGTCGGCGTGATCAGCGCGGACACGGCGATCCACCTGCCGGACTTCCGCGCGGCCGAGCGGACGTTCCAGCTCGTCTCGCAGGTCGCGGGGCGGGCCGGTCGGGGCAGCGAGCCTGGCGTGGTGATCGTGCAGTCGTTCGACCCGACGGTGGACGCGATCGCGCGGGCGGTGGCGGGGGACTACGTCGGGTTCGCCGAGGCGGAGCTGGCGACGCGAGACGAGGCGGGGCTGCCGCCGGTGCGCCGGATGGCGCGGGTGGTGCTGCGCGACAAGGACCAGGCCGCGTGCCATCGACGGGCGGCGGCGACGGCCGACCTGCTCGGCGACGCGATCGCGGCCGAGTCGGCGGGGCAGCGCGTGACGCTGCGCGGGCCGATGGCGTGCGCGATGGCCAAGCTCGCGGACCACCACCGCGAGCAGGTCATGCTCCTCGCCGACGACGCAGGCACGCTGCAGCGCGTGCTCACTGCCGCAAGGAATCGCGGCCGATTAGTCAGCGACACGCACACGGCGATCGACATCGACCCGGTCGCCCTGCTCTGACCCGTTGGATCAGCGACGCAGCTCGCGGATGTTGATGGTGCGGCCGTAGCGGCGGACGAGCTCGTCGAGGTCGTAGCCGTAGACGGTCTCGATGGCCCGGCCGTAAGGCACGCCGTCCTTCAGGAGCGCCACGAACTCGGCAAAAGCGGGCCTGCCCTTGCGGAGCAGCACCTTGACCATGCCGTAGGCAGCGCCGTAGTCGGCCGCGGAGAACCGGCCGTCCTGCCAGAAGGTGTCGCCGAGCCTGCCGCCGCGGTCGATGATGGCCTGCTTGCTGATGGCCTCGCGCTGCTTGAAGGGCTGAGGAAACCCGAGGACGACATCGGCGGTCCACTCGGCCATGCCCTCGTTGATCCAGTCGGGGATGCGCGTCGGCGAGCGGAAGCGGTGGATCACGCCGTGGGCGGTCTCGTGGATCATCAGTTGGCGAAGGGCTCGCTCGTGGTCGATGCGGTAGAACGCGATGCGGACCTCGCCGGTGGAGTGCTGGTGGCAGAGGCCGGCCTCGTAGGTGACGCGGTGGTTGTAGAAGGCTCGCTCGAACTGGACGAAGCGTGCCCGATCGCGAAAGAGGAAGACCGTGGCTTTGCCGCGGAAGAGCCTGATCCCCTCGGGCACGCCCAGCCGCCAGCAGACGCGCTCGTACGTCAGGTCGAGCACGTTCTCCCAGTCGCGAGCCTCTCTCTCGGAGACATCGGTGTAGAACAGGAAGTGGTCGGTCTCCACGAGGCGGAGCTGGATGCCGAGTTCGTCGGCGACACGCTGAGCGAAGTCGCGCTCGGCGGCGACGAACGCGGGCGCGGTCGCGGCGTTGGTGTCGCCCCAGGTGTAGCGCGGGTCATACGGGTCGACCGAATCGGCGGCCGGCGCGCTGGGCGCGAGCGGAGCCACCGATGCCGAAGACGAAGACGTCGCGGCGTCCTGCGCGGCGACCGCGGCGGTGGACCCGAACGCGAGCATCACGCCCGCCGCGAGACCGGCCCGGCGAGGCATCACATCCGCCCCCGCATCCGCGGCTTGGGCAGCTCGGGCTCGTACGCCCAGTCCGCGGGGTAAGGCGCCGTCCTGGGCCGTCCGCGCGGCGGGAGCTGCATCCGGACCGGGGAGCCATCGGGGCGCAGCTGGGTGAAGTCCAGGATGCCCGAATCCGGTGCTCTGGGGTCCCAGATCGGCCGCCCCGTCACGTCGATGTAGCCGAAGCTTGGCGATTGGCCGACCCGTGCCACCTCGCGGAAGAACGGCGACGCCTCCTCGAACTGCGGCTCGATCGCGAATCGCCCCTCGCGGTCGATGTAGCCTCGTTTGCCGTCCACCGCGACCATCGCCAACACGTCGGTGAAATCCCAGGCCTCGTCGTAACCGGGCTCGATCACGACTTCGCCCTCCTTGTCGATGTAGCCCCACTGGTCGTCGACCTTCACAGCGGCCAGCCCGCCGACGAAGCGGCGAGCGCCGTCGTACGTCGGCGCAATCGACTCCTGGAACGTCCGATCGAGGTAACCCCACTTGCCGTCTCGCTCGAACGCGGCGAGGCCGTCGCTGAAGTCGCCCAGCGCGGTCACGCCCGCGGCGGTCGCGTCGTAAGCCACCTCGCCGGCGTGATCGATGAACAACAGCCGGGTCGACCTCTGGCCCTGCGGCTCTTCGACGACGGCGAACCCCTCGGCGAACGACCGCCCGCGGCGGTACTTGAGGTCGATCGCGAGTTCGCCCTTGCGGTTGAGGTAACCCACCAAGCCGTTGGCGATCACCGCCGCCTTCTGGTCGCGGTAACGCAGCGCGTCGTCGTAGACGAACTCGACAGTCTGCGCGCCGCGGCGATTGACAAACCCGAAACGCCGGCCATCGCCCACGATCGCCGAGCCTTCGGCGTAGCGGTCGGCGTAGCGGTAGATCGGGTCGATCACCCACTCGCCCTGGATATCGATAAAGCCGGCCCGGCCGTCGAGCTCGACACGCACCAGGCCGTTGAACATGTAGTCGGTCCAGTCAAACCTCGGCTCGACGATGAGCACGCCGTCCTGACTGATCAATCCCCAGCGGTGGCGGATATTGACTGGCAGCGGCTGGTCGTTCCAGGCCGGCGAGCGACGCACGATCCCCTCCCCGGCGTACCGGTCGGCGAACACCGCGTCCGCCGCATCGACGCGCCACGCCGAGCACGTCACCCACAGACACGCCGCCGTCAGCAGCACCACCCGCCATCCCCCCGCCAAGCTCACCGGACCGTGATTCACTACAGGCTCAACGCCAAAGCTCCGAGTAGCATGCCAGACCCTCATTCAGTCTCCGCAAGTCTAACGCAGGACACGTCCGGCGGGGTCGGCCTCGAACAGCAACGGCTGCGGCAGCTGAAGGTCCTCGAGGTACTCCGGCGGATAGGCCGGCGGCAGAGAAGCACGGCTGGGCGGCGGCGCTACCTTCGTCGGCAGCACCAGCTCGCCCCGGGCTAGCGCCAGCCCCAGGCTCTTACGGCGTAGGTCGCCCACCCCCTCGGTCACCCCACGCGGGTCGAACACGCGACCGCCGGAGATGTCCACGTAGCGAAAGTCGCCTGCCGGGCTGTCCAGCCCCGCCCGCACCAGCAGCCGAAACTCCGCGTAAGCCCACGGAAATGCGGGCTCCACCACCCACCGCTGCGTCCGCCCGACCAGCCCGACCCGCCCGCCCGACTCGGCCAGCCCGACCCGGCCGTCGAACGGGAACGCGAACAGGTCTTGCAGCCGATCCCGGCTCTGCGCCCGACCGGTGCGATCGATCAGGTACCACCCCCGCTCGTCCAGTACCGCCGCCCGACCCCCGGAGAACGGCCGTGCGTCCAGGTAGCGAGGCTCGATCGCCACCCGGTACGCCCGATCCAGGTAGCCCCACCGCTCGCCGACCTTCACCCGCATCATCCCGTCTCGGAAGTCGCCCAGCCGCTCGACCCGAAACGACCGGTCGGCCCACTGCACCCGGCCGACCTTATCGATGATCGCCCAAGGACCAATCGCGTCCGGCCCGTCGCCCGGCAGCCGCACCGCCGCCATCCCCTGATGGAACCGCCGACCGACGGAGTACGTCGGCTCGATCAGCCAGCCCCCGGCGCGATCGAGGTAGCCAACCCGCCCATCGACCAGCGCCGCCGACACGCGATCGGACATGCGCAGGATCAGGTCGGCCGAGATGTCGCCGACGCGCCGACCGGACTTGTCGATCATGAAGAAACCGCCCTCGCCGCCGACCACCGCCACGCCGTCGGCGAAGCGGTCGGCAAAGGCGAAGCCGCGCGGCGTGCCGTCTGCGTTGGACCCCTCGCGCGGCAGCGGCTTGTCGATCAGACGCAGGTGGTACGTCCAGCCGTCAACGACCACGCGGTACACCCCTTCGTGCACGTAGTCGCACCAATCCCACTGCGGCCAGATCACAATGTTGCCGCGCTGGTTGGCGAACCCCCACCAACCGTTGACCGAGATCGGGTAGAGCCGATCATTAAACGAGGGGTCTACCAGTTCGACGTCGCTGCTGTTGTAGATGAACCCGGAGAGCACGCTGCGACCCGGCGGCGGCGGCCGACGCATGTTGAACGCCACGCCACTGCCGGAGACCGAGACGCTCTGCGCAACGACGACATGGCTCGGGAGGGATGCGAGCCACAAGACCAAGAGCCCCAACCCCGTCCCGGCCCACCGTGCGTTCGGCATGCCCATGCACCGCATTCTACGCCGCGGACCGGCCTATCCGACAGCCTGTCGCACCACCGATGCCACTCCAACACCGCGCTATCGTGCCGCGTCACTTCCGACACAGGAGATCGTCATGCCCGATCAACCGGAAAATTGGCCTGACCTGGCTCACGGCCTGTACGAGCGTCTCACGGGGTCCAACGCCGAGATCACCTACGACTTCCAGAACATGGAGGTGGACATCCCCAGCAAGATCGGCGACGGCGCTCAGCACGCCCGCTGGCGGCTCAACGGCGTGCTCAAGATCCGCACGCAGAACACGGGCGGCTGACCCGTGCCGGCCGAGGCGCGAGCCGGTCACGATGCGCCGTCGCTCGGCTGCGAAGGCGAGGTGCAGGCCGAGGGACCGGCGGGGCTGGTCGTGCTGGCGGGCGTGGCCGATGGGATTGAGGTTCGGCTCGAGTCGCTTCGCCAAGCTTGGTCGCTGCGTCGATCGCTCGACACGCTGACGTTGATCGAGCCGCTGAACGCCCTGCCGCGATGGTGGCGACTCAGTGGGGTCTCGCTCCACCTAGTTGTCGCCGGCCGGCGCATCGCTACGGCCGAGCCCGCCGGCCACGTCGGTCGCGTGTCGTGGTGGATGCCAGGGCCTTGGCGGCCCAAGCCCGGGGCCGTGATCGCGGCGGTGCTTGCGGCGGCGATCGGCCGAGGCTGAACGCCGCGCCACCAGGCGATGACGCCGTATCGTGCGTCCATGCCCGCCGACGCCGACCTCCAACTGCCCCACGGCCACACGCTGCCCGCGAGCGTGATCGGCTGGCGGTTCGACCGTTCAGGCGGACCCGGCGGGCAGAACGTCAACAAGACCGCCACGCAGGCCACGCTCACCGTCGCCTTCGACGACCTCGCCCAGCACCTGCCCGAGCCGGCGATGCGCAAGCTACGCGGCATGGCCTCGCCCGCCATCGCCCAGGATCGCGTGGTGATTCAGGCGTCCTCGTCGCGGAGCCAGTGGCAGAACCGCGCCGAGGCTCTGCGCAAGCTTCGGGCGTTGCTCACGGTGGCGCTGCAACCCGACAAGCCTCGCCTGCCGACGCGCGTGCCGCGGGTCGTGCACCGCCGACGCCTGGAGCACAAGCGCCAGCGCGCCCAAGTCAAGGCGATGCGGCGGCGGCCCGCCGACGAATAGGTAACGCGACTCGGTGGGGCTTTACTCGGACACCTCGGTCGACTCGATCTTGTCGAGCTTGGGGAACTCGGCGTCGAGGTAGGCGTTGCCCTCGAACTGGATCCGCCCCTGGTCGGGCCGCTCGCCGTAGCCGGCGTAGAGCGACTCGACGACGTCCATGCCCTCGATGACCTTGCCGATGGGCGAAAAGCCCTGGCCATCGAGGAAGGCGTTGTCCTTGAGGTTGATGAACATCTGCGTGGTGCGCGTGTTCGGCCCGGCGGTGGCGAAGGTCAGGGTGCCGCGGGCGTTGGTCTGCGTGACGGGGTCGTCCTTGAAGCGGGCCTCGCGCCACTTGGCGGAGACCTCGGGGTCGGCGTTGATGCCGAACTGGACGATGAAATCGGGCACGATGCGGAAGAAGGCGGCGTCATTGAAATAGCCCGCCTGGGCGATGTTGTAGAAGCGGTCGACGCCCAGGGGTGCCCAGTCGCGGTAGAGCTCGATGACCACGTCGCCGCGGCTGGTGGTGAACTTGACGGTCGAGGGGGCGGGGGCGGGCTCGGCGAACTTGGGGTCGTTGGGGTTCATCAGCAGGGCCTTATCGGTGGGGGCGGGTTGGAGGGCGGGCTGGGACGCGGCGGGCTGGGCGGCCGCCGAGGGGGCGAGCAACGCCGCCACGGCGATCACCGACGTCGCGAGCAGGCGCACGGCGGGTGGGGTGATAACGATCATGCCGACCATACTACGACCGGCTGCGAGGACGCGGGAAAATCGGCAACCGGGATGGCTCGCCGGGCCGATGTATCGGTCGATGACCTGCGCCATGCGACCCGCCTCCCCCGTCACGCCCGTGCCACGCCCGACCCGATCGGCCTTCACGCTGATCGAGATCCTCATCGTCGTGGTCATCCTCGGCATCCTCGCCGCGATCGTGGTCCCCCAGTTCAGCAACGCCACCACGCCCGCACGCTACTCGGTCTTCGTCAACGACCTCACCGGCATGGGACGCGCGCTGCAGATCTACATGGTCGATACCGGAAACCCGATCCCCGACGGCACCTCGGGCACGCTGCACAGCGATCTAGAGGGCCACATCCGCTCCGGCGCCTTCAACGGCGGAACGCCCATCGGCGGCGTCTACGACACCGAAGAACCCGGCGGCGACGCGGGCCCCATCGGCGGCGTCGGCGTCCACTTCGACAACGGCGACTACCCCGGCGACGACGTCATGATCGAGATCGACACGATGATCGACGACGGCGACCTCACCACCGGCATGTGCCAAAAGTTCGGCGCCGACCGCTATTACCTGCTCGTCCCCCAGCACTAAGCCTCGCCCGACGCCCCGCAGGCGTCTCAGCTCGGCTTGCCCTGCGGCGCCATCCCGCCCGTGATCGGGCCCAACGGCCCCACCCCTTCGACCGCCTCGCCCCCGCCCTGGCCGCCCTCGGCCTGCTGCTTGGCCTGCACCTGGCGGACGATGTTCTGCTGGATGATCTGCACGCCCAGCACCTGCGTCGCGATCTCCATGATCACCGGGAACTTCTCGAACGCGTCGTGATACGCATCCACCGCCGCGCCCTCGGTCTGGCCCTGGGTCTCGGCGGCGAACTTCTGCTGGACGAGCTGGATGGCTTGCTGCAATTGCATGGCGGGGTCTCGGGCGGTCGGAGGTTCGGGAGCGACGCAGCGGCGGACCGTACCATACGCCCGCCACAAGCCACGCCCGGCCCGCCTCACTCGCGCCGAACTCACCCGACATGATCGACGACCTCAAGCAACGCGTCCTCGCCGCCACCAAGGCCCGCAACACCTTCGAGCGTGACCTGCTCAAGGTCGTCCTCGGCGACCTGCAGTCCGCCCAGGCCCTGCAGGCCGACCCGCTCGACGACAAGCAGTCCCAGCAGATCGTCCGCAAGATCGCCAAGAGCACCGAGGAGACCATCGCCGGCTACGAGTCCCGCGGCGACGAGGCCGGCCTGGAGAAAGCCCGCGCCGAGCTGGCCGTGCTCAAGTCCCTGCTGCCCCAGACGCTCTCGCCCGCCGAGATCGCCTCCCAGCTCGAGGCCGTCGCCGACGCGGTCCGCGCCGCCCCCAACGACGGGGCCGCCACCGGCGTGGCGATGAAGCACCTCAAGGGCCAAGGCGCCGTCGTCGACGGCAAAGACGTCGCTCAGGCCGTCCGCGACCTGCGGGCCGGGTGACGCCGCGCCACGCCCGGTTTACCCCTCCAGAGCGTGCCTGAAAGCCGACATTTTCCCCGCCGGCGCATTTCTGCTTGGCCCGCGGCGGAACGCCCGACTAGACTGTTTGTCGCGGGCGACGTTTCTCATCTTGCCGCCCGGCTGCTTCTCGCTCTCGCGTGTCTCTCTCGGAACGCTCTCATGGTCGCTGGGCTCTGCACCCTCATGATTCTCGACACCGCGCTCGCGGCGCTCGGCAAGACACGGCTCGCCGCCACGCTGGCCATCATCGTGCTCGCTCAGGCCGCGGCCATCGCCGCCTGCTACACGTTCGGCATCGACCCGCTGAACCTCTGACGGCTCACACCGCCCGCCCGATAACAGCGCGGACTCAACCACCCACGCCCGCCGAGCCCGCACAAGCGTTACGCCCCAACCCGCCCGCCACCACCCAACCGCACGTCTCACACATACGCTTGCATGGCCGCCCGCCGTATTGGTCATGTGCGGGATGCAACGCACCCAACGATCCAGCGTGGCGTGGCTGACCTGTGGCGTCCTCGGCGTCGCCCTCCTCGGCACCGGCTGCTCGACCCAGCCCACCGCCGGCTTCGCCCACCCCACCACCGACACGACCACCTCCCGGCAGGTCCGCTCGCACGTCGCCATCGACGACGCCTCCTGGGCCGCCTCGCGACAGGCCCGCCTCGGCGTCTCCGCCACCGGCGCCGCCGCCCTCATGGGCGCTTCCTCCGGCCCCGTCGGCGGCGGCTACGCCACCTACGCCCGGCTCCACGGCGAGCTCGACCACACATCGCCCGTCCCCTCGGCCTTCGCCGAGGTCCCCACCCCGTAACGCCCTACCCGTTACGCCCGCGGCTTAAGCCCCCCGGCTCACGCCAGGTCCGCCCCGCGCGGCGCGGTCGCGCCCATCGCCGGCGGCGTGTCCCCCACGTCCGGGTGGTTCGCCGCGTCGAAGTCGTTCACCGCGTCGATCAGCCGACGCAGCACGCCGTATCCGCGCTTCGTGCTCGGCCACGTCAACCTCGTCAGCTCCGGCCACGCCTTGCGCTCCTTACGCAACGCCCCGCCCTGCTCGATCCGCCCGCCCGACTCGATCAACGCGCCAAACCTCGCGTTGAGCTCGCCGACCTGCGCCTCGGTCAGCGGCCGGTGCATCCGCAACACCTGCACGTCCTCGACGAACCGCATCGAGTGGTAGTTGCGATAGAACCGGCAGACCTCGTCGGCCGCCTGCTCGGCCGTCTCGCACAGCCGGTATAGCGACGGGTCCTCCGGGCTGATCCACCCACGCTCCAGCAACTGCTCGCACACCCAGCGGTCCCACGTCGACCAGTAGCTGTTCGGCCCAGGCTCGCCGTCGACCAGCACGATCGGCACGATCGGCGCCTTGCCGGTCTGGATCAGCGTCAACGCCTCGAACGCCTCGTCCTGCGTGCCGAACCCGCCGGGGAACAACGCCACAGCCGACGACTCCCACATGAACATCAGCTTGCGGGTGAAGAAGTAGCGGAACGTGATGAGCTTCTCGTCGCCCTCGATGATGTCGTTGGCGTTGACCTCGAACGGCAGCTGGATCGACACACCGAACGACTTCTCCCGCCGCCCGCCGTGGTGCCCGGCCCGCATGATGCCGTCGCCGGCGCCGGTGATGACCATCCACCCGCGGTGGGCCATCGCCTCGCCGAAGGCCTTGGCCTTCTGGTAGTCGGGGTGATCCTCGGGTGTGCGGGCCGAGCCGAAGATCGAGACCTTCGGCACGTCGCGATAATCACGAAACACCTTCAGGGCGTAACGCAGTTCCTTGAGCGACCGGCTGATCAGCTTCAGCTCGCCCGTCTCGGCCTTGTCGCCGACCAGCTTGACGGCCGTGTGGATGACGTCCAGCACCCGCCGGCCGTTGCCCCGATCGGGGTCCAGCGCCAGCCCCTTGACCACCGCCTCCATCCGGGCCCGCAGGGTCTCGGCGTCGGCGGCCTCGGGCTTGCCCGCAGAGTCTTTGGCTTTCGGCATCGCGCGATCCTAGCCGAGCCCCACGACGTCCGCGTATGCCCGGCCACCATCCCGCCCCAGCCCCGCTGGATCGGCCCGCCCCGCCTGTCGATAACCCCGCACAGGGCTACCATGCCCACTCACAAGGCACACCCGCCGTCGCACGGAGGCCACCATGGGACTGCCCAACCGATACCTGCACGTCACCGCCGGCCCGGACATCCCCAACATCGTCCACGCCATCGTCGAGATCCCCAAGGGTCGGCGATCGAAGTTCGAGGTCGACAAAGAGACCGGCATCATCCGTCTCGACCGCTACCTCTACTCCTCCGCCCACTACCCCGGCGACTACGGCTTCATCCCCCACACCCTCGCCGAGGACGGCGACCCCCTCGACGTCCTCGTCATGGTCAACGAGCCGACCTTCTCCGGCTGCCTCATCGAGGCC
>JBCCZA010000072.1:0-15152 GCA_039188455.1 Planctomycetota bacterium
AGCGTTCTGCCGCGATCGATGCCGTCGCGATAGAACCACTTGCTGTGATCGAGCGAGCCCTGGTTGAAGTCGTCCTCCCACGCCAGCACGTACCCCTCGGGCGCGAAGGACTCATCGGGGTCGCCGGTGTGCGGCTCGGCCGGTGTGATGCCCGCGGCGAGGAGGCTGAGCAGAACAAAGGGTGCGGTCAGTGACAGAGGAGATGGCATGGGTTGGAATCCAGAGGCAGGATCGACGACATGACGCTTCCCACGGGCTTCCCATGTTACGTCATTTTCTGCGTGCTTTCATATCACATCTAGCGATCTAACTCGTGAAGTGATACCTTTTGTCGGCGGCGTCGCCCTGGCTCTCACGCTTCGCATCCGTCGCCCGACTCGATTCGTCCACGTCCAGCCCCAGGAAGTTATGAAACCGATTGTCTCATCGATCGTGGCGCTGCTCGCCTCGCTGGTCCTGATCGCCGACATGTCGCACGCCAAGCAGCCGAACGTCATCCTCATCTTCGCCGACGACATCAGCGCTCGGGAGCTCCCGATCTACGGGTCGACGGTCTGGTCGGACCTCCGCGGCGGCGACACGCGGGACCCCGCGCTGCGTGCTCGGACACCGGTGCTGGATCGCATCGCAGAAGAAGGCGCGTGGGTCACGACGGCATGGGCGGCGACGCTCTGCTCGCCCAGCCGGGCCACGATGATGTCGGGCCGGTTCCCGTCGATGCACAAGTGGTGGCACAACGGCGACATCGGCGGCACGACCATTGGCGATCGCAGGATCGACCGCGTGCTCGTCCACCACAGCTCGCCGCTGCTGATCGGCCACGTCGCCCAGCAGGCGGGCTACGCCACCATGTGGTGCGGCAAGCTGCAGATGCTCGTCCGAGACCCACAGAACTACGGCTTCGACGAGGTCATCGACACACCGGCTCATTCCCGGCACTGGCCGTCCAGCAAGACCGACTTCCAGCTGCTCCCTAAGGAAGGCGCCGGCCCGCGCGGGCTGATCAACCAGGACACGGGCGAGCCGGCCGACACGTACCGGCAATTCAGTTACTTCTGGCAGCCCGGCGTCAGCCTCGTCAAGCACCCCACCGCCAGCCAGCCGTACGAGGCCTGGCCCAACACGCCGGAAGCCGAGGCGAATTACGGCGTCAACACCTTCGGCCCTGATGTCGAGCTCGACTTCATCCTCGACTTCATGGAGCGCCAGCACCACGCCGGCAAGCCCTTCTTCGTCTACCACACCTCGCACCTCGGCCACGACGCCTTCAACTGGCTCGACCCCGACTCGCCCAGCAAGTGGCCGCACACGCCCAAGCTGACCTGGCACGACGACCACTACCACCGCACCGAGCCCAACATCACCGGCGACCAAGGCGTCTACGAGTTCAACGGCACCCTCACCGGCCCGGGCATGCACCGACACGTCGAGTACCTCGACTACCAGGTCTGGCGATACCTGCAGAAGCTCAAGGAGCTCGGCATCGAGAACGACACGATCCTCATCTTCACGACCGACAACGGCACCAGCGGCTTCGGCAAGTCCACGCGCGACCGGCAGAAGGGCCCGCACGTCCCGCTCATCGTCTACGCCCCAGGACAATCGATGACCAAGACCGGTGAGCAAGACATCCTCGTCTCGCTGGCCGACTTCCTGCCCACGCTCGCCGACATCGTCGGCTACGACATCCCCGCCGACTACGAGGTCCACGGCGAGAGCTTCTGGCCGTACCTCACGACCGACACCGACGCCTTCAGGCCGTGGGCCTACTCGTGGTGGAAGGGCCATCAGTTCATCCGCGGCAACCTCGTCCTGCACGACGCGCGGGGCGTGTGGTGGGACGTGTCGCAGACGCCGGACGACCTGGACCGCTACCCGAAGATCGACGACTGGAGCCGGGTCTCCGACGCACATCGGCATGAGCGCGACGCCTTGGAAGCGATCCTGCCTCGCTTCGATCTGTACGAGTCCGAACACGACCTGCCCGAGATCGCGGATCGATCGATTGTCGACTAAATGCAATGTGACTGTTGCTGTGTCTTCGCGATGCCGACGACCGAGGCAGCCTGTAAGGTGCAGATCTTCTAGTCAGTCAGACCGCACCAAGGAGCTAAGCCTGTGCCATTTAAGCCGGATTGGGAATCGCTGCAGCAATACACCTGCCCCGAGTGGTTTCGCGACGCGAAGTTCGGCATCTGGGCGCACTGGGGGCCGCAAGGCGTGCCGATGGCCGGCGACTGGTACGCCCGGCAGATGTACATGCCCGGCCACCCCCAGTACGACCACCACCTCGAGCACTACGGCCACCCGTCCGAGCACGGCTACAAGGACATCCTGCCGCTCTGGACGTGCGAGCACTTCGACGCCGCCGCGCTCATGAGCAAGTACCAGGCAGCCGGGGCCAAGTACTTCGTGTCGATGGGCGTCCACCACGACAACTTCGACCTGTGGAACTCCAAGCACCACAAGTGGAACGCCGTCAACATCGGCCCCAAGCGCGACATCGTCGGCGAGTTCCGCGACGCCGCCCGCGACCACGGCCTGCGCTTCGGCGTCACCGAACACCTCGAACGCGCCTACAGCTGGTTCAACACCAACAAGGGCGCGGACACGCAAGGCCCTAAGGCGGGCGTGCCCTACGACGGCAGCAACCCCGACCTTCAAGAGTTCTACTTCCCGCCCCACGACGACACCAACTACCAGTACCCGCTCGATCCCCCGGCGTGGTGGACCCAGCAGTGGCACGACCGGATCGTCGACCTGGTCGAACAGTACGACCCCGACCTGCTCTACACCGACGGGGCCGTGCCGTTCGGCGAGGTCGGCCGGGCGATGCTGGCGTACTTCTACAACCGCAACGCCGAGCGTCGCGGCGGGAATCTCGAAGCCGTCTACAACCTCAAGAGCTATCACAGCTCGGTCAACCAAGGCGCCAAGGGCAAGCCGTCGGTCGACAAGGACGGCAATCGTCTCGGCGGCCACGGCGACTACGTCGACGGTATCGGCGTCCTCGATCTCGAGCGCGGCGGCATCGACTCCATCTGGCCCGAGCCGTGGCAGACCGACACATGCGTCGGCGGCTGGTACTACAAGCAGGAGATGACCTACAAGTCGCCAAAGCTCGTGATCCACATGCTCGCGGACATCGTCAGCAAGAACGGCAACCTGTTGCTGAACTTCCCCGGGCGGATCGACGGCACGCTCGACAACGAGTGCCACGCCATCCTCGACGCCCTGGCCGCTTGGTTCGGCGTCAACGGCGAGGCGATCTACGGCACGCGGCCGTGGGCGCGGTACGGCCAGGGCAAGGACTTCCCGACCGGCGACTTCGCCGAGCCCAACGAGTCGCCGCTCGGCTTCGGGGACTACCGCTTCGTGACCAAGGGCGACGCGCTGTACGCCATCGCGATGGGCTGGCCCGAGCCGGGGCAAACCTGGACCATCGAGAACCTGGGCGATCGTCGTGTCGAGCGCGTGGAGCTGCTCGGCCACGACGGCCCGCTGAGCTTCGAGCGGCATGGCGACGCGGTGTCGATCACGCCGCCCGCCGACAAGCCTGCTTGCGGCATCGCGTTCTCGCTGAAGCTGACCTAGCGCATCTGGCGTGACTTTGTCGGGTGCCACACCGCGTGCGAATCACGATGTGTGCCGTTGGACAAGCGCAACTGCAACGGCACACATCGCCTCGCGGCGAGGTGTGGCACCCGATCCCTGTCCACAAATAATGCAACGCGCCCTAGTCGCCCGCCGCGTCGTTGCGCTACTCCGTCGGCTTGAGCTCGGCGTACGTGCCGGGCAGGCCGTCGAGATAGGTCTTCAGCACGGCCTGCATCTCGGCGAGCTTCTCGGCGTAGCGCGGGTCGTCGGCGAGGTTGGTCGTCTCGTCCGGGTCCTCGTTGAGGTTGAAGAGCTGGTCGCGGTCGAAGTAGTGAGGCTTGAAGGGCACATTAGTGGCGAGCTGGTTGCGCTCGAAGAGCGTGCCGCCGGGTGCCTGGGCCTGGTGGAAGTAACGGGCCTGCGGGTCCGGCCCGTAGTTGGGGTTGTTCCTGGCCCAGGGGTGATTACGTTCGATCTGCTCTTGGAGCTTCTGCTGATCCGCGAGCCGTTCCTCGAGGGTGCGCTCGAGGCTGGGCGGGACACGGAAGGCGATGTACTTCCAGCCGTCGGCGGTGCGGACGGCGCGGGTGAGGCCGAGTTCGCTGTAGATCGAGTCGCGGACGGGCGTGTCATCGCCAGTGATAAGCGAGCGAGCCGACACGCCGTCGATGACCATGTCGTCGGGCGGGGTGACGCCGGCGAGGTCGAAGAAGGTCGGCGCGAAGTCGACGTTCTGGATCAGCGCGTCTTGGGTCGTGCCGGCCGGCACGGTGCCGGGCATGTAGAAGAAGGTCGGGGAGACGAGGCCGCCCTCGTAGCAGGTGCCCTTGCTGCGGTGCTCCATGCCGTGGTCGACGAAGTAGACGATCAGGGTGTTGTCCTCGATGCCGAGCTCGCGGAGCTTGGCGACGAGTGCGCCGACGCCGTCGTCGAGCCAGAGCGCGCCCCAGACTTCTTTGGGCAGGCCGGCGGACTCGGCGCGGGCGATCACGTCTTCACGCGATGGCATGAGGCCTTCGATCGGTTCGTCGAGCAGCCCGCCGGGGGTGAGCCGCGGGTCGAGAGGGAGCGATTCCACCGGATCGGGCACGTGGGTCAGCGTGGTCGAGAAGTAGAGGTAGAACGGCTTGTCCTCGGCCACGGCCTGCTCGATGAACTCGATGCCGCCTTCCGTGACCCACTCCATGTGGTGGATATTGAGCCCGGCGTTCTTGAGTTCCTTGTCGTCGTCGGGGTTGCCGGCGTAGATCCTGGAGGCGTAGTCGAAGCCGTTAGCTTGAAGGCTCTTGGAGAAGGCGGCCTGGTTGGCGCGGAGCCTCTCGGTCACCGCGGGGTCGTAGGGGTCAGCGCCGGGCGCGATGGGCGTTCCCTCGGCGCGATTGGCGCCGCCGATATGCCACTTACCGACGAAGCCGGTGAGGTAGCCCGCGTCGCTGAGGACGCCGGGGAGGGTGTGTTGGCCGGGCGTGAAGCCTGGGTTCCAGTTGACGCGGGTGATGCCTTCCTCGGTGTTCTGAGCCTTGAAGAACGAGGTGTCGCTGCGGCTGGCGAACTGGCCGCTGAGCGCGGAGTAGCGGCTCGGCGTGCAGACGCTGGCGGCGACGTAGCAGTTGTCGAACTGCATCCCGCCGTGGGCGAGGGCGTCGATGTGCGGCGTCGGGGTCTGCCCGTCGATGAAGCCGAGTTCGCGGCGGTGTTGGTCGTCGGTGATGATGAAGATGATGTTGGGTGGCCGCTCGTCGGCGCCGAGCGCCGGCGTGGCTACGGCGGCGAGCGTGAGCAGGGCAAGGCCATGCAGGAACCATCGGTTGAGCGAAGACGGAAGGGTCATGAGAAAGCTCTTGAGGTGGGTAACGCGAAGAGAGATTGACTCGGTCGATTGGGCGGATTTTCCAGCAACTAACGGGCCGCGTGTGTCGACAATCTGCAAAGTATAGCGTGGCGAAGCCGATCGGCGGTCGCCCATGGCGGAATCGGTGTCAGTCGGTCGGGACGGTAGCCAACGGCTTGCGGGCCCGTATCTGAGAAGCTGGAGAAGCCTTAAGGCCGACTCGCCAACGACGTAAGACGCGCGTAATAGGCGCCTCGGCGGTCCCCCGTGTCGGCGTCGGCGAAGCTGCCGGCCAGCTCGCAATAGCCCAGCGGCAGGTCGACCTCAAACGTCGCGGCCCGCTCGCCTTCGCCGACGAGCGCCTCGGACGAAACACCGGCGACGTCCAGCCGGGCCGACGCGATCGGCAACGCCGTGCCGCCCTCGTACCAGCTCAGGTCGTGCGGGTCGACGCCGTCGCGGTCGATCGGCGTCGGGTCGGGCACGGCGGTGATCGCGGCGTCGGCTTCGATGGGCCAGCGGCGCAGGTCGACGCGGTACCGCCCGGCCTCGTGGACCTCGAGCTCCCAGTAGCCGGCCGAGCGGTGGCCGGCGCGGATCATGCCCTGGTGCCAGGGGCAGTCGGCGTTCTCGTTGTGCCAGTCGTGCGCGGTCAGGTCGGTCGGCTCGTCGGCGCGCACGGCGATGGGGATCGGCTCGTCCATCCGCCCCGAGACGCCATCCCACCACGCCTCGTAGCCAGCGCGCAGCCGCTCGACCTGATCGGGATGATCCGAGGCGACGTCGCGGCGCTGCTCGGGGTCGTCGTCGATGTTGTACAGCTGCTCGCCGTTGATCAGCCGCCAAGGCCCCGACATCGCCGCGGACTGCCGCCACTTGATCGGTCGCGGGAGGCGCTGCGAGTCGGTGACGACGATGCGGTCGTCGAGCCCGGGCTGATGTTCACCGCGCAGCGCCGTCGCGAGGCTGACGCCATCGATCGTGTGTTGTTCGGGGACATCGACGCCGCAGAGGTCGAGCAGCGTGGGCATCATGTCGACGCTGGCGGTCAGCGTCTTGATGTCCCGCCCGCCGACCAGTTGCCCGGCGGGGTGATGCATGAAGCACGGGGTGCGGTGGCCGCCTTCGTACGGCCAGCCCTTCATGCCGCGCATCCCGGCGTTAAACCCGTCGGTGACGTAGCCGCCCGCGTCGAAGGACGCGCCGCACGCCGTGCCGTTGTCGGTCATGAAGATCAGGATCGTGTTCTCGGCGAGGCCCTCTTTATCGAGCCAGTCGCGCAGGGCCGCGAGGTTCTCGTCGAGGTTGGCAATCATCCCGTAGAACCGCGCCCGTCGGTCGGGCACGCGGCCGGCGTAAGGCTCGGCGTACGGCGGCGCGACGTTGAACGGCGAGTGCGGGGCGTTCGGCGTGAGCATGGCAAACCACGGCCGGTTGTTCGCCGCAGAGTCGGCGATGAACGCGCGGGTCTGCTGGAACCAGACGTCGGTGCAATAGCCCTCGAAACGGGTGGGCACGTCGTTGACGCGGTAGACGTCGTCGAAGTAGTCGTTGCCCCAGTGGTCGGGCGTCTGGGTGATGCCGCCGCCGCCGTGGGTGATGGTCTGCTCGAAGCCGCGGTCCATCGGTCGGTACGGGTGGTTGTCGCCGAGGTGCCACTTGCCGAAGAGGCCGGTGGCGTAGCCGGCGTCGCGGAGCGCATCGGCCAGGGTCCACTCGTCCTCACGGAGCAGCGATCGCCCGCCGACGGTGTGCCAGACGCCGGTGCTGTTGGCGTATCGGCCGGTGAGCAACGTGGCGCGGGTCGGGGCGCAGGTCGGGCCGACGTGGAAGTCGGTCAGGCGGACCGACTCGTCGTGCAGCCGATCCATCGCGGGGGTCTGCAGGACGGGGTTGCCGTGGCAGGAGAGGTCGCCGTAGCCCTGGTCGTCGGTGAGGATGAAGAGGATGTTGGGGGGCGGGCTCATGCCCCTGAAGATATCGAGCCGCCGGGGCGAGACGGAGCGGAAACGGCCTCGTAGACCGGGGCGAACTCCGAGCCCAAGCCGCCCCGCTATCTTGCGGAACAAGGCGATGAGCGACTCGACACCACGGCTACCGCTGATCTACCTCGCCCGGCACGGGCAGACCGCGTGGAGCGAGACCGGCCAGCACACCGGCTCGACGGATATCCCGCTCAACGAGCGCGGCGAGCGGAACGCGCGCCGGCTCGGGCAGCGGTTGGGCGGGCGGAAGTTTGATCTCGTGCTGACCAGTCCGTTAGGACGCGCCAAGCGGACCTGCGAGTTGGCCGGCTACGCCGAGGTGGCGGAGGTTGACGCCGATCTTGTCGAGTGGGGCTACGGTGATTACGAGGGCGTGACCAGCGCGGACATCGAGTCGCAGCGGCCCGGCTGGGAATTGTTTCGCGATGGCTGCCCGGGGGGCGAGCCGATCGCGTCGGTGTCGGCCCGGGTCGACCGTGTGATCGATCGGCTGCGGGCCGTGGACGGCGACGCCCTGCTCTTCTCGCACGGCCACCTGCTGCACGTGTTCGCGGCGCGCTGGATCGGACTGGACCCGTCGGCGGGGCGGGGCTTCGACCTCGGCGCGGGCGCGCTGAGCATCGTCGGCTACCACCGCAAGCGTGAGAACCCCGTCGTCCGCCTCTGGAACGACTGCAGCCACGAGAGCGATTGACTCGAGGCGCTTGCCGCGCGTTATCCTCAGTCGCTACATCTCTCGGAGCCCGTCTCACATGTCCAAGACCATCCGTTACGGCGTCATCGGCGGGGGCGCTATCTCCCAGCGCCGCCACCTGCCCGAGATCCACGCCCACCCGCGCTCGACCGTCGCGGCGATCGCCGACCCGGTAGTCGATCGCGTCGACGACTTGGCCGAGCAGTACGGCGCGGCCGCGTTCACCGACTACAAGAAGATGCTCAAGGACGCGTCGCTCAAGCTCGACGCCGTGGTCGTCGCCGGACCCAACAAGCTGCACAGCCCGATGTCGGTCGACGCGAGCAAGGCCGGCTACCACGTGCTTTGCGAAAAGCCGATGGCGGCGACCCGCGCCGACGCCAAGAAGATGATCAAGGCAGCCGCCGACGCGAAGAAGTACCTGATGATCGGTATGAACCAGCGCCTGATGCCGCCGCACGCCAAGGCCCGCGAGATCATCGAGACCGGCAAGCTCGGCAAACCGCTGACCTTCGAGACCACCTTCAAGCACCCCGGCCCCGACGGCTGGTCGGTCGACGGCGCTGCGTCGTGGTTCTTCCAAAAAGAGCCGGCTCAGATGGGCGTCTGCGGCGACCTCGGCATCCACAAGGCCGACCTCATGCGCTTCCTCCTCGGCGAAGAGATCGTCCGCGTCGGCGGGTCGATCAAGACGCTCGACAAGAAGACGCCCGACGGCAAGCTCATCCCGCTCGACGACAACGCGTTCGTCGTCATGGAAACCGAGTCCGGCGCGATCGGCACGATGACCATCTCGTGGACCAACTACGGCGGGCTAGAGGACAATGGCACGACCCTCTACTGCCAGCACGGCGTGATGCGGATCAGCCAAGACCCCGAGTACGGCGTCATGGTCGACTACGCGAACGGTCAGAAGGAGCGTCACGTCGTCGGCGAGGTGGCCACCAACGAGAAGCAGGTCTCCTCGGGCGTCGCCGACATGATGACCGAGTCGATCCTCAAGCGACGCAAGCCGCTCATCGACGGCGACGAAGGCTACAAGGCGATGAACGTGATCGTCACGGCGATGGAGGCCGCCAAGGCCGGCAAGATGATGATCGTGAAGTGACGTGTGAGTCGCTACCGCCGCGATCGGAGCCGGCATGGACAAGTACAAGCTCGGCGACCCGATCTGCACGCACTGCGGCTACAACCTCACGGGCGCGACGCAGACGCCGACGTGCCCGGAGTGCGGCAAGCCGCTGGTCGAGGTGCTGGCCCGTGTCGACGGCGGGGGGACCGCGGGCCGACGCTACAAGCGATACCGGTCGGAGGCGACGGTGTTCGGCTGGCCGCTGATTGACGTGGCGATCGGGCCGGAGCACGGTCAGATGGTGGGCACGGCACGCGGCGTGGTCGCGATCGGGGACGTGGCGATCGGCGGGGTCGCGATGGGCAACATCGCGGTCGGCGGCGTGGCGCTGGGCGGCGTGGCGCTGGGGCTGGTTGCCGTCGGTGGCGCGGCCGTGGGCGCGGTGGCCGCCTTCGGAGGAGCGGCGATCTCGTGCGGGTTGTCGGCCGGCGGGCTAGCGGTCGGCTCGCTACCGTTTGGCGGAACGGCAATCAAGATCTGGTAAGAGGCCGCACCGGCGTTATCGGACGCCTGCGGTTCAAGTTCCCCGGCCGACCCGGCCGATGATTAACTTATGTCCGTCAACGGCATTGGCTCCGGCTCGCTCGCTTCGCTGCCCACCGACGTCCAGGTCGGCGTCGCGGTGGCGAAGAAGGCCCTGAATCAGTTCAAGGCCGAGGGCGCCGCGGTCAACAAGATGATCCAGCAGGCCGCCGACGTGCAGCAAGCCTCGGTCTCCGGCGAGCCCACCAAGGGCCGCCTCGTCGACGTGCTGGCCTGATCGGCCGCCGCGTCAACCCTTCAACACCGTCTGCACCGCCGACACGACCTGGTCGTGGAACTTGCCGTTGGTCGCGATGATGCCGCGGTTGTTCTGCAGCGTCCGGCCGTGGGCGAAGTCCAGCGGCTTGCCCTCGATGTCGGTGACGGTCCCGCCGGCGCACGTCACGCAGGCGGCGCCGGCCGCGTGGTCCCAGATCTTCTCGACATAGCCGGGACGGGTCGGCAGGCGCAGGTAGATCGTCGCGTCGCCCTTGGCGACCGCGGCGTACTTGCACTGCGAGTCGATCCGGTACGGCGGCTCGATGATGCCAAGCAGCTCGGCGATCTTCGCGGACGACCCTTGATCGGAGTGCCCCGACTCGACGGACTCGCAGAAGCGGGCGCCGGTCGGGGCGTCGGCCGGGTCGACCTGTGCTTTGGTCGTGTCCAGCGAGGCGTCGAGCGCGCGGACGGTCGTGCCCTGCCCGGCGACGGCCGACATCAGCAGGCCCTTGCGGCCGTCGACCTCGAGGTTCGGGCAGCCGAGCACGCCGAGGATCGGCTTGCCGTCCTCGATCAGCCCGAGCGCGACGGCGTACTGATCGCCGCGCAGGAAGCCCTTGGTGCCGTCGATCGGATCGATGGTCCAGAACCGCCCGGTCGGCGGGTCGGGGTCGACGGCGGCGGCGTCGATCGCCTCGAGCACCTCGTCGGGCGTGGCGGTGCGTTCGAGCCCGTCACCGACGTGAGCCGTCACCTTGCCGAGCGTCTCGGTCGCCCCGTCGCCGCGGAGGTCCGCCGCGTCTTCCTCGCCAACGAGCTGGACCCCGCCCAACGCGTCACGCAGCGTGATCGACACGATCGCCTGCGACGCGAAGTCGGCGACCGTCACCGGCGACTTGTCCTTCTTGGTGATCGTGTCCTGCGTCACCAGCGAGCGGTGCACGGACTGGCAGACGGAAGCGGCTCGCGTGACGGCGGCCAAGGCGGCGTGGAGTTCGTCGGCGGACGCGTGGGGCATCGGTGGGCTCCGAGGTCGAGGGGGGTCGAGGGAGGGGGGTGGGTCGGTCCGGGTCAATCCGCCGGGTCCAACCGGGCGATCTCGCGAACCAGGTCGTTGATGAGCGGGGCGATCGTGGCCTCGCCGAAGTCGAATCGCGCGCCGGCGGCGGCGAACAGGTCGGGCAGCGAACAGGTGCCGCCCAGGCTGAGCGACGCACGGTAGCGAGCCAGGGCGTCGGCCGGGCCGCGGCGGGCGTTGGCCCAGACCTGCAACGCGCCCACCTCCGCCAGGCCGTACTCGATGTAGTAGAACGGGTAGTGGAAGAGGTGGAGCTGGCGGTGCCAGTCGGCGGCCCGGGTGTCGTCGAGGCCAGTCCAGTCGACCAGGCCGGTCTCGAAGCGAGCGACAGTCGCCAGCCAGGCCTCGGTGCGCTGGTCGCGGGTGTGGTCGGGGTGGGTGTATAGCCAGTGCTGGAATTGATCGATGGTGGCGATCCACGCGAAGACGCGCAGCACGCCGTCGAAGTGCACCACGCTTGCCCGCGCGGCGTCGGCCGGCTCGTAGAACGCGCCGAGTTGCGGCGCGGCGAGCAGCTCCATCGCCATCGACGCGACCTCGCAGAACTCCATCGGGCTGCGGCGGCAGAACGACAGCGGCACGTCGCGCTGGGCCGCGAGGAAGTGGAAGGCGTGACCGGCCTCGTGCAGCATGGTGTCCACGTCGCGCGGCACGCCCGCCGCGTTCATGAAGATGAACGGCTCGCCCGACTCGGGCAGCGCGGACTGGAACCCGCCGGGCCGCTTGGCCGGCCGCGAGGCGAGGTCGAGGTTGCGCCCGGGCTTGAGCCGGTCGAAGTCGTCGGCGAGCGACGCGTCCAGCGCTCGGAACACCGCGCTGGACTTGGCCACGAGATCGTTGGTCCGATCCGGGTCGAACGGGGTGAGCGGCGGGCGGCCGGCGGGGTCGACCGCCAGGTCCCACGGCCGGAGCCGATCGACGCCAAGCCGCTCCAGCCGGCGACGCTGACGCTCCGCCACCGCCGGGACGACGACCTTCTCGACCGTGTCCGCGAAACGATGGCAGTCGTCGGGGGTGTAGTCGAAACGCTGCATCGCCTTCCACTGATACGCGCGGAAGTCGGGGAGCCCCGCGTTCTCGGCGATCCGTGCCCGATGGGCCAGCAGCTCGTCGAACAGGTCGTCCATCGCGACCCGGTCCTGAAGCCGACGCTGGCTGACTTGGCGCCAGACGGACTCGCGGAGCTCGCGATCGGTCGACTCGAGCTTGGCCGTGGCTTGCGGCAGGGTGAGGGTCTGGCCGTCGATGTCGACCGACATCGCGCCGACGAGCTTGTCGTAAGCGACGACGGCTCGCTTCACCTCGGTCTGGATCGGGACGTTGGCCTCGCGAAACAGCTCGACCCCGGTCCGCCACGACCTCACGAGCAGGTCGATGCCGTCGATCGGCAGCTCGGCGTGGCGCGGGTCGTCGAGGAACTTGCGCTGGAGGCGGTCGTGCAGCGGGGCCAGGGCCGGGGCGACGTGCTCGATCCAGTGCCGGTGCGCCGCGTCGATCTCGGCGTCCTCCGTGTCGCAGGCCTTGCCGATCATGCGTCGGCTCCCGGCTTCGCCGACCACGGCGTCGAACTCGGCGTAGTCCTCGAGCCAACGCGTGAGCGACTCGACGCCGTCGATCTCGCGATCGATCAGGGCCTGGGCGAGTCGATGGATCTGCTCGACGTCGGCCGGGTCGAAGTCGGCCGGCACGAACCGCCGGGCGGCGCGGACCGCGGGATCGACGGCATCGGCAAACGGTGACTCGGTCACAGACATCGCCGCAGCCTAGCAATCGCCTCACCGATCGCGGCCGAGGCTCGCAACGGTCATTGCACGTCGATCGACACGAACCGCGTGTCGGACGACAGGCTCGGGTCGTAGATGTCGAGCGTCCCGACCCACGTCCCCGCCTGCGTCGCGGTGCACCGGAAGGTGAACGCCTGCGACTGGCCGGGCGGGATGTTGTGGCTGAAGTAGTACTCGATGTAGCCGCTCTGGCTGTAGTAGTCGCTGACCTGCGTGGGCGTCGGCGAGACCGAGTCGACTCGGACCCCGTCGAGCAGCGGGCTGTTGATGTCGATCTCGTAGACCTGCACCGGGCTGTTGATCGTGTTGGTCACGGTCACCGTGAGGTCGAACGCGTCGCCCACAGCGACCTGAGCCGGGTACGTCTCGGCAACAGAGAACCCGGCCGGCGGCACAAAACCGGGACCCAAGCCAGCGGTGAAGTTGGACAACGCCAGCGCGGCCAGCAGCAGCGCGTTGCCCGCGAGGCTAAGCGTCAGCGCGAGCGAGAGGACGATGATGGCGATGTTCTTGCCCATCGAGCGCCACCGTATCGACCTGCGTGCTTGCGGGCAACGTCAGTTGGCGGCGCCAAACGGGTTCCAGATCAGCCCGGGGTTGTTGTAGTCGCTGCCGAAGAGGACGCTGAAGTTCTCGTTGGTGGCGTCGAGGTACTTCTCGTTCGATGCGTGGCCGTCTGCGAACGTGATGTTGGTGGAGTCGCCGTCGTGGCGCATCCCGAGGCGAAGCCAGTTGGCCTTGTCGCGGTCGGCGCCGTTGTTGACCACGTCGCCGCGTGGGTCGACGAAGGTCGAACCCCCCGTCCGCTCAAACTCGGCTTCGGTGGATCGCAGCTCGACAAACAGGATCGTATCGCTGGGCTTGAGGATGGACTCGAGACGAAGCGTCTTGGCCGTGGTCCCGGCCCAGCGATCGGTCGCGTCATCATCGTCGTCGAGCTGAGAGTTGTACACGTAGTTGAAGTAGAAGTGCTCGTCACCGGTGTCTCCGCTCGGGATCGCGTAAGGCGCAGCGCCGGCGTTGTCGAACGCGGGATCGGGCGGATCGGCTTCAGGGCAGATAAAAACGGAGTCATCGCCCGGCAACGGGACGTCGGTCCCGTCGCCCGACGCGACCGCTCGGTCGATGATCGACTCGTACGACTCCAAGCCGAGGTAGCGCGTCATCCCGTTCGGCCACCACTTGTCCCATCGGTAGACCTTCGTGCCGGTCAACCCGTCGACATCGAGGCCGAAGTCGTTCTCGGTGGCGTTGCTGGTGACATACGGCAGCCGGCCGTCCTCGTCGGTCGCGAAGCCCACGGTGCCAATCCCGTACTGCCGGATGTTGGCCAAGCATATGGCGTTGCGCGCCGTCCGGCGAGCCACGCCAAGGACGGGCAAGAGAATGCCGATCAGCAGCGCGATGATCGAGATGACCACAAGCAATTCGATGAGCGTGAAGGCTCGACGCGAGCGACGCTTGATCGGCAGTGTCATACGTTCACCTCTCTGGTTCCATCCACCTCGCCGGCCCACGCCGCGCGGGCCACTGACGCTTGGCTTGCGAGCCTTACGCCTTCCGCCTTCGCAAGGCGACGACGCCGCAGCCGATGGCCAGCAGGACCAAACCGGCCGGCTCGGGCACGTACACCAGGTCGAACGACCCGCCCGTCGCCTCCGGGCCCGCCCACTGGTTGTTCGTGAACAGGCTCTCGAACTCGCTCAGCGACAGACCCGCCGCCAAGATCGCCCCGATGAACGCCGGGTCGTTGGACGCGCCCGTGTACCCGATGCCCCCGATCGCCGTGCCCGACGTCCAGCCGATCGCCTCGGCCAGGTTGTCTTCCAGGCCCGGGATATCGAACGTGTCGTCGTTCAATTCGTCTTGGTCGAACACCGGGATGAACGCGTCGTCCGACTGCAGGTTGAACGACAGGATCGTCGAGCCGTCCGCGTCGATAAACACGTCGCCCGTGATCGCGTCGTAGATCAGGTCCGGGTTAATGGGCTGGGCGAACACGGCCCCTTGCACTAGAGCGCATCCAAACAACGCGGCGTAGAACTGTTTTGACATGGGAACTGCCTTTCGAAGTACCGTTAAAGAGCTAGTAGCCGGGCAAAGTAAAGCTGCCGCAGCGAGTCAATCACTGCGACAGCCGATGATTGATCAACGCCTTCCGCCTTCCGCCTTCCGCCTTCGCAAGGCGACGACGCCGCAGCCGATGGCCAGCAGGACTACGCCGGCAGGCTCGGGCACGTACACCAGGTCGAACGACCCGCCCGTCGCCTCCGGGCCCGCCCACTGGTTGTTCGTGAACAGGCTCAG
>JBCCZA010000073.1:0-14978 GCA_039188455.1 Planctomycetota bacterium
AACCCCGAGGCGTCGAGCAGCGCGCGGTACACCCGACCGGCATCCGCCGTCGGCACCCACAGCACCACGCCGACCTCGCCGATCGTGTCCCGCCGGCTCGCCGACACCCGCGACCCCGCCAGCCCGACGACGTGCGTCGTGTCCGGCATGTCGACCATCGCCCGCACCGTGCTCACGGCGTCGCTCGGCTCGCCCTCGATCGCCGTCAGCAGCGCCGCCGTCGACGGCCCGTGGCACGCCAGGCACACCCGCTCGTCGACCCACGACGCCAGCGTCACGTCCTCGGCGAACAGCTTGCCCTCCAGCGCGGCCATCACCGCCGGGATGTCGCAGGCGTCCAGCTCCAGCCACGTGTTCTCCCCGCCGTGGTGCACGAACATGTCCGCGACGATCCGCCCCTTCTCGTTGAGCAGCAGCGAGCGGAACGTCGAGCCCTCGGCCGCGCCGTTGACGTCGTTGGTGATCAGCCGATGCAGGAAGTCGGCCCGGTCGTCGCCGCGGACATCGATCAGCCCGCGGTGCGGCAGGTGCATGACGCCGACACGGGCGCGGATCGCGCCGTACTCGGCCTCGTACCCGCCGTAGTTGGAGGCGATCGGCACGACCGCGTCGCCTTCGCCGAACGCGAGATAGTCGGCGTCGAGGCGGTCTTCCAGGGCTCGGATGTTGGCGTCGATCATGGTCGGCCCGCCACGATACCGCCCAGCGACGCCCGACCCCGGCGACTACCATCCCCGCTCACCCACGCCAGGAGGGACCCATGCCCAAGAAGACCATCTCCGACCTCGACGTCGCCGGCAAGCGCGTCCTCATCCGCGTCGACTTCAACGTCCCGCTCAAGGACGGCGCTCCCGGAAGCGGCAAGGCCGTCACCGACGATCGGCGCATCCGCATGGCCCTGCCGACGATCAACTCGGTCCTCGACCGCGGCGGATCGGTCGTGCTGATGAGCCACCTCGGCCGACCCTCGGGCGGCGGCCACGAGCCGGACTACTCGCTCAAGCCCGCCGCCGAGAAGCTGAGCGAGCTCACCGGCCGGCAGGTCACGATGGCGACCGGCACGGTCGGCGACGAGGTCGAGGCGATCGTCGAGAGCATGGCCGCGTCCGGCGGGATCGTCGTGCTCGAGAACCTGCGCTTCGACAAGGCCGAGAAGAAGGGCGACGAGGCCTTCGCCGCGCAGCTCGCCAAGCTCGGCGACGCCTACTGCAACGACGCGTTCGGCACGTGCCACCGCGAGCACGCCTCGATGCACGCCGTGCCCAAGGCGATGAAGGCCGCGGGCAAGCCCGCCGTCGTCGGCTTCCTGGTCGAGAAGGAGATCAAGTACCTGGCCGACACCCTCGCCGAGCCCGCCCGGCCGTTCGTCGCGATCCTCGGCGGGGCCAAGGTCTCCGACAAGATCAACGTCATCGACAACCTGCTGACCGTCTGCGACAAGGTGCTGATCGGCGGGGCGATGGCCTACACCTTCTCGCTTGCGCAGGGCGGGGCCGTCGGCGACTCGCTGGTCGAGCCCGACAAGGTCGAGCTCGCGAAGTCGCTGCTCGACAAGGCCGGCGACAAGCTCGTCTTGCCGACCGACACGGCCTGCGCCAACGGCTTCCCCAAGGACGAGGCAGCCGCCAAGAAGCTGACCATCGAGACCGTCCCCGCCGGCGCGATCCCCGACGGGTTCGAGGGGTTGGACATCGGCCCGACGACCGCCGCGACCTACGCCGGGCTAGTCGAAGACGCGAAGACGGTCGTGTGGAACGGCCCGATGGGCGTGTTCGAGGTCCCGCCGTTCGACAAGGGGACCCGCGCCGTCGCCGAGGCCATCGCCCGCACGAACGCCACGTCCATCATCGGCGGCGGCGACTCGGCGGCCGCGATCGAGCAGATGGGCCTGGCCGACCGGGTCACCCACGTCTCCACCGGCGGCGGGGCGTCGCTGGAGATGCTCGAGGGCAAGGCCTTCGCCACCGTCGACGTCCTCGACGACAAGTAAGCCCCGACAAAGACTCCGACCGCTAACTCTGCGCGATTCCCTGCGCACGAGGACACCACCATGGCGAAGATCAAGCTCGGCATCATCGGCACCGGCGGCATGGCCAACGCCCACGCGGAGAACCTCGGCCGGATCCCAGGCGTGTCGCTGCACGTGGCGATGGACGTCGTGCCCGGCCGGGCCGATGCGTTCGCCGAGACGCACGGCATGCCTTGGGCAACCGAATCGCTCGACGACGTCCTCAACGACTGCGACGCCGTGACCATCGTCACGCCCGACCGCTTCCACGCCGAGCCGACGCTCAAGGCCCTCAAGGCCGGCCTGCACGTCATGTGCGAGAAGCCGCTGACCACGACCCTCGCCGACGCCCGCAAGGTCGCCAAGGCCGCGGTCAAGGCCACCGCCAACGGCCAAGCCCACGCCATCAACTTCTCCAAGCGCAACGCCCCGGCCGTGATCGAGGCGATCAAGCTCGTCCAACGCGGCGACCTCGGCGAGGTCCGCCACGTCCACGGCGCGTACCTGCAGTCCTGGCTGACCGCCAACGCCTGGGGCCACTGGACCGACGAAGCCTGGCTCTGGCGGCTCAGCCAGGCCCGCGGCTCGGGCGGCGTGCTGGCCGACCTCGGCTGCCACCTGCTCGATTACACCACCGCCGCCGTGGGCCCGATCGAGTCGATCCGCTGCTCGCTGACCAACTACCCCAAGGTCAGCAAGGCCGGCCGCAAGGTCACCCGCGCCGGCGGGGTCGACCTCGACGCCAACGACACCGCCCTCATCGAGTTCACTCTCGCCTCGGGCGTCACCGGCGCCTGCCACACCACCCGCTGGGCGACCGGCTACATCAACCACGAACAGCTCGAGGTCTACGGCACGCAGGGCGCCGTCCGCTTCGACCTCGGCGTCTCCGCCAACACCCTGCACACCTGCCTGGGCAACGCCCGGCACAGGGCCGAGTGGACCGCCCGCGAGATCAAGCACACGCCCACCACCTGGCAACGCTTCGCCAAAGCCATCAAGACCGGCACCCCCGCCGAGCCGGACCTCGTCCGCGGCGCCGAGCTGCAGGCCTATCAGGACGCCTGCGAACGCTCGGCCCAGGACAATGCGTCGCCCAAGAAGATCCTCAAGTGGGTGTAAGCTCGGCGGTCTGCCGGCCCCCCGTCTCTAGGAGAGAAACCATGTCCCGATCCCTCGCCTCTGCCTGTCTCTGCCTCGCGTCCCTCGCCGCCGCGGTTGCCCTGCCCGCGACGGCCCAGTCGCCCAGGCCGACCGTGTCCTTCGACTCGGCGATGAACACCTGGTTCAGCGACGAGAACGGCCTGCTTACGATCGATCGCAGCGTCGTCGCGTTCGCGCCCGACGGCCCGCTCAACATGGCCGTCGCCGTCGTCGACTCGAGCGGCACGGTCGTCCAGAGCCACACGTACTTCCCCGACATGAACCGCGACGGCGTGTTCGGCACCGCCAAGGCCAAGGGCCCCGCCCAGGTCCAGCTCACCGAGCCGGGCATCTACTCGATCGTCTGGGTCATCAACGGCGAGCCCGCCACCCGCCTGCCCGTCGCCCTCAAGCAGACCGGCGCCGGCGACGACCCCTTCAACCCCCAGAAGACCTACGCCTACGACGGCTTCTGGCGGACCCACGGCTACTGGACCCTGCACAAGACCGGCAACGACGACCCCACGCCCGTATTCCACTACTGGGTCGGCGGGCTCGACGTCCCCGAAGATCGACGCTCCGACATGTTCTTCGCCGAGCTGATCCGCGACGGCCAGGTCGTCGCCCACAGCCGACGCACCCAGGGCCACCTCCCGGCCGGCCGATGGAACTACGACAAGCTCATGCTCTACCACCCGCACGAGAAGAAGGACACCCCCAACGCTCTGCTGTGGACCCAGGCCGACCTGCTCACCGACGGCAAGTACGAGCTGCGCTTCACCCGCAACAGCGACGGCCAGCTGATCCGCTCGTACGACTACACCGTCGCCGACGGCCAGATCGTCCCGCTGCCCGAGACCGCCCTGGACCACGAGCCGCGCATCGATCACGTTCTGCCGCGCGTGCAACGCCGAGGGACCAACAACTTCGAGATGATCGAGGCGTACTGGATCAAGGACGGCGGGCCGGGCACGACGGAGTAAGGCGGGCGGCGCGGGGTTAGACTCCCCGCCCCCTCCGGAGCTCCGCCATGATTCCCAGTCACACCACGGACGAGTGGGCCGCGATCGCCGAAGCGTGGCTCGACAAGGTCGAGCGCCACCCCGAGGCGCACCGCGTCGAACTGCTGGATACGCCGATGCTCGACGCCGTGGGCGATATCGCGGGCAAACGCGTGATCGATCTGGGCTGCGGTGGCGGGCGGTTCTGCAGGATGCTCGCCGAGCGCGGCGCCGCCGAAGTCGTCGGCGTCGATCAGGTCGAGGCGTTCATCGCATATGCCCGAGAGCAAAGCGGGCCGCGCGAGACGTATGCCGTCGCCGACGCTCAGCGCGAGCTCGATTGGCCGGCCGGATCGTTCGACGCGGCGGTGAGCTACCTGGCGCTGATGGACATGCCCGACCCTAAGGCCGCGATCCGCGAGGCGGCCCGGCTGGTCAGGCCCGGCGGCGGGCTGGCCGTGTGCGTGGTGCACCCGATGCGGTCGAGCACCGAGCCGGCGGGCTGGGTCCGCGACGACGCCGGGCGTCGGTTGCACTGGCCCGTCGCCGACTACGGCCGCGAGGGACCGCGCACCTGCGACTTCGGGCACGGGGTCGGCGTCGTCACCAACTTCCACGTCATGCTGTCGACCTACACCGCGGCGTTCACCGACGCCGGGTTCGCGATCGAGGCGATCGTCGAGCCGCTGCCAACCCCAGATCAGGCCGAGGCATCGCCGGGCTGGGCCGCCGAGTACCACGCACCGAACTTCATGATCTTCCGGCTGCGCCGCTCGACCGAGTCCGGCTAGCCGGCGCTCGACACCAGCCCCGCGTCGACGTCCGGGGCGGGCAGCGTCGAGTGACCCATCAGGTAGCGGTCGACCTGGTGAGCCGCGCCGCGGCCCTCGGCGATGGCCCAGACGATCAGCGAGGCGCCGCGCCGCATGTCGCCGGCGACGTACACGCCATCGACGTTCGTCGCGTACTGGCCGTAGTCGGCCGTGACGGTCCCCCACTTGGTGGTCTCGACGCCGAACTTCTCGACGAGCGCCGGCGTGTCGTGCCCGGTGAATCCGATGGCGAAGAAGACGAGGTCGGCCGGCAGGTCGTCGACCTGGCCGGTGCGGGTCGAGACGAGCTTGCCCGAGTCGTCGCGGGACCAGTCGAGCCGCTCGACGCGGACGTGCGTGAGTTGGCCTTGGTCGTTGCCGACGAACTCGAGCGGCAGGCAGCCGTACTCGCGGGGGTCGCGGCCGAAGCGGGCGACGCCCTCGGCGTGGGCGTAGTCGAGGTAGTACGTGCCGGGGTCGCCGGGCCAGGCGTGGTCGGCGTCGCGCTCGTCGGGCTCGCGCTCGCGGCGGGTGATGTTGAGGACGGAGTTGCAGCCCTGGCGCAGGGCCGTGCCGATGCAGTCGGCCCCGGTGTCGCCGCCGCCGATGACGACGACGTCCTTGCCCTGGGCGCTGATGGGCACGCCGTTGTTGAAGCCCGAGTCGAGCAGGGACTTGGTGGTGCCGTGCAGGTACTCCATCGCCAGGTGCACGCCGTCGAGCTCGCGGCCGGGGACGTCGAGCTCGCGGCCCTGCAGCGCGCCGCAGGCGAGGATCACGGCGTCGAAGTGGCGGCGGAGGTCGTCGGGGTCGATGTCGACGCCGACGTTGGCGCCCGTCTTGAACTCGATGCCCGAGCGGCGGAGCACGCTCACGCGCCGATCGACCAGCCGCTTGTCGAGCTTCATGTTCGGCACGCCGTACATCAGCAGCCCGCCGACGCGGTCGTCGCGCTCGAACACCGTCACCGAGTGACCCACCGAGTTCAGTTGGTCGGCGGCGGCGAGGCCGGCGGGGCCGGAGCCGATGACGGCGACGCGCTTGCCCGTGCGGTGGGCCGGCGTGTTGGGCTGGACCCAGCCCTCCTCGAACGCGCGGTCGATGATGGCGCACTCGATGGACTTGATCGTCACCGGCGGGTCGGTGATGCCGAGCACGCAGGAATGCTCGCATGGCGCGGGGCAGATCCGGCCGGTGAACTCGGGGAAGTTATTGGTGCGGGCGAGGCGGAGGTACGCGTCGTGCCACTGGTCGTGGTAGACGAGGTCGTTCCACTCGGGGATGAGGTTGTCGATCGGGCAGCCGTCGTCGGACTGGCAGAAGGGCACGCCGCAGTCCATGCACCGGGCGCCCTGCTCGCGGAGCGTGTGGTCGTCGGCGCGGGTGTAGATCTCGTACCAGTCGGTCAGGCGGATCGACGGATCGCGCGCGGGCATCGCGCGGCGCTCGTACTCCATGAATCCGGTGGGCTTACCCATGGTGTTGGTCAGGCTCTTTCGTGGGTCTGTTTAGACAAGATGACAGGATCGGACAGCATGAACGGGATGCATCCCGTTCATCGAACGCGACAAGACATCAAACGACCGATCAACCTTGCACATCCCGTCGATCTTGTTGAATCCTGTCATCCTGTCCAATATGAAGTCGCGAAGGCGCGCGTCAGCCATGCGACACCTCCGGCGTGTCGCGGGTGGGCGCCGCGGCCTCGGCGGCGTGACGCTTGGCGTCCAGCACGCGGCGGTAGTCGATCGGCATGACCTTCACGAACTGCTGCACAACCCGATCCCAGTCGGAGAGCACGCGGGCGGCGACCTCGCTGCCCGTCGCCTCGGCGTGGCGGCGGATCAGGTCGCGGCACTCGGCGACGTCCTCGGGCTCGTCGAGCTTCTCGAGGTCGACCATGCCCAGGTTGCAGTTGGGCAGGAAGGCGTTGTCGCGGTCCCAGACGTAGGCGATCCCGCCCGACATGCCGGCCGCGAAGTTGCGGCCGGTCGGCCCGAGCACGACGACGCGCCCGCCGGTCATGTACTCGCAGCCGTGATCGCCGACGCCCTCGATGACCGTGTGGGCGCCCGAGTTGCGGACGGCGAAACGCTCGGCGGCGATGCCGCGGAAGAACGCCGTGCCGGACGTCGCGCCGAACAGCGCGACGTTGCCGATGACGACCTGCTCCTCGGGGACGAACTTGGACCCGGCCGGGGGCTTGACGGTGATCGACCCGCCGGACAGGCCCTTGCCGACGTAGTCGTTGGCGTCGCCCTCGACGGTGATCGACACGCCCGGCGCGAGGAACGCGCCCAGCGACTGGCCGGCCGATCCGTGCAGCGTGATGTCGATCGTGCCGTCGGGCAGGCCGGTGTCGGCGTAGCGGTTGCTGATCTGGTTGGAGAGCATCGCGCCGACCGAGCGATCGAGGTTGGTGACCGGCAGGTCGATCGATACTTTCTCGCCGTTGTTGATCGCCGGTTGCGCGAGCTCGATGAGCTTGCGATCGAGCACGTCGTCGATGCCGTGGTCCTGCTCGATCAGTTTGCGTGTGCCGGCGTCGGGGCGGTTGGGCGGGCCTTGGGCGGGCTTGAGGATCGCCGAGAAGTCGACGTCGCGGGTCTTCCAGTGGCCGGCCTCGGCGTTGAAGGACATGAGGTCGACGCGGCCGACGAGCTCGTCGATGCTGCGGACGCCGGCCGCGGCCATGTACCGCCGGCACTCCTCGGCGACCATGAAGAGGTAGTTGATGACGTGCTCGGGCTGGCCGTGGAACTTGCGGCGGAGCACCGGGTCCTGCGTGCACACCCCGACCGGGCAGGTGTTGAGGTGGCACTTGCGCATCATGATGCAGCCGACGGTCACGAGCGGCGCGGTCGAGAAGCCGAACTCCTCGGCCCCGAGGCAGGCGGCGACGAACACGTCCCGGCCGGTCTTGAACCCGCCGTCGGTCTCGAGGATGACGCGCGAGCGCAGGTCGTTGAGGACGAGCGTCTGGTGCGCCTCGGCGAGGCCCAGCTCCCACGGCAGGCCGGCGTGCTTGATGGAGGTCTGCGGCGAGGCGCCGGTGCCGCCGTCGTGGCCGGAGATGAGGATGTGGTCGGCGTGGGCCTTGGCGACGCCGGCGGCGACCGTGCCGACGCCGACCTCGCTGACGAGCTTGACCGAGACCTTGGCCGAGGGGTTGGCGTTCTTGAGGTCGTAGATGAGCTGGGCGAGGTCCTCGATGGAATAGATGTCGTGGTGCGGCGGGGGCGAGATCAGGCCGACGCCCGGCGTGGAGTGCCGGACGCGGGCGATGACGTCGTCGACCTTGTTGCCCGGCAGCTGGCCGCCCTCGCCGGGCTTGGCGCCCTGGGCGATCTTGATCTGCAGGGTGTCGGCGTTGGCGAGGTAGTAGCTGGTGACGCCGAAGCGGCCCGATGCGATCTGCTTGATGGATGAGCGCTTGGTCTTGGGCGAGCCGTCGTCGTACTGCTCGAGCTTGAAGCGGGCGTAGTCCTCGCCGCCCTCGCCCGAGTTGGACTGGCCCATGATGCGGTTCATCGCGAGGGCGAGGGTTTCGTGGGCTTCAGCGGACAGCGCGCCTAGCGACATCGCGCCGGTGCGGAAGCGCTTGACGATCTCGGCGGCGGGCTCGACCTCGTCCAGCGGCACGCCGTCGGTGATGTCGACCCACGAGCCGTTGAGCGACGGCGTGGTGTCGGTGCCCTTGAGCTGGAGCAGGCCGCGGAGAGTCGCGCGGTGGCGGGCGTCGTCGTTCATCAGCTTGGCGAACGACTCGTAGGCCTCGTGGCCGTTGGTGCGGGCGGCCTGCTGGAGATGGGCGATGGCCTGGGGGGAGAACTGGTGGGTCTCGCCGTCGGCTCGCCAGTGGTAGTCGCCGGGGTTGGGCAGGGCCTGCGTCGGAGCGGTCTGGCGGTCGGGGTAGCCCAGCGCGTGGCGCATCCGCGACTCGGCGGCGACCACGTCGAACCCGGCGCCCTCGAGCCGCGACGCGGTGGCGGCGAAGGCACGGTCCATCACCTCGCGCTTGAGGCCGATCGCCTCGAAGATCTGCGCGCCCTTGTAGGACGCCAGCGTCGAGATGCCCATCTTGGACATGACCTTCAGGATGCCCTTGCCGACGGCCTTGACGTACCGCTGCGTGATCTGCTCGGCGGTGGCGACCGGGTCGATCTGTCCGTCGCGCTGCAGCTTGAGCAGGGCGGCGATCGCGAGGTAGGGGTTGACCGCGTCGGCGCCGTAGCCGAAGAGCGTGCAGAAGTGCTGCACCTCCCGCGGCTCGCCGGACTCGACGATCAGGCCGGCCTTCGTGCGCTCGGCGTGGTCGACGAGGGTCTGGTGCACCGCCCCGGTGGCGAGCAGCGCCGGGATCGCGAGGCGCTCGGCGCCCATCGCGCGGTCGGACAAAACGATCAGCTGCACGCCATCGGCCACGGCCTGCCGGACGGCATCGGTGACGCGATCGAGGGCGCGGACCAGGGCGTCACCGTCGGCGGGCTGGGCTCGGCCGTTGGCCTCGGCCGGGGCGTCGTCGCGGGGGTAGGTGATGTCGATGACGCGCGACGACCAGCCGGCGGGGTGCGTCTGCGGGTCGAGGTCGCGCAGGCCGGCGAGCTGGGCGTCGGTGAGGATCGGCTGGGCGAGGTGAAGCCGGCGGCAGTCTTCCTCGTCGCTCGCGAGCAGGTTGCCCTCGGGGCCGATGAACGTCTCGAGCGACATGATGATCTCTTCGCGGATCGGGTCGATCGGCGGGTTGGTGACCTGGGCGAAGAGCTGCTTGAAGTACTCGTAGAGCAGGCGGGGCTTGCGGGAGAGGATCGCGAGGGCCGCGTCGTTGCCCATCGAGCCCAGCGCTTCCTTGCCCTGCTCGGTGCGGACCATGGGCAGCATGAGCAGGCTGAGGTGCTCGGTCGTGTAGCCGAAGGCGCGGAGCCGGGCGGTGAGGTCCGTGTCGTGATCGACGGGGCAGGACTCGAGGTTGTCGTCGGGCGCGGGGGCGGGGTCTTCGACGGCGTTGATCTCGACGCGATTGCGCTGCAGCCACTGGCCGTACGGGCGGGCCGCGGTGATCTCGCCCTTGATCTCCTCGTCGCTGATGATCCTGCCCTTGTCGAAGTCGACGAGGAACATCCGCCCGGGCTGGAGCCGGCCCTTGGTCACGACCGAGGTCGGGTCGACCGGCGTGACGCCGACCTCCGAGGCCATGATCACGCGGTCGTCATCGGTGACGTAGTAGCGCGACGGGCGCAGGCCGTTGCGGTCCAGGCAGGCGCCGATGACCTTGCCGTCGGTGAACGACACCGACGCCGGGCCGTCCCACGGCTCGATGAGGTTGGCGTGGTACTCGTAGAACGCCCGCTTGGCGACGGGCATCGACTCGTGATTCTCCCACGCCTCGGGGATCATCATCATCGCCACCTCGGGCGCCGATCGGCCGTTCATGAACAGCATCTCGAACGCGTTGTCGAACGAGCCCGAGTCCGACGATTCAGGGTTGACGACCGGGAAGAGGTCGGGCAGCGCGTCGCCGTAGACGGTCGACTCCATCGTCCCCTGTCGGGCGGCGAGCCAGGCCTTGTTGCCCTTGACGGTGTTGATCTCGCCGTTGTGGGCGATCATCCGGCAGGGCTGGGCGCGGTCCCACGAGGGGAAGGTGTTGGTCGAGAAGCGCGAGTGCACCATCGCGAGGTGCGAGGTGTAGTCGTCGTCGCGGAGGTCGGCGTAGAACGCGGGGACCTGGCCGCTGGTGAGCATGCCCTTGTAGATGATGGTCCGGCTGGACAGCGAGCAGACGTAGAACGTGCCCGGCGCGATGCCGTGCTCGGGCTGCAGCGTCGTGTTGATCACGCGGTTGCGAGCGAGGTAGAGCAGGCGGTCGAACGCGGCCTCGTCGGCGACCGCATCGGGCGCGGCGACGAACAGCTGCTCGATCGCCGGCATCGCGGCCAGCGCCGTCGGGCCGACGTCGGCGCCGGTCGGGTCGACGGGCAGGTCGCGCCAGCCGAGCACGCGGGCGCCGAGGCGCTCGAGCTCCTCGGCGTACTGGGTCTTGCAGAAGTCGCGCTTGGCGGGGTCTTGCGGGAGGAAGATGTTGCCCACGGCGTAGCGACCGGGGGCGGGCAGGTCGACGCCGAGGTCGTCCTGGGCGACGCGGCGCATCAGGGCGTGCGGCAGGGCGGTGAGGATGCCGGCCCCGTCGCCCGTGTTGGTCTCGCAGCCGCAGGCGCCGCGGTGGTCCATACGCGAGAGCATCACCAGCGCGTCCTGCACGATGGCGTGCGACCGCTGGCCCTTGATGTGGGCGATGAAGCCGACGCCGCAGTTCTCGCGCTCGTTGGCGGGGTCGTACAGGCCGGCCGCGGCGGGGCGGGTGAGCTGGTTGGGTTCGTCGGGGCGGCGAGAGGCCTGGATCGAGTGGGCCGTCATGAGATGCCTCCGGGGGTCGGAGTCGCGGCGAGCCTGGGGGCGGGTGTGCCCGAGAGATAGGCGCCGACCACGTCGACCTGCGGGCCGGCGTGCTCGAGCAGGAAGTCGACAAAGGCCTGGACGACCGGGCGGAACGTCGCGTCGCCGCCGTGACCGTTGCCATTGCCGTTGGTCTGGCGTTGAGCGCGGGCGGCCTTGCGATGCAGGATCCCGATCGGACGCGTCAGCGGCGGATCGAGGGCCGTGGCGACCAGCGACCCCGCCTCGATCTCACGCAGCACCGTGCGCACCGGCAGGATCGAGAACCGATCCGTCACCGTCACGGCGTTCTTGATGGTGTCGATGTTGTCGAACGCGTACGGGATCGACGGCAGTGCATCGTGCTCCCGCAGATACCGCCGGATCGCCCGGCCGACCGGCAGGTGCTCGTCGAACGTGGCCATGTCCCACCGCCCCAGCTGGCTCGGCTGGATCGACGCGTGCTTGGTCACCGGGTGGTCGGGGCGGCTGATCACCGCCATCGGCTCGTCGCGCAGCGGGATGCGCTCGGCCTTGGTCCACCGCTCGGGGTAGCTGATGATCCCGAAGTCGCACGCCCCCTCGAGCACCTGGCGATAGACCTCGTCCGGCTGGCAGTAGTCGATGATGACGTTGGCGTTGGGGCGCTGGGCCTCGAAGTCGGCGCGGACGCGGTTGAGCAGCTCGATCCCGGCCGAGTAGATCGCCGCAACCCGCAGCCGGCCGTCCGGTGCCTCGTCGATCGAGGCGATCCGCGTGTGCAGCCGGTCGAGCCGATCGAGCACGTCGCTCGCGCCCTCGAGGTAGACCCGGCCGGCGTCGGTCAGCCCCAGCGGGCGCTTGGAGCGATCGATCAGCACGACGCCCAGCTGCTTCTCGAGGTGAGAGAGGCGTTGGCTGGCGGCGGACTGGGTGATGCCGTGGGCCTCGGCGGCGTGGGAGACGCTGCGAAGCCGGGCAACATCGGTAAACAGGCGGAGGGCGTCGAATTCCATCGCGACGCGACATCGTACCATAAGCCTGATTGATGTCGACATGAATCGGCATTAGTGAGAACTAATGCCACAGCGGGCGGTGAGGCCGGAATTTCGGGCGCTGGCGGGGGTTTTGGGCCGAAATCGGGCGTTTTCGTCGATAATGCGGGTATGAGCGGGCCCGTCATTGGTCATGTGGTTCATCGGCTGGCGTTCGCCGGGGCGGAGGTGCTGGCGCGGGACCTGGCGCGTCGGCTCGAGGCGGAGGGGATGGAGTTTGTGTTCCTCTGCCTGGACGAGGCCGGGCCCATGGCGAGCGCCGTTCGCGAGGACGGGTTCCCGGTCGTCCCGCTGCACCGCCGGCCGGGGATCGACCTCGGCGTCGCCCGTCGCCTCCGCGCCGCCATCCGCGACCACGGCGTCACGCTGCTGCACGCCCACCAGTACACCCCTTCTTCTACGCCTCGCTCGCCCGCGGCCTCGGCCGACGCACGCCGATCCTCTTCACCGAGCACGGCCGGCACTACCCCGATGTCCGCAAGGCCAAGCGCGTCTTCGCCAACCGCGTCCTGCTCGCCAAGCCGGACCGCGTCACCGCCGTTGGCCAGTTCGTCCGCCACGCCCTGCACGACAACGAGGGCATCCCCCGCGGCCGCGTCGACGTCATCCACAACGGCATCGACCCCGACCGCTTCGACCCCGGCCCGCACGGCTCCCCCCAACGCCAGGCCGCGCGCGACGCCGCCCGCGAGGTCATCCGCGCCGTCGCGCGCGACGCCGGCAAGCCCGCCTACGACATCAAGGACGACACGCCCATCGTCGTGCAGGTCGCCCGCTTCCACCCGGTCAAGGACCACGCCACGGCGATCCACGCCTTCGCCCTCGCGCACGACCGCCACCCCGACGCCCGCCTCGTGCTCGTCGGCGACGGCGAGGAGCGCGGTGCCGTCGAGCAGGCCGCCTGGGATGCGGGCGTGTCGATCCACACCGTCTTCATGGGCGTCCGCGACGACGTGCACCGCCTGATCCCCGGTGCCGACGTCTTCCTGCTCTCCAGCCTCTCCGAGGGCATCAGCGTCACCCTGCTCGAGGCGATGGCCGCCCGCCTGCCGATCGTCGCGACCGACGTCGGCGGCAACGCCGAGGTCATCGAGCACGGCCACACCGGCCTGCTGGCCCCCCGCCAGGACGCCCGAGGCCTCGCCGACGCCCTCGACCGCCTCCTCGCCGACGCCAACCGACGCGCCGCCACCGGCGACGCCGGCCACGCCCGCTGCCACCAACGCTTCCACCGCGACCGCATGCACGCCGACTACGCGGCGATGTATCGCGCGATGCTGGATCGGTAAGGTTCCAGCACAAGACCCTTACTTTCCGGAATTAAGTAAAATGTGGTTCCGACGAAGAAAAGAGAAGTCTGCGATAGACGCCGTGCGGTTCGACACTTCGGGCTGGAAACAGCACGAGTCATCGGCCGAGCACCGACTGTGGCTGACACCATCGTCTGATGCCGTCGCGCTTCGACGCCAAGAGCCACCGCCGGCCTACCCCTATGACTTCCGCAGTTTGCCCGCAGCGAGAGCATTTTACGCTGAAGAGTCCGCGCAGCGCGGAGGCGTGATGATCTCGGTCGATTTTGTCGACAGTTCGGGGATCGATGTCATGCGGGGCGTTTTCAAGTACCGCTCGCCTGAACCCGGAAGTCTTGCGATGTACTACGTCGGGGTGATTGCGCTATTACGCCGCACTTGCGCCTTTCAGATCAATGCGGAGTCGGTTGAAGTCGGCTCGACGGGTGCGCGGGAAGCCGCGGTCATGGCGATGGGCGACGGCCCGCCCGCATTGCAAGAAGAGGAGGTCGTTGTTGCGAGCGCAAGCGATCTCTTCGCCAAGATGGGTGAAGCACGAATCAAGCGTCTCCCCGCCGACGATGAGCGCTATGACGACATGTTTCCCGACCATCCTCTGTCAAAGGTGCGATCGCTGCAGAAACGCATTCTGGAAACGCTTGAGGTGGATGATTCATTTCGCGAGCAACCGCCATATCGGAAGTAGCTGCAGTCTTGCATGGCCTAACATCGCCCATGACACACTTGACAACGCTCGCTCTCATCCTTCTTGGGGTGGTCCTGCCGGCCGGTGCGCAGGCCGACCTGCCGCCGCTCCTCCAGCGAAGCTGGGCCGACGACCCCGTCTGGTACGACGGCCAGGCCGAGATCGCGCTGTACGACGCAACGCGACGGATCTACGGCCAGGATCGGCCGTACACCGCGCAGATCATGGTCAACAAGGAACGCATGTCCCCCGACACGTTCACCAAGTCGGCGACCAACGACGGCGTCGAGGTGTTCAAGTTCCACACCCGCGACGAAGACATCCCCACTGCCAAGTACGACTACAACTTCTCGACGATGGTCTACGTGACCACCGACGGCCTCGAACCAGTCAAGCTCGACATGGGCTCACAGGAAGACTGCGGCGCCTCCTTCAAGCTGATGGGCGTGTGGGACGGCGCGTTGAAGTGGCTGCAATACAGCTACTTCCCAAGCGAAGGCCTGCGGCAAGACAAGACCGAACTCGACCAACCGACGACGTGGCTCGACGC
>JBCCZA010000074.1:0-14878 GCA_039188455.1 Planctomycetota bacterium
CGGACGGCTCGCTGGGCGTGCAGTACGTCGAGCGGGTGACCGAGGAGATCGGCGCGGCCATCGCCGCCAAGGACGGCCGGCACACGTTTGTGCTGCGTTCCACCGTCGTTCCGGGCACGACGCTCGGCGTCGTCCAACCGATCCTCGAGCGCATCGTGGGGCCGGTGGGCGAAAAGTACGGCCTGGCGTATAATCCCGAGTTCCTGCGCGAGGGCACCAGCATCAAGGACTTCGACGCCCCGCCGTTCACGATCGTGGGCGCGAGCGACGAGCGCGACGCCCAGGCCGTCGAGGGCATTTACGCCGGCGTCGAGGCGCCCGTGCACCGCTGCGACATCTCCACCGCCGAGGCGATCAAGTACGCCTGCAACCTGTTCCACGCGACCAAGATCACCTTCGCCAACGAGATCGGCATGGCCTGCCAGACCGTCGGCGTCGACTCGCGGAAGGTCATGGAGATCGTCTGCGCCGACACCAAGCTCAATGTCTCCGCCAAGTACATGCGGCCGGGCTTCGCGTTCGGCGGGTCGTGCCTGCCCAAGGACCTGCGGGCGTTTACGCACATGAGCCGCGTCCGCAACGCCCCGCTCTCCATGTTCGAGGCCATGCTCCGCAGCAACCGCGAGCAGATCGACCGCGTCGCGCAGCGCATCATGTCGCTCGGCAAGCGTAAGATCACCATGCTCGGAATCAGCTTCAAAGAAGGCACCGACGACCTGCGCGAGAGTCCGCTGGTCAGCTTGGCCGAGGTCTTGATCGGCAAGGGATACGAGGTCCGTATCTTCGACCCCAACGTCGAGTACGCCTCGCTCTTCGGCTCGAACAAGCGGTTCATCGATCGCGAGCTGCCGCACCTCAAGGGGGCGCTAGTCTCTGCGGAGGTCGGTCTCAAGCACGGGGAGGTCGTCGTCTTCGGGCACAACGCCGAGGACTATCGACGCCTGCTCGAGCGGGTGACGCCCGAGCAGCAGGTGGTTGATCTGACGGGCGGGGCCACATCTGCGGGCAATCACGGGGTGTACGAAGGGCTTTACTGGTGAAACTTATGCCGATGACCCGTCGGGGGCACATCTTGATTCTGGTTCAGAACCTGCCCGTGCCGTTCGACCGGCGGGTCTGGATGGAGTCGATCGCGCTCACGGAGGCCGGCTACAAGGTCAGCGTGATCTCGCCCTGCCCGCCGGACGAGGCGGATCAGCCGCACCGCGTGATTGAGGGCGTCCACGTCTACCGCTATCCGCCGCCGCCGACCGCCGCGAGCAAGCTGGCGTATTTCTTTGAGTACGAGCACTCGCTGCGGCACACGAGGCGGCTGATGAATCGCGTCTGGGCGGAGGACCCCTTCGACGTCGTGCACTCCTGCAACCCCCCGGACTTCTTCTGGGTGCTGGCGCGCAAGTACACGGCCCGCGGCGTCAAGTACGTGTTCGACCATCACGACCTGTGCCCGGAGCTGTTCGAGTCCAAATTCGGCCGACGCGGGCTGCTGTACTCGGCCCTTTGCTGGTTCGAGCGTCGGCAGTTCCGCATGGCCGATGGCGTGATCGCGACCAACGACAGTTACAAGCGTGTCGCGATCGAGCGTGGTGGCAAGCGGCCCGAAGATGTAGCGGTGGTGCGATCCGGGCCTTCGATGGACCGGTTCCAGCCAGAGCCGCCAGAGCCGTCGCTGAAGCGCGGCCGCAAGTACCTCGGCGTTTATCTGGGCGTGATGGGGGCACAGGACGGCGTGGACTACGCGCTTCGGGCGGTGCGGCATATGGTGGATCAAGGCTTCACCGATGCGTCGTTCAAGTTCATGGGCAAGGGCGACGCCTTCGACGACCTGCTCAAGCTCCGGGCCGAGCTCGGCCTTGAGGACTGGGTCGAGATGCCCGGCCGGGTCTCCGACCTTGATCTTCGGCAGACGCTTTGCACGGCCGACATCGCGCTGGCGCCCGACCCGAAGAACCCGCTCAACGACGTCTCAACGATGAACAAAATCATCGAGTACATGGCGATGGGCGTGCCGATCGTCAGCTTCGACCTCAAGGAGTCACGCCACAGCGCCCAGGACGCGGCGGTGTACATCGAGAACGACGACGAGCGGGCGATGGCCCAGGCGGTGGTGGAACTGCTCGGCGACGAGGCGCTTCGGCACCGGATGGGCGAGTTTGGCCGCGGGCGGGTGAGGGACGAGCTGTGCTGGGATCGCAGCCGGGTGGTTCTGACGGCGTTTTACGACCGTCTGCTGGGGCTGCCGCCGGGGGTATCGGGCGAATCGGCGCCGGCCGAGGCGGCTTAAAGGCAAGCCGTGCTCGTTGGCGATATCTAGGCAAGATAGGCGGTCACCGATACGCTGTACCCGAGGGGCGTCCGCTGGCCGGTGGGGCACGCCCCGGGGGCGTGTTAAGGGCTTGCTGGATCCCGTCGATGTATCGAGGGGTGCCCGCGTGGGCGTCCGCGGTACGGAGGCGCTGAACCGGACCGCCGGTCTGGGCGTATCGACGCGGAGTCGTCGTCCGCACCGGGCCAGCCGCAGGGGCCATGGCCGCACCGGCGTGCCACGACGGAACGATGGGCGAATGCTGAATTTACGATCCAGCCTCACGCTTCTGAAGCGCAACGGATTCCGCCCGTGGCACTTCGGTGCGCTCGCGGTGCTCTGCGGGGCGGCCGTGGCCGCGGGTTGGCCGGCGTGGATCGACCTCTTCCAGCAGGGCTGGCGAGACCCCGAGGACACGCACGTCCTGCTCGTGCCGGTCGTCGTGTTCTGGCTGGTGCTGGCCCGCCGGGTCCGGCTGCGGAAGGTCACGCCCCAGAACCGCTGGGCAGGGCCCGTGCTGGTCGCGCTCGGCTGGCTCATGTACGCCTATGGCGACGCGCGGCTGGTCGAATCGGTCTGGTACCTGGGCGCGATCACGACGCTGGTCGGGGCGGTGCTGACGATCGGGGGGACGGACTTGGTCCGATATTTTCTGCCGGCCTTCGGCGTGCTGGTCTTCCTGATCCCGATCCCGGGCTCGCTGCGGGCCGAGATCGCCCTGCCGCTGCAGACGGCGATGGCGGCCACGGCCGAGTGGCTGTGCGTGACGTTCGGCTTCCCGATCGAGCGGCGGGGCAACGTGCTGGAGATCAACGGCCAGCCGGTCGCGATCGAGGAGGCCTGCAACGGCCTGCGGATGGTGTTCTCGCTGATCCTCGTGACCTACGCGTTCGCCTTCTCGACGCCGCTGCGTTGGTACGTGCGTGTGCTGCTGCTAGCGGTGAGCCCGCTGCTGGCGATCGCGTGCAACGTGGTCCGGTTGATCCCGACCATCATCCTGTATGGCTACGCCGGCGACGCGATCGGCGACTTCTTTCACGACATCGCGGGGTGGGCGATGCTGTTCGTGGCGTTGCTGCTGCTGATCGGCACGCTACGCCTGGTCGACTGGCTGGACCTGCCCGTGATCCGTCTGGATCGCGCCGGACGATCGGAGTGACTCGATTTTGACCAAGCACGCATCCCCTTACACGCTGGTCTGGGTCGCGCTGAGCGTCGTGCTGCTGGGCGGCATGGCGGTGCAGCAAGGCATCTATCGCAAGCCGCCCGCGGACGCCGGCGCCTATCACGCGCGCGTGGGCTCGGCGATCGACGACCTGCCGTACACCTTCGGCGAGTGGATCGGCACGGACTCGGCCGTCCCCGCCGCCGCCGTCCGCCTGCTGCGGGCCAACCGCGTCTTCAGCCGGCGATTCATGCACATGTCGACGGGCCAATCGGTCCAGGTCCTGATCGTTCACTGCACCGACTCGCGCGACCTTATCGGCCACTACCCGCCGGTCTGCTACCCCGGCAACGGCTGGAAGTCGGACGGGCAGACACCCGCGGCGCTCGGCGTGCCGGGCTACGAGTCGATCGACTCGACCCGGTACGAGTTCAAGCAGGGCGATCAACTCACCGAGCGCCGGATCGCCATCTTCAACTTCATGGTCCTGCCCGACGGCCAGATCGTCCACGACATGGACGCGGTGTCGACGGCGTCGCAAGACTATCGGCGTAAGTTCTTCGGCGCGGCCCAGGTCCAGGTGCTCGTGCCCCCCGACCTGTCCCTCGATGAGCAGACTCAGCTCGCCGCGCAGTTTGTCGAACTGATCGATCCGGTCCTCCGGGAGATCCAGAGCGGAGACCTCTGACATGAACACGCGATCTTCCAGTCCGACGTCCAGCGCTCCGACCGAGGGGGGCAACATCCTGTTCGCCTTGCATTACCTCATGCAGGGTCGATACGCGATCGCGCTGATCGGTGCGGTCCTGTTGGGCGGCGTTGCGGCCGCCTACATGTGGATGGATCACAAGCCCAAGTACACCAGTCAGGGTTGGATCCGCATCGCGCCCAACCGTGAAGTCATCCTGACGTCGGTTCCGGGCGACGCCATCCCGATGTTCGATCAGTGGGTGCGCGTGCAGGCCAAGCTGATGACCACGCCCCGGCTGGTCGACTTGGCGATGGCCAGCTCGACGTGGGCCGAGCGCCCCGCGGGCACGGGGCCGAACAGCCGTCGCGGGTTCCAGGATCGCGTCAGCACGCGGGTCGAGGCGACTCAGGTGATCTCCGTCTCCTTCGAGGACCCCAACCCGGTCACCGCTCAGAAGGGCGTCGAGTCGCTGCTCAAAGCCTACGACGCGGTGTACGGCGAGTCCCACTCGGCTCGCCTGAATCGACGGCTCGAACAGCTCGAAACCGTTCGGTCAAGCCTGCTCACGGAGCTTCGCGGCCTGCGCCAACGCAAGGGCCAGCTCGCGAACCGATACGGCACCGACCAGTTCGACACGCTCATCGCCTCGAAGCAGGACCTGCTCTTCCGCTATCAGGTCAACATGCAGGAGGTCGAGCGGCTGATCAAGTTGCAAGAGCTGCCCGACGTGCCCGAGAACGTCACGCCCGACCGCCCCGCCGAGGAGATCGCCACGATCGATCCGAAGATGGCGCAGCTGATCGCCGAGCGCGACCAACTTGCCAGGCAGTACCGCAATGCCACCGCCATGTACGGCGAACGACACCGACAAGTCGTGCGGGCCCGTGATCGGCTACAGGTCGTCGAGCAAGACATCGAGCAGCGTGTCGTCGCCTTCAATACCGGCCAGCTCGATCCGCAGCTCGGTCCTGGCGTGGCCGACGTCACCGGCGCGACCAGCCTTGCTCAGTTGCGCGGTCAGGCCGAGGAATTCAGCCGACTCAAGGACCAGACCAGCGATGAGCTCGAACAGCTGAATCGCCAACGCCTCGACATCGATGAAGTCGAGCAGCAGATCGTCAAGACCCAGGTCGACCTGGACAAGACCAACGAGCTGATCGACCAGATCCAGATCGAGTCCGTGGCCGATGGCCGGGTCGAGTTGGTCAATGTCGGCGACGTGCCGAGCGCGCCATCGAACGCGGATGACAAGTACATGTACGCAGCGGGTGCCGGATTTTTCAGCGGCGGTGTGGTCGTAGGGCTCTGCCTGCTCTGGGGCCTGATCGATCGCCGGCTTCGCACGTATGGCCAGGCGCGGAACCACCTCGGCGCGGATGCGTTTGTGGGTGTGCTGCCCGATCTGGACGCCAACTTGGCCGATCCGCAGAAGGCCCTGGCCACGTCGCACGCCATCCACGAGATCCGGGCGCTGGTGCATCGCGGCGTGCCCGACGGCCAGCCCTTGGTGCTTGGCGTGACGTCCGCCACGTCTGGCGCCGGCAAGACGTCGGCCACGCTCGCGTTGGGCGTGTCCTTCGCCGCGACCGGCTGCCGGACGCTGGTGATCGACTTCGACGCGGTCGGCGGCGGGCTGAGCAGCCGGACGCAACGGATGCTCCGCCGTCGGCAGGCCCAGCGGCTGGTCGATCAGCGGCTGATCACGGCCGACCGGCGCGAGGAGCTGATCGCCGCGGCCAACGATGCGCGGATGTCGATCGCGAAGACGGCCGACCACCTCGGCCTGCTGAGTTCGGCCCGCGCCGCCGAGGCCCTGGGCGGAGGTCCGACCGACGGCGTCGGTGTGTTCGAGGCGCTGTCAGGCACGCCGCTGTACGACTGCGTTCGCGAGACCGATGTCGACCACCTCGCCGTGCTTCCGATCGGCGCGGGTGATGTCACGCAGGTCGGGACCGTCGCGCGGGCCCGCATCCGGGAACTCATCCAGCAAGCCCGCTCGGCGTACGACGTCGTCATCATCGACTCGGGCCCGATGCTGGGCTCGCTCGAGGCGTCCATTATCGCCGGCGAGGTCGACGAGATGCTGCTGATCGTCGCTCGCGGCGAGCTTCTGGGGCACATCCGCCGAGCCATCGACAGCGCCCTGGACAGCGGCGCCCGCATCGCCGGCCTGATCTTCAACAAGGCCCAGGACACCGAGGCGCAGCGGTTCAGCTCGTCGTCCGTGGCCTCGCGTACGAGCCGTCCCGAGGACGCCGAGGACGCGGCGACCGTCACGCTGCGCGACGCGAGCGACTGTCCCGTCGAGTTCGGCCCGCTCGCCTACGCGACCGCGGCCTGCCTGCCCGATTCGCGCAAGGTCACCTCGCCCAGGCCGCCCCGCCACCAGGGCGCGGCCTGAGCACGCGTTCTCTGACGCCCGCCATCGCCCCCCGCCCGATGCCACGAAAGGCTGAGCCCGATCATGCCACTTAACGCCCGATCTCGTCGCCGGTTGGCCATCGTCGCCGGCGTGCTCGTCGTCCTGGTCGCCGCGCTGGGGACGATGTACTGGATGACCGAACGCAACCGAGATCGCGCGGCGCGCGCGGGCTTGGAAGAGGGACTCGCGGCGTTCGAAGAGCAGCGATACGAGGTGTCGCTGCACAAGGTCGGCCGCTACCTGCAGCGCTTCGGCGACCAGGCGACGCCCGAGCTGTTCTACGTCTACGGCGTCAGCAGGCTGCACAACCCCGAGCCCAACGGTCGGCACATCGGCACGGCGATCGGCTTTCTCGATCGCGTGGTCGACATGGATATCCAGCACGAGAAGGCCCGCACCGAGCTGATGAACCTGCGTGTCCTGCTCGGCCAGCCGATCGAGGCCGAGGCTTTGGCGGAGCGTGTCTTGCAGGCCGACCCGGACGACGCGGCCGCCTGGCGCGTCCGGGCGGTGGCTCAGCGCGAGCTGCGTGAGTTCGACGACGCGTTGGTTGCGGCGGAGCGGCTGAACGAGCTGTCCCCCGACAGCGTCGGCGGGCGCCTGCTAGCGCTTTCCATCCTGCGAGAGCGAGGCGACTCGGGCGAAGCGATGGTGGCCTACGCCCGGGCGGCCGACGAGGCGAGCGGGGGCGGTCTGCCGACGCGGATGATGCTGGTCAACGCGTTGATCCTCGACGGCGAGTTCGATGAAGCGATCGAGACGATGCAGGCGCTCAGCAGCGTGGCCCTGGCCGACCCCGAGTCGGCGCTGCAGGTGGTCACGCAGTTCGAGCGGCTGGGCGGCGTGGCGTCGGACCCCGAGCTGATCCGCACCGCCATGGCGACGGCGCGACAGGCCGACGAGCGATTCGACGATCCGCGGCTGCGTCGCTGGCTGGCCATGCGGGCGCTGGCCGAGGGCGATCACGAGGCGGTCCTGGACATCACCCGCACGCTGACGTCGGAGCTTCAGTGGAAAAACGAGGCGGGGCAGCTGGCGTCGCTGCGGGCGCTGGCGCTGCTGTCGGCCGAGCGGTACGACGAGCTCGACGAGTTGCTGGCCATGATGGGCGAGCACGACCTGGCCGCGACGCGGCAGTGGGTCGAGCTGATCGGTCTGATCCGCGACCCGGCGTCGGCGTCGGGCGTCGAGCTGGTCGCTGCCGCCGAGCGGGTACTGGCCGAGGACCCCGGCCACCCCTTCGCGCTGCTGTGGCTGGCACAGGGCCAGATCCGCAAACAGCAGCCCGACGCGGCGGCCGAGACGCTGGGCGGGCTGATCGGGCAGATGCCCGCGTGGGGCATGCCGCGGATCGCTCACGTCCGCACGCTCATCGAGTCCGATCGCCACGCCGAGGCCGCCGAGCACGCCAGCCGGGCGCTGCGGCTGTTTAACCGCTCCCCCGACATCGCCGTGCTCTGGGCGCAGGCGTCGGCCGAGGCGACCGTGGATCGGCCCGCGCCGGTGAACGCCAACCTGCTCGAGCGCATCCGCCACCTGCGCAAGGCGCTGCCCGACCGGCCCGAGCTCGCCATCGTGGAGGTCGAGCTGTTGGCCCGGCTCGGGCGGGACGAAGAGGCCCGACAGCTGGCGATGGCCACAATCGACGGTGGTCTCACCGACGCCCAACTGATCGCGCTGGCCGAGATCGGCGACCGCGCCGGGCTCGATCTCGGCCGGAACATCTCGTCAGAGATCGATCGGCGTTCGACGACCGCGCCGATCGTGCTGATGCGGGCGAATCGGCTGATCGAGGCCGGCGATGCGGTCGGGGCCGTCGGCATGATCGAGTCGGCGCTGGAAGGCGCCGGCCCCGACGAGCTGCCCGCGTATCGGGTGGCGTTGGCTCAAGGGCGGGCTCAGCTCGACCCCGAGGCGGCGCTGGCCGATTGGCGTGCCGCGAGCGACGCCTATCCAAGCAACCTGGCCGTCCAGCGCGCGACGCTGAGCGCACCCGTTGTCTGGCAAGACGCCGAACTCGCTCGCAACACGATCGATCGGTTTGAGGCGCTCGTCGGCCAGACGCCCGACTGGAAGCTCTTCAGGGCGCAGTGGCTGATGCGTCACGGCCGGGGCGACCAGGACGTGGCGGCGGCGGCCGAGCTGCTCAGCGAGGCCCTGCGGGTCTCTCCCGATCAGGCCGGGGCTCACGGCCTGCTGGCCGAGGCCATGATCCAGCTCGACAACTTGCCGATGGCCGAGGCGTCTCTGCGTCAGGCCGCGACCCTGCAAGGCAATAACCCCGGCCTGCTGCTTCAGCTGGCGAATCTGGCACTGCGTCGCGGCGACAACGGCGAGGCGGAGCGATACCTGTTGCAGGCACGCAACCAGGCCTTGACGGACGAACACCGTCTCGCGATGTCGCAGCTGTATCGCCGACTCGGTCAGCCCGACGTGGCGGTCGAAACGCTGCGCGGGGTGTCGCGCGAGTCGGACCGTCGGCAGGTGGCGCTGCTCTCGGCCGAGGCGATGCTCGAAGCGGGCGACCCCACGTCCGCGGTTGCGGCGATCCAGCCTTGGGCCGATACGCGTGACCCTGCCGTGTGGACCGTGCAGGCCCGGGCCTTGGCCAGGCTCGACAACCTGGCCGAGCTAGCGGCGTTGAGCGAGCGGATCGATCGACCCAACGCCCTGCCCGACGAGCTGATGGTGCTCGGCTTCGTCCAGGGCATCCTCGGCGACGCGCCCGCCGCCGAGGCGGCGTATCGCCGCGTGATCGATCTTGAGCCGACGCACGAGCGTGGCGTCGCCGGCCTGATGAGGACGCTGATCCGCGCCGATCGGATTGAGGAAGCCGAGAGCGTCGCTGGTGCGACGGCCGCCCTGCCCGATGCCCCCGCGTCGGCGTCGGCGGTCGCCCAGCTGCTCGCGCTGTACGCCGAGCACGACGATCCGACGCTGCTCTCGCTGGCGTATGCGGCGACGACATCGGCGACCGGGCCGCAGGGCTTGCTTGAGCTGGGCCAGGTGCTGGCCGCTTCGTCGGCGGGCTTGGAGAGCCCCGATGCCGGGCTGCTTCGCGAGGTGGCTGGGCTGGCTCAGACGTACCCCCGCGACACGTTCTTGAGCAACGCTCACGCGCGGGCCCTGTTGGGCGCGAATCGGCCGAACGACGCGCTGCGCGTTGCCGAGGGCGTGATCGCGACCGCTCCCACCGATGCGACCGCGCACGGCCTGAGGACCGACGCCTTGATGCGGCTCGGCCGATACCGCGATGTCGTCGAGGCGGTGACCAACTGGCGCGCGGCCCGCGGGGCCGACAACTCGGCGCTCGACGCGATCGCGGCTCGAGCGGCGCTGGCGATGGGCGACCCCGACCAGGCCGTCGAGGAGCTGACCGCTCACGAAGCGGAGATGCTGGCGACGATGTCGGACTCCGATCCCGGGCTTCGGCTGTACCTCACGGCGTTGGCCGAGTCCGGCCGGCTAGATCGTGTGAAGAACCTGCTACGGCCACGGATCGAGGACTCGCCGCTGGCTCGGGCGATGTGGGCACGCATCGCCGGCGACTACGTGACCGATCCGCAAGAGGCGACCGAGTGGCTGGAAAGCCTCGCCGCGGCGACGCCCGATCAGGACCTGCTCGGTATCGCCGATCTGGTGCAGGTCAACCGGGTGCTGGGCGTCAAGCTGGGCGATGAGGCGATGGTGGCGCGCTCCAACGAGCTCGCCGCCGAGCTCGAGCGGCGTGACGGATTGTCGGCGCGGTTGTGGTTCCGTCTGGGTGTTGAGGCGGAGCTGTCGGGCGATCTCGAGACCGCCGAGCAGCGGTATCGCCAGGGCTTCTCGGTCGACGAGAAGACGGCGGTGATCGCCAACAACCTGGCCATGGTGCTGTCGCGTCAGGACAAGGGCTCGGACGCGATCGAGTTTGCCGAATACGCAGCGGCCTGGCGGCCAAACGAGCCCGAGTTTCAGGACACCCTGGCGTACGCGTTCATCACGGCCGGCCGCCCCGCCGACGCCGTGCCGCCGCTGCTGCGGGCGATGGAGCTGGACCCGCTCGAACCCGAGTGGCCGCTGCACCTCGCCGAGGTCTATCACATGACCGGCGACGCGGCGGAACGCGACCGGCTGCTGCAGCGGATCGACCGCCAGACCCTCTCGGGCGAGCAGCTGCCGGCCGGCCTGCGATCTCGGTTCGAGGAACTGCTCGAGCAGTCGTCCGACCTGTCGGACGCGGTGCTTGGTGTGACCAACGTCGACTGACTCGGGCGATCGGGTGGGCGCGTGAGTCGGGTCAAGCGCCGAGCGTGAGCCCGCTGGACTCGCGCTTGGCCAGCGCCATCAGCAGGCGGTGCGTGCCGATCGACAGCTCCTGGTCGTCGTCGCTGCCGGCGGGGCGGCGCTGCGTGTAAGTGCCGTCCGGCTTCATGTCCCAGGCCTGGCGCGGGTCGTTGATGACGATGGCGAGGATCTCGTCGAGGCGGGCCTTGAGGTCGGGCTCGTAGATCGGGGTGATGCACTCGACGCGGTTGTTGAGGTTGCGGTACATCCAGTCGGCCGAGCCGATGAAGTGCTCGGGCTGGCCGGCGTTGTGGAAGCGGTAGATGCGCGAGTGCTCGAGGAAGCGGCCGATGACCGAGATCACGCGGATGTTCTCCGACAGGCCCGGCACGCCGGGGCGGAGGCAGCAGAAGCCGCGGACGATGAGCTCGATCGCGACGCCGGCCTGGCTGGCGGCGTAGAGCCTCTCGCAGATGTCCAGGTCCTCGAGCGAGTTCATCTTGCAGGTGATGCGCGGGCGGTTGGGGTCGTCGGGGTCGGCGCCGCGTTCTTTCCACGCGTGGGCGTGCTCGATCTCCTGGTTAATGAGCTCGTTGAAGCGCTTGCGCATGTTGACGGGCGCGATGAGCAGGTGCTTGAACGTGCGGCTGTGGGACCGCCCGGTGAGGAAGTGGAAGAGATCGACGATGTCGTCGGTGAGCCGGGTGTCGCAGGTGAACAGGCCGAGGTCGGTGTAAAGGTTGGCGGTCTTGGCGTTGTAGTTGCCGGTGCCGATGTGCGCGTAGCAGCGCATGCCTTCTTGTTCCTGTCGGACGACGAGCGACGTCTTGGTGTGGGTCTTGAGGCCGACGACGCCGTAGACGACGTGGACGCCCGCTTTCTCGAGCCGCCGCGCGATCTGCACGTTGCGTTCCTCGTCGAAGCGGGCCTTGAGCTCGACGAGGCAGACGACCTGCTTGCCGGCCTCGGCGGCCTTGATGAGGTTCGGGAGGAACGGCGAGTCGTCGGCCGTGCGGTAGAGCGTCAGCTTGATCGCGACCACGGCCGGGTCGTTGGCGGCGGCGGCGATGAACCGCTCGACCGAGGCGCCGAACGACTCATAGGGGTGGTGCACCATCAGGTCGCCGGTGCGGATGACGCTGAAGAAGTCCGTGTCGTCGTCGGCCAGCCGGGCGGGGACGACCGGCGTCCACGGCTTGTACTTGAGCTTGGGCAGGTTGAGCTTGTGCAGCTGCCACATCGGGTTGTAATCCAGCAGCGCGGGCATCTGGTAGACGTCCTTTTCGTGCAGGTCGAGCTGCTGGATGAGCACGCGGTTGATCGGCAGGTGCGGGTCGTCATCGACCTCGAGCCGGCAGACGCGGGCGAACCGGCGATCGCGCAGCTCCTGGCTGATCATCTCCAGCAGGTCCTCGGCGTCTTCCTCCTCGCGGTCGACGTCGGCGTTGCGCGTGATGCGGAAAGGCTCGACGGCCTCGATCTGCATCCCCTCGAACAGGTCGCCGAGGTTGTAGCGGACGAGTTCCTCGAGCGAGACGAACCGGTAGCCGAGCTCGGAGGCGTCGTCCTCGCTGTGCAGGGGGATCCAGCCGGGCAGGACGGCGGGGACCTTGACGCGGGCGAACTGCACGCCGGCCGACGCCGGGTCGCGCGGCGTGGTGGGGTCCATCGCCTGGCTCTCGGGCGCACGCATCATCACGCCCAGCGACGTGCTGAGGTTGCTGATGAACGGGAAGGGGTGGCCGGGGTCGACGGCCAGCGGCGTGAGGACCGGGAAGAGGTTGCGGCGGTAGTAGGCGACGGCCCGCTGCCGGTCCGCGGTGGAGAGCTCCGACCAGCGCAGCAGGTGAACGCCCTGCTCGGCGAGCGCCGGGCAGATCTCGTTGTCGTAGCACTCGGCCTGGCGGTCGAGCATCGGCCGGACCATGTCGCGGATGCCCTTGAGCTGCTCTTGGGGGGTCTTGCCGTCGTAGCTGCGGGTGGCGGTGCCGGTGTCGATCTGGCGCTTGAGGCCGCCGACGCGCTTCTGGAAGAACTCGTCGAGGTTGGAGTTGAAGATCGCGAGGAAGCCGCATCGCTCGAGCAGGGGCGTGCGGTCGTCGAGCGCTTCGTGCAGGACGCGGCGGTTGAACTCGAGCCACGCGGTTTCGCGATTGAGGAAGCGTTCGTCGGAGTCGATGGCGTCCGGCACCGCGGGGGCGGGATCGACGGGAGAGGACGAGGCGAGCGTCATGGCAATAGCCCGAAGAGGTCAGCGGAGCGCAAAACGACGGTTGCAGCCTACGGCGGATCGAGCCGGGGGGCACGGTCGCTGACACCGAACACACAACTCGGGCCGATCCGTGCGGAGCGGTCAGTAAGCCGACCGTGCCTCGGCCGAGCCGACGACCAGCACCCCCGGGCCGTCGAGTCGGACGCGGTCGGCGATCGGGCCGTTGGCGCCGGCGTCGACTGCGACCACGAGCGTGCGGGCCGTCGCGGGCAACTCGGCGGTGAGCCAGGCGAGGTCCGGGGAGGCGGCGGAGGGTCGGTCCGCCATGCCGATGAGCCGGCGCGAACCCAGCAGGGTCGGCGTGTCGACGTCGTCGGCGGTCCACCGCACGACGCAGTCCGCCAGCGCAGCGGCGGTCGACGGCAGCCGGTCGGTCGCGAGGGTGGCGCCGAGCGCGACCCGCGTCGCGCCGTCCGGCAGGCGCCAGGCCATCGTGGTCGGGGCGTGGACGACCCAGCCCTCGGCGGTCGGCTCGGGCGGCCACGACACGCCGAACACCTCGCCCGGCGTCGTGTCCTCGACCTCGAGCGCGCTCAGCGGCACCAGCCGGTAGCCGGCCAGGTCGAGCGTCGCGACGTCGTCCAGCGGCACGGCCACCTCGCGCCAGCCGGCGTCGGGCACCCGAGCGTCGAGCATGAGCCGCCCGCCGCGCCCGCCGCGCTCGCCGAGGACCGAGCCGGAGGCGAGGCTCAGGCCTCGGCCATACAGCCGGGTGCCGTCGCGCAGCGTCAGTCGGTGATCGTCGGTCGGTTCGGGGTCGGTGGGGTTGATCAGCCGGACGCTCGCGACGCGGTCGAGCCCGATGGTCAGGGGTTCGCCGTCGTCGGGCAGCAGCGTGACGCCGTCGAGCCCGATGGAGTCGACGAAGCCGGGCAGCGCGTCGCCGTTGACCAGCACGACGACGTCGGTCATCGCCGCGTCTTGGTCGCCGGCGGGCGTCGGCGATGCCTCGTCCGCGGGGAGCAAGGCGACGACGAGGTCGAGCGGCAGGTCGAAGGCGCCGAGCGCGGGGTGTTCGAGCGCGATGGCGCCGGGCTGATCGGCGGCGCGCCAGGCGACGTTGGCGTAGCGCTGGCCGTCGGTGAGGTGCACGGTGAACGCGGCGAGCAGGCCGCGGGGCCTCGGGTGGGCCTCGTCGGTGGTCGGGTTGGGCGCAGCGCTCGCGCGCGGCGTGCCGGGGATCGGCGTGATGCGGACGATCTCGTCGAGGGGCGTCGACTCGAGCTCGCGACGGTCGTTGAAGTACGTCAGCCGGTCGGGGCTGACGGAGGCGAGCCGCACGACGCGGCGCTCGAGCCGGGCGTCGAGCAGCTCGGCGTCGACGAGCTCGGCCGCGGCGGGGATCGCGGCGGCGGCCAGCCCGAAGGCCAGCAGGAGGCAGGGAATCAGCCACGCCGCGACGACACGCCGGGGGGTAGGGGCTGAACTCGATGGGTGGGTGGAATGCGGTGTCGTCATCTCTGGAATATCGGCAGCAGCCGGTTGGGCATTTGCAAGATCAGCAGGCTCATTGCGGTGCCATAGTCCTTGCCGTGGTTGGATTCCCACGATCCGTCGGTGGCTTGGCGTTCAACGAGTTGGTCGCGGATGCGGGGGAACCAGTCGGCCCAGTGGTCGCCGCCGGCGAGGTACATGGCCTGGGCGGCGTAGTAGTGGCCGTAGTAGTAGTGCCCGCCGCCGCGGAAGACGACGCCCTCGCCCGAGCGGGTGAGGTACTCGAGGCCGAGGTCGATGGCCTCGTCGTCGTAGACGCCGGC
>JBCCZA010000075.1:0-14850 GCA_039188455.1 Planctomycetota bacterium
CGACACCGCGTGGGGCAAGCACTTCGACCGCGACGACGTCCTGCACGCCAAGGTCCTCATCACCGAGTGCACCTTCACCGAGCCCGGCCACCGCTCGCGCGCCAACGTCGGCAAGCACCTGCACCTCAACCACATCCTCCAGCTCCTCGAGGCCAGCACCGCCGAGGCCATCGTGCTCACCCACCTCTCCCGCCGCACCAACATGCGCGAGGTGCACCAGGCCATCGACCGCGTCGTCCCCGACGACCAGCGTCACCGCCTGCTGATGCTGATGGACCACCGCAACAACCGCCAGCGCTACGAGCGCCAGGTCGCCGAGGCCGAGGCCGGCGAGAACACCTGACGCATGGGTGCCACACCTCGCCGCGAGGCGTTCGCCGTCGCCGCGACCCACGCCGATCTCACCGACCGCGCCGACCGCCTCGCCGCGGACCTCGGCGTCCCCCGCCACACCGCCCGTCGCCCCGCCGACGCCCGCCTGTTGCTCCGCCTCACGCCCGACCACCTCGAGCTCGCGCTCGGCCCCACCCCGCCCGACGACGCCCCGCCCGGCCTCACGCCGCTCGTCCCGACCATCACCCCCCGCGCCATCACCCGCGCCGACCCCCTCGCCAAGGCCCTCGGCCTCACCCGCTCCGGCACATCACCCCCCACCGTCATCGACGCCACCGCCGGCCTGCTCACCGACGCCGCCGCCATGCTCGCCCTCGGCTGCGCCGTCACCCCCATCGAGCGCCACCCCGCCGTCCACGCCCTCGCCGAAGACGCCCTCCGCCGCGCCACGCTCGACCTCAAGCTCCACCACGCCGACGCCGCCGACCTCATCCCCGCCCTGCCCCCGCACGACGTCGTCTACCTCGACCCCATGTTCCCGCCCCGCCGCAAGGGCCGCGCCGCCAAGGCCATGTGGCTGCTCCACCACCTCACCGCCCACGACGCCAACGACCCGACCGTCAACGATGCCGCCCTGCTCCGCACCGCCCTGCAACACGCCACCCGCCGCGTCGTCGTCAAACGCCCCCGCCTCGCCCCGCCCCTCGGCCACGACACCGACGGCCTCCCCGCGCCCGTCACGCAGCACGTCGGCAAGTCCCACCGCTACGACGTCCATCCGACGCGGTGACGCAACGTCCGGGGCCCTGCGGGCCGCCGGCTAAACCGATCACGTAAATCAAGAACGTTTCGCCGGCGAGCTTGCTCGCCGTACCCATCACGCCGGCGTCGGCGTCACGCGCTGCTCGGACGACTCGGCCGTCTCGCGCGTCCCGCCCAGCAGCACCAGCAGCGGCGACGCGATCGCCACCGACGAGTACGTGCCCACCGCCACGCCGATCAGCATCGCGAACGCGAACCCGTGCACGCCGGGCCCACCCAGGATGTACAGCGTCAGGATCGCGATCAGCGTCGTCCCCGACGTCAGCACCGTGCGGCTGATCGTCTGGTTGATCGAGCGGTTGATGATCTCCGGCGTCTCCTGCGCCATCCGCCCGCGGTTCTCGCGGATGCGGTCGAACACCACGATCGTGTCGTTCAGCGAATAGCCCACGATCGTCAGCATCGCCGCGACCATCGCGATGTTGATCTTGAACGGGTCGAGCAGCAACGCCTCCATGAACGTGTTGCCCTGCAGCCACCCGGAGATCGCGACCAGGCCCAGCGTGATCGACACGTCGTGCACCAGCGCCACGATCGCCGCGATGCCGTAGCGGATCGATCCGAACCGCACCCACACGTACAGCACCACCACGATCATCGACGCGCCCATCGCCACGATCGCCTGCTGCTGCATCGTGTTGGACACCTGCGGCGAGAAGCTCGTCACGCCATCCAGCGACTCATCCTGAGTCAACGCATCCCTCACAAGGCCCCATTCGGTCGCCGCAAGACCGCCGGGCTCGCCAAACGCGTCCGGCGCATCGGCGTAGCTGAACTCCGGCTGCCGGCTCACCACGACAAACGCGTCGTACGTCGGCTCGCCCGTCACCTCGTCCGCGCCGACCGATGCGCCTAGCGGCAGCACCTCCATCGGCCGATACCCCAGCCCCTCGTACCCGGGCTGGCTGCGCATCCGATTCACGCGCCGCTCGACGTCCTCCACCGTTGTCAGAGGCTCCACGCCCTCGAGCACCACCGCCACGCCGCCCACGAACGGCTCGACGTCGATCCCCAGCCCCGGCCGATCGATCGACTGCCCCAGGTCCGGCGACATCACCGGGAAGATCGGCGCCAGCTCGACGTCCACGACCTCGACGCCCGTGAATTCCAACGGCCGCGTCGTCTCCAGCAGGTCCGCGAACGCGGCCTTCACGACCTCGGAAACCGCCTTGGAGTCCTGATCGAGGGTCGAGATGTTGAAGCCCGTCGATCCGTCGGGGCCGAAGTCCCCCTGCGCCACCACGTTCGCCTCGGCGATCAGCGGCCGATCAGCGGCCAACGCCGCCTCGCGAATACGCTCGCGAGCCTGGTCAATCGGAAGCCGCTCACCATCAGCAAGCTCAAACGTGACCTGGGTACCCGAGCGGAACTCGATGTCCAGCATGTCGACGCCGCGCGACAGCGCCACGCCGATCCCGCCGATCATCAGCGCGGCGCTTACGACGAAGAACAGGTACCGCTTGCCCAGCCAGTCGATCTTCGGCTCGAGCGCGTGCCCCACCGCCACCACCGTCGAGGGCAGCACCGGCAGGCTGCGCACCTTGCCGAACACCATCGCCATCTCGACCACCACCCGGCTGCCGAACAGGCTGGTGAACAGCGTCGCGAGGATGCCGACCATCAGCGTCGTCGCGAAGCCCTTGATGTCGGCCGTCGCCGTGTAGTACAGCACGACGCAGGTGAGGAACGTCGTGACGTTGGCGTCGATGATGGTCGAGAACGCCTTGTCGAACCCGATGCGCACCGCCGTGGGCGTGTCGGCGCCGCGTTTGAGCTCTTCGCGGATGCGCTCGAAGATCAGCACGTTCGCGTCGACCGCCATGCCGATCGTCAGCACCACGCCAGCGATGCCCGGCAGTGTGAACGTCGCGTTCAATAGCGACATCAGCCCCAGGATGATGCACAGGTTGAAGACCAGCGCGAGGTTCGCGACCAAGCCCAACCCGAAGTAGTACAGCACCATGAAGATCGCCACGATCACCAGCGCGGTGATCGCCGCGTTGAAGCCCGCCGCGATGTTGTCCGCCCCGATCGCCGCGTCGAAGGTGACCTGGCTGATCGGGCTGTCGGACAGCTTGACCTCCAGCGAGCCGGCCTGCAGCGTGCGCAAGAGGTAGTTGAGTTCGGTCTCGTTGAACCCGCCACGCCCGCCGGAGATCATGCCCCGCTCGCGGATGAAAGAGCCGGGCTGGCTCGGGGGGTTGAGCACCGGCGCCGAAACCACCCCGCCGTCGAGCACGATCGCCATCAGCCGGTTCACGTGCCCGCGGTGCAGGTTGTACATCAGCGCCCCGCCCTGGGGGTTGAGCGTAAAGTTGATCGCCGGCAGGCCCTGCTGGTCTGCCCCGCGCGATGCGCCGGCCAGGCTCCAGCCCTCGTCCCGCTGCGAGATGCTCGAGCCGGGCGTGTTGCTCAGCAGCAGGTAGATCTCGCTGCCGAACTGCTGGGCCACCATCCCGCGCTGCAGGAAGTACGCCGCCGGGTCGTCGCGCATCCGCTCGGCCTCGAGCGGGCGGTCGGCGAACTGCTCGACGTCGTCGATCTTGAACCAACGCCACGCCTCCGTTCGCCCGGCGTCGGGGCCGCGCTCCTCGAGCTGCTCGCGGTACCGGGCGATGTCCGTCGGCTCCTGCCCGGGCACCGCCGCGATGCGGAACTCCAGGACACCCGACCCGCGCAGCATGCGGATCAAGTCGTTCGGGTCGTCCAGCGGGCCCTTGACCGCCTCGTACGCCGCATAGGTCGTCTGCAGCGCGTCGATCTCGGCGGCTTTACCGGGGTAGTCGGCAGCGAGCGCGTCGAATGCGAGCTGCTGATCGCTAGGCCCGCCGTTGTCGGCAGGAATGTCAGGCTGGGCCAACGCCGCTTCAACACGCACCTCCGAGATGCTCTGCTCGAGCGCCGCGTCGCGGGCCGTGCGGAAGGCGTCCCGCGCGTCGAGGTACGACTGAGCGTTCGCGATCAGCTGGGCCCGCAACGCCTCGATCGCCGCGGTCATCGCCTGGCGTTCCTCGTCGGTCGCCGAGGCGGGCAGCTCGTCGAGCGCATCCTCGGCCTCGCGGAACGCCCGCTGCGTCTGCTCGTACGCCGGGGTGGCCGCCTGCAGCGCGTCGTAGTCGGCGATCACCGCCTCGAGCACCGCCCGGTCGGCAAAGCCCGACAGCCGGTCCAGCTCGGCCGCTCGCTGCTCGCCCTGCGCCTGGACGAGGTTGTTGAGCGCCCGCGGCGTGACCTCGTTGTCGAGCAGCGCCTCGCGCGCTTCGAGGTACTTGTCCAGCCGCTCGCGCACCTCCGGCCCGGCCAGCGGCATCTGCACCTCCAGCCGCGTCCCCGCGACCGGCCGCCAGACCAGGTTCATCACGCCCTGCGGGTCGATCCGCTGACGCAGCACCGCGATCGTGTCCTCGATCGCCGTCTCGACGTCACGCCCCTCGGGGACCTGCACCTCGTACGTCAGCGTCGTGCCGCCGGCCAGGTCGATGCCACGCTTGAGCCGCTGGCTGGGCGGGTAGAACAGCAGCACGCAGAGCGCGACCACCAGCAGCAGCAGGATCGGCTTCCAGATCGGGTATTTCATGGCAGGCAGGGCTTAGGGCTTAGCTCGTAGGGCTTAGGGTTCGTGATGCGTGGTGGCTGCGATAGCGCGGATCGTTGACTGACAAGGCCTAAGCACTAAGCCCTAAGCCCTCACTCGCTGCTCTCCAGCACGGATTGAATGGCCGACTTCGCGAAGCGAACGCGGGCGTTGGTGTTCTCGTCGACCTTGAGGGTGACCTCGTGTTCCGTGACGTCCATCACCGTGCCGAGCACGCCGCCGACGGTCTGCACGCGGTCGCCCTTGGCCATGTTCTCGAGCATCTGGGCCTTGCGCTTCTTCTCTTTGCGCTGCCCGCCGAAGACGACGACGTACATGACGACGATGACGCCGACCATGAGGATGAGGAAGGTCGGGTCGAAGAGGCCGCCCGAGGGCGCCGACTGGGTGACGGGCTGGCCGTTGGCGTCGAGCGTGACGCCCGTCTCGCCGGGCGGCGGCGCCAGCGAGTCGACGCCGGTGGGCTGCGGGGGCTCGGCGCCGTCCTGCGCCAGGGTGACGGTCCATGCCAACCGATCGATCATCGGGTCGTGTCCTGCGGGAGGGATCAGCCGGCGAGGCCGACCGGCGGGGAGGGTCAGGGGGTGGCCGGCTCGAGCGCCGGGGCCGCGACCGGCCAGCGGCGGCCGAAGTCGAGCCACGCATTGTGGGAAATCGCCGCCCGGATGTCCAACATGAGGCGCTGGAAGTGCCGGATGTTGTGTGCACTGACCAAAATCGGCCCCAGCATCTCCCCCGACAGCAGCAGATGCCGGATGTACGACCGGCTGAACCCCCCGCCGCACGCCGGGCAGTCGCAATCCGGGTCGATCGGCCGGTGATCATTGGCGTACTTGGCGTTTTTCAGCTTGATCGGCCCCTCCCGCGTGAACGCCTGCCCGCTCCGGCCGTTCCGCGTCGGCAGCACGCAGTCAAACATGTCCACCCCCGCCCGCACCGCCGCCACGATGTCCCGCTCGTAACCCACCCCCATCAGGTATCGCGGCCGATCCGCCGGCAAAAGCGGGGCCGTCGCCTCCACGACCGACCGGATCTCCTCGGTCCCCTCACCCACCGCCACCCCGCCGATCGCGTACCCCGGCAGGTCAAACCCGCACACCCGCTCGGCACACCACGCCCGCAGCTCCGGGTCCGTCCCCCCCTGCACGATCCCGAACAACGCCTGCTCCGCCGCCCTGCCGTGCGCCTTCACGCACCGCTCCAGCCACCGCACCGTCCGCTCGTTCGCCACCTTCAGCCGAGCCGCGTAGTCCGCCGCGCCGATGCTCTGCCGATGGAACGGCCGCGCCTCGCCTTCGCCTCCCTGATCACCCTCCCCTTCATCCTTCGTCCTTCGTCCTTCGTCCTTCTCCCCCTCCCCCACCGCCGGCGGGCAGTCGTCAAACGCCATGATCACGTCCGCCCCCAGCTCGTTCTGCACCCGCATCGACCGCTCGGGCGTCAGGTCGATCTCCGCCCCGTCGAGGTGGCTGCGGAAGCGCACGCCGTCGTCGTCGATCTTGTTGATGTCCGCCATCGAGAACACCTGGTACCCGCCCGAGTCGGTCAGCATCGCCCCGCCCCACCGCGACCATTCGTGCAGCCCGCCCATCTCGGCCACCAGCTCCGAGCCCGGCCGAAGCATCAGGTGGTACGTGTTCCCCAGCACCACCTGCGCCCCGCAGTCCGCCACCATCCCCGGCCAAAGCCCCTTCACCGACCCCCGCGTCCCCACCACCATGAACGCCGGCGTGTCGAACACCCCGTGCGGCGTCGACACCCGCCCCACCCGCGCCCCCGACGCGGCGTCCCGCGCCGTCACCTCAAACTCGATCGCCGACATCGCGGAAGGTTAACGCCCGGGGCCCTACGGGCCGCCGGCTAAACCATTACTCAGTCGCGCCACCACACATCTGCAATCTGAAATCACAAATCTGAAATCCTATCAGCCCGCCTTGTTCTTCCGCTCCGTCTCGCTGCTCAGCACCCGCTTCTCCTTGGCGGTCAGGCTGTGCAGCCCGTGCTCGCTGACCTTGGCCAGGATGCGGTCGATCTCCGCCTCGGTCGCGGCCTCGCGCTTCGCGGCCGACTCGCGCCGACGCTGATCGATCGCTCCCTTGATGTCCGGCGCCCGGAACCCGTCGGCCCAGTTCAGCAGGCCGGGCTTGAGGATCAGCAGAAAACCGAGCGCAGCCCCGCCGAGGTGCGCCGCCTCACCGCCCGCGTTCTCCCCGCTGCCGATCACGACCGCGACCGCGATGAACAGCACTGCCCAGCACACATATTTCAGCTTGATGGGCAGGATGAACATCAAGAGGATCTTCATGTCCGGCGCGATCATCGCGGCGCCGGCCAGGATCCCCAGCACGCCGCCCGACGCCCCGACCAGCGGTGACGCCGGATTCGTCACCACGACCCCCACCGACCACAGCAGCGTGTACATCGCCGCCCCCGCCACGCCACACAGCAAGTAGAACGCCAGGAATCGCCGTGATCCCAGGTACTGCTCCACCATCGGCCCCAGGAAGAAGAGCCCAAGTGAGTTGCCAATCAGGTGCCAAAGCCCATTGTGAAAAAACTGAAACGAGAACACCCGCCAGACCTGGAACTGGGCAAAGGCGGTGTCGACCGAGAAGTACGCCCACCGTTCGAGCGGCTCGATCGCGATGAGGCTTGACCCCACCGCCAAGCCGTACGGGCCAAGCACTCGACCCAGGATCGTGTCCAGCAAGAACACGGCCGCGTTGATGATCAGCAGCCAGGTCACGACCGACCAACCCGAAAAGCCCGGCGGCGTAAACCGGAACTGAGGCCGGTCGCGGTTGTAGTCTCGATCTTCCCAAGCCATCAGCCACCGGCTCCGTGCATCCAACCCGTCGACCACCACAGCAGCCCGGCGATCGTCTTGCCGTCGCGGACCTTGCCGTCCCGCACCATACGCTGGGCCTCACGCATCGGCATCGCGTGCACCGCGATCTCCTCGGTGGGATCGAGCGATTGCTCGCCCTTCTCCAGCCCGACCGCCGCGAACAGCGTCAGCTTCTCCGTGCAGAACCCCGGCGACGGGTAAAACTCGGCCAACCGCTCGATCCGACCGCCCCCCCCGGAAGCCTCCGCGGACGCCCCGCCCGGCAACAGCCGATAACCCGTCTCCTCGGCCAGCTCACGCTCGGCGCACTCGGCAGGGTCCTCGCCGGCCTCGATCGTCCCGGCCGGCAGCTCCCACAGCTCCTCGCCCACGGCCCACCGCCGATTGCGGATCATCGCCACGGTCGCGTCGGGCCCTACGGTGCCCGCCTCGACGATCGGCAGGATCACCACCGCGTCGCTCGGCCGCACCACCTCTCGCCGCACCGGCTCCCCGCCCCGGCCCGCCAGCTCGAGCCGGCCGATCGTGAATCGCGCACCCGAATACACCGTCTCGTCGCTCAGCACCTCGCCGGCCATCGCCGGACTATACGAACGCCCCACCCCACGGGTCGCGATCGCGGCGACGGCGCAACAAAACGGCCCGGGCCGGTGATTGTCCGGCCCGGGCACCCCACACCTCGTGATCTCGATCGTCGGGTGCTTCAGCGTCGCCGACGCCGCGCCAGCAGCGTCAGCCCGGCCGCGATCATCGCCGCCGACGCCGGCTCGGGCACGACGTTGACCGACAGCCGGCCGATGTCGGCCAGCGAATTGCTCGGACCCTGGTTGATCAGCGACACGCGCGTGATCGACTCGCCCAGGAACGCGAGGTTCGACACGTCGACCGACAGCTCCTGGAAGCCGCTGTTGTCAATCGGCGAGAACGAGAACTCGATGCCCAGCTCGGACCAGATGAGCACGGTCAGGTCGGAGTCGGCCAGCTCGGTGCCGTTGGGGAGCGTCGTGTTGGGCGCGGTGGGTCCGACGAGGTCGCCGTCCTGCGAGCCGCGGACGTCGAGCGTGAGCGCGGTGACGACGCCTGGCGTGAAGGTGATGTCCGAGCGGCCGGGCCCGGCGAAGCCGAAGCTGCGGTTGCTGCTGACGTAGTAAGGCCCGTTCTGGATGAAGATGATCTCGCCGATGTTGGGCGTGTTGTCGAAGGGGGCGGGTTCGCTGCCGAGGTTGTTGGCGTTGAAGTCGGTGAAGCCGAGGATGGCGTCGAGGTCGGTGCCATCGGGGGCGGGCTGCCCGCCGGGGGTCTGGTTGATGAAATTGGTCGACAGCGTGCCGGCCGAGGCCACCGTCGCCGCTGACACACCGATCACTAAGGCAATCGCCACCGAGGGCGCGAGACGCAAACGAATCATGTTCTTTCTCCGAGTGGGGTTCATGGACTGCGAGGCGCTCGCCTCCACCCCTTCCATGTCGAAACCCCGCCGGAATCTTGCACCAGACCTCGGATCGTCGGTGCCGGGAATTATTCACCGCTTAAGACGTTCGATAGTCGACCACGGCTCAAAAAATTCCCGCCCAGCCGCAAGATCCCACCCGACTCTCGACATTTCATGACAGAGCGTCCGACCGAAATCCGTGATCGAGAACGTCAGGCCATGGATCAGGCGGAGTTTGAGCGGCTTGTGTGTGCGGCGAATCGGTCGCTGTGGCTGACCGCCTACGGTTTCCTGGGGGATCGACACCTGGCCGACGACGCCGTGCAGGAAGCCGTGATGATCGCCTGGACGAAACGAGACCGATTCGAAGCGGGGACTAGCTTCACGGCCTGGACCGCGCAGATCGTCCGCCACGTCGCGTCCAACATGCGCCGCCGCAAGATCAAGCATCGCCAGGACACCTCGCCGTTCACCGATCAGGTCCCCGCCAGGCCGACGCCGCCTCGGCCGCAGCTCGCCCAGCCGCGCGAGCTGCCCAACGCCGACGAGGCCGGCTTCGACGACAGCGTCCTCGCGGCGCTCTCGGCCCTCGAGCCTGTTGCCCGGGCCTGCCTGCTGCTCCGCACCGTCCGCGACCACACCTACGACGAGATCGCCCGCCTGCTCGACATCCCCGCCAGCACCGCGATGAGCCACGTCCACCGCTCCCGCCAACGCATGCGACGCCACCTCGCCGACCACCACGACACGTCGGCCGCCCGGCCCCGCCCTCAGACCGCCTGACGCCGTGAACGAACCGAACGAACCAACCCGATCCGAGCAACTCTCCGCCGACGAAAAGGCGTTGCAGTCGCGCATCGACGACTCGCTGCGCCGGCTGTTCGACGAGGATCGGCCGGTCGACTTCGCCGCCGTGCACGCCGATACGCCGCCCGCTCGGCGCGGCGTCCTCGCCCGGATCGGACCGATCGCCGCGATCGCCGCGCTGCTCGCCGTCGCCGCGGTCGTCGCCTCGGGCTGGCTGCTCACGCGCCCCGAGAACACGGGGCTGAACATCGCGAGCACGCCGCTGGCCGCTTACGAGCGATTCGTCGACGCCGGCATGGTGCCGTACTGGGTCTGCGAGACGATCGAAGAGTTCGAGGAGACGTTCGACGAACGCCTCGGCCAACCGCTGACGCTCGCCGGCTTCGAGGTCGACGGCGTCTCGTTCGCCGGCATCAGCTACTCGCCCCTCGCCTCCGGCCAGGCCGTCGCGATCCTCGCCGAAGCCGAGGGCGAACCCGTCGTCGCTTTCGTCAGCGACAAGGAGCCGCCGGCAGACGTCGACATCGGCGTCAACCACATCCATCGCGGCATGCTCGGCAGGCTCTACGTCGTCGAAGTCTCGCCGCTCGACACCCCCAGCGTGCTGCCGCTGCTCAGCGAGGTCGAGGCCGATGAGGCCGATGAACCCGAGACGACCGAAGAAGACGCTCCCGCGGCCCAGACACCCGAGTAAGTCCGCTCACCCAGCTTCGCCGACGCGAGCCCGTACGATCGCCGCATGAAGCACTGGCTGTTCCTCACGGCGGCGATCCTCTGCGAGGTCATCGCGACGTCCTCGCTCAAGGCGTCGCACGGGTTCACCCGCCCGGTCCCGACCGTGGTCGTCGTCCTCGGCTACGCCGCCGCGTTCTACCTGCTCTCGCTCACGCTCAACGCCCTGCCGATCGGCGTCGCCTACGCGATCTGGTCCGGCGTCGGCATCGTTCTGCTCGCCGGGGTCGGGTGGGTTGCCTACGGCCAAAAACTCGACGCGGGCGCGATCGCGGGCATCGCGCTCATCGTCGTCGGCGTCGTCATCCTCAACGCCTTCTCCAAGAGCGTCGCCCACTGACCGATCACGTGATCACCCACCCTTGCCGCTCTTCTTCGCAAGCCCTTCCAGCCGACGCGTCATCGCCTCGAGTTCGTGGCGGATCTCCAGCAGCTCGTCCTTCACCGTCGGCTCGCCCGTCGCCTCGATGTGCTTGCGACGGACCTTCCGCTCTTCCTCCGCCTGCGCCTCGTCCATCGAGCTGATGATCACACCGATAAACAAGTTCAGCATGATCATCGTGCCCAGCATCACGAAGCTCACGAAGTACGTCACCGCCACGATCGGCATCGCCCGCGACTCCACCGGCGAGACCTCCGCGTGGTTGAACCCCTGGTACACGTCGCTGCCGTACATCTGCAGGTACATCACGTCCGTCCAGTCCTCGAGCGTCACCACGCGGAACAGCGTCAGCAGGCTCTTGCCGAGGTCACCGAAGTGGATCGGGTCGTTGTCGCGGAACAGGAACACGCCCAGCACGCCATAGACGTAGAACAGCAGCGTGAGGAGGATGCCGACGTAGAACATCGACGGCAGCGACCGCATCAGCGACCCGACCAGCAGCTGCAGCTTGGGGATGTTGCTCACCAGCCGAAGCGCCCGCAGCACCCGCGCCAGCCGCAGCACCGCCGCGTAGTGCCCGCCGATCGGCATGAAGCACACCGCGATGATGATGAAGTCGAAGACGTTCCACGGCTCGTGGAAGTAGCGGTAGAACCGCCGCCCGTGCCGGGCCATCTTCATCGCCGCCTCGACGACGAACAGCCACAGGATCAGGTTGTCCAGCGCATAGACCCAAGGCCCCCACGCCTCCATCACGTGACGCGAGGTCTCCAGCCCCACGACGATCGCCGCGAGCAGGATGATCCCCAGCACCCCGTTCTGGAATGCCTTGCTGTCCACAACCCGGCCGAGTACCTGCGTCATCGGCGAGGATCGTACCGAGCTCTTGCCATTCACTCGAATGGCACCGCGTTTAGCCGGCGGCCCAAAGGGCTCCGGCTCGCCACTACGCTCGACACCTAAACCTCAGCAAACCCAAAAACTGGATCACCTAGCCGGCAATCTCGTCTCAACAAGATCTTTCAGCTCCGAGATTTCGCGTCTCATATCGGCAATCTCCGATTGAACCTCATCGCTGTCATCTTCGACAAACCACGTTGCCAGCACGCCCGTAAAAGTGCCGAACAATCCAATACCGCACATCATGAGCAGGACCGCAACCACCCGCCCACCAGTCGACAACGGGTAGTGATCCCCATATCCAACAGTGCTCATGGTCACCACAGTCCACCACAGAGCATCGCTTGCTGAGTCAATGTTGCTGTCCGCAATGTCTTTCTCAAACTGTAGGACGGCAATCGCGCCGAAAACAATAACGAGCAAGCTGACCAATGCAACTGTGTAGAAGGCTGTCTCGCCGCGTCGCCGAAGCAACTCAGCCACCAGCACATGCATCCCGCGCATACCTCTCAGCAAACGGATGATGCGTCCAACGCGAGCAATTCGAGCCCACCGAAACTGATCGATCACGGGTATGCATGACAGCAGGTCGAGCCAACCCCAAGTCAACATGTACTTCCACTTGCTGTCCGCTTTGACGAAGCTACGCACAAAGTCAATGAAGAAGACAGCACAAATTGCTGTATCGATTTTCCAGAGCACCGTTAGCGTGCTGGCTGAAAACTCATGGACAGTTCGGGCAAACAGAACCCCCAAGACGTACAGACTCAGACCGAGCATGAATAGCTGGTAAGGCCCCGGCAACCTGCGCTGTTTCATGAACTCAGTGTAACTGAGGCAAAAACGATATTTACGCCAGCGCCGGCACCCGGTAGCTCGACCGCTCCGCGCCGCCCTCGGCGACGCTCGACTTCAGGTTGCACGGGTGGGCGTCCTCGCCCAGGCCAAAGTCCTCGGCGTAAAGCCCACGCAGCTCGTCCAGCAGGTCGTCGGGGATCAGCGGGTGGTCCGCGGCCGCGGCGAACTCGTCGACGTCGGTCGTCTCCAGCAGGTTCGGCTCGATCGACACCAGGCCGGGCTGGCAGGCGAGCCACTTGAACGCGAACTGCCGCAGCGACAGGCCGAGCTCTTCGGCCATCGGCTTGACCATCTTGTTCTTCTCGAGCCCGTAGATCAGCCAGTTCTTGTCGCGGAACTTGCGGTGATCCTGTGGCGGGAACTTGTGGTCGGCCGAGGCGAACTCCTCGTCGAGCATGCCCGAGTTAGTAGGCACGCGGGCGATCACCCCGCCGCGGTTGCGCTTGGCGGCGATCTCGCACAGCTCGCGGCCGGGGGCCTGCTCGTACAGGTTGTAGACGGTCTGGACCGTCGCCGCGTCGTGGTCGAGGAAGCTCTGGTGGCCCTCCTCACGCCAGCCGATCGCCGGGCCCAGCGCCGCGCCCCACGCGAGGATCTTGCCCTCCGTAATCAGCTTGTCCATCAGGGCGAACAGCTCGTCAGAGAAGTGCTCGAGCTTGATGTTGTGCGCCTGGTACAGGTCGACGCGGTCGGTGCCCATGTTCTTGAGCGACTGCTCGAGCTCGCGGCGGATGTTCTTCTCGGAGAAGTCCTGCCGACGCTCGCGGTGCGAGCCTTCTTCGCCGGGGTCCGAGACGAGGTCGTAGCCATACTTCGTGCTGATGACGACGTTGTCGCGGCCGGCGTAGGCGATGGTCGGCTTGAGCAGGGCCTCGGCCTTGCCGTTGCCGTACGCCGGGGCCGTGTCGAAGAACGTCACGCCCTTGTCGACGGCGTGGTTCTGCAACGCCACCGCCTCGTCGTCGGTGAACTCCTTCCACCAGTTGTTGCCGACGGTGAAGTTGCCGAAGCCGAGCAGCGAGACGTCCAGGTCGGTGCCGGGGATGTTGCGGGTGATCATGCGGGGAGTTTAGGAGCCCGGCCCGACGTGGCGTGCCGAGGCAAAGAGCAAGGCTCAGGGTTGCCAATCGAAAACGACCCAGCAGTCGGGATCGCCCGCCCCGCCAAAAATGCCAAAACCCGTCGGCGACTCGTCCCAGTCCACGACTCGCCAGCGTTCTTGGGCGATCGACCAGCCGTTGAACTCGGTCAGCGCGGCGTCCAGCTCGACCTCGCTGCCCACCACGCGCCACCCGCCCTGGCTCGTGAGGGTCCGCGTGCCTTCCTGAACGGTCTGACCGAACGTCCCGTCGGGCCTCAACACCAGCGTGACCTGGGCCGGGCCCGAGCACAGCGGGGCGTACGTCCAGGTGCCCACGAGGTCGGTCGCGGCGACCGATCGCTGCGTCGGCCCGGGCGCGAAGTAGTTCCCGCAGCCCGTGATGAACCCCAAGCAAGCCATCGCAACAACCATCGCCCACCGGGCCGCTGTCACGGGTTGCTCGCTTCCAAAGCTTCGAGCCGCGACTTGTACGGCTCGCCGCCCAGGCCGGGGTCGGTGAACTTCAGCTGCCGCACCCGCGTGCCCACCGAGTCGCCCCGCCCCTGCCGCTGGTCGATCTCCAGCCGACCCGCCCACGCGTTCCACCACTCGGCCGGGAACGGCTCGCCCAGCCCGCCGATCAGCAGGTCGTACAGCTCCACCGCCTCGGCCAGGTTCTCGTCCCCGCCCGCCTCGCGCAGCGCGTCGGCCGTCTCGCTGATCACCGCGATGTCGTTGAAAAAGTCCTCCGGCACCGCGTCGAGCACCTCAACCGCGTCCATCGGCCGCCCCGCGCGACGCAACGCCTTGGCGTACGCAATGTCGAACGCCACCAGGCGCTCCGGCTCGAATCCTTGGCCGTTCGCCCATCGCCGCAGCCCCTCCGACAGCGCCACCGCCGAGCCCGCCATCGCCGACGCCCGCTGCTCGATCTGCGCCTTCCGCGACGGCGCCAGCACCTCCGCCGCCTCGGCCCGCAACGCCTCGACCCGATCCTCCACCCGCGTCAGCACGCCGTCCACCGCCGCCGCCGCCGGCCCGCCGTGCCGCTGCAGCAACG
>JBCCZA010000076.1:0-14780 GCA_039188455.1 Planctomycetota bacterium
AACTCACGGCGGGACCTGGAGGGGGGCGACCATCCCTTCAGGGTCTGTTCAGCTAGCCATCAGGACGTCATCCAACGAATCAATCGGTCCGACCAACCTCCCTGGTCCTGCAGCCAAGCAACACTCATCGCGAGGCACAGCAAGATCACGGCGGAAAGCAGAACGCCGGCGCTCCATCGAACGACCCCGCGCCCAATAAAGACTGCACCGCCCAACAGGCCACCGACAATCGGCAAGCCTAAGTACAGCCGCGGAATCAACTCCGTGAAGCGATCCAAAGTCCATGCGGTATAAACAAAGTTGGTGCCGCGTGGACCGCCTTGCATCAGATGGTGCGCAACCACAAACCAAATCAAGCCGAACAACAGATACAACAACCCCCGGCCGGGTTTCCACCATGGCCGGGAATGAGCGAGCCGATGCATCTGGCTGGTGGTGAACTGACTCATCTCTGCCCATCCAGCGTCTGCCCATCCTGAAACACGATCGCCGCGTCGTCGATCGCGTTCGGCGAGTCGGCGACAAACAGGTGGTCGCCCTGCCCAAGCGCCTCGTCCCGGAAGGGCCCGTCGCCGAACTTCGTGCTGAGGCTCGGCGTTGTCTCGAACACCACGTGGTTGTCGTTCCACGCGACGCTGCCCCGCCAGTCGCCCGAATCTTGCTGCGTGTGGATGCTCGAGACCCGGCCCGCGGCGTCGGCCCCGGTGTTCCGGTCGGCCATCACGGGCGCCTCGGTGTTCAGCGTCTCGGACCACTCGGCGGTCCGGCCGCCCGGCCGCGTCGTGCGGCCGTCGCTACCGACGATCGCGTCCGGCCGATCGAGCCGGCCATCGGCGTCCAGGTCCAGGGCGAGCATGCCGAAGGAGAACTGATCGGTCGTGATCGGCGTGCCGGCCGTCGTCCACTCGGTCTTGGACCGCTCGAGCGGGCTGATGGCATACTCGCCGGGGAAATAGTTCGCGTCCATCAGGATCACGTAGCGTGCCCCCGGAAAAGCACCGTCCTCGGTCGTGCCAAAGATCGCTCCGGCTTCCAACAACTCACCGTCGGCCGACAGACCAGGGAAGTAGCCGTTGTTGCCTTGAGCAAATATCACCATCGATTGATGGATGCCACGGACCTGCGTGTTGTTCGGCAACTGTCTCCCACTAGTCCTCGAGCGCCCGAGCGTCGGCAGCAGCAACGCCGCCAGCACGGCGATCACGATCAGCACCACGCACAACTCCAATAACCCAAACGCCCAACGATTCCTCTCAAACAGATCCAACATCACAGCGCTCCTATGGAGAAGGAGAGAGATCACACGCCGCTAGTCGAAGGAACCAGACGCGGTGGAGGCGGACCGACCGCCGGCCGCGGGATTGATAAGTTTCCCAGCCGGCTTATCCGAACAACTCCGGCGCGAAGCAATCGCGCCTGAAGGAGGTCCGCCGCGTCGAGCGCTATAAGAATGAATAAAAGCGGTGGATGGACGCCGGGGCGTCGTGGGCTCGATCGGCTCGCGGTCGCGTTGTCACCGGGGCGAACCGTTCACCCCGTCATGAGCCTGGAAGATTCCTAAGAGAAAAGAATCCATGAAACCACTTGCATCATAATCGAACCGATCGATCACCCAAGTAAAATCCAGCCGCAACGAATCGCGATCAGCGTTGCCGCACGCCAGACGCGGCGTCCTGAAACACCATCACGGCGTCGTCCTTCGCCATCTCCGAGTCTTCGGCGAACAGGTTGTCCAGCGAGGTGGCCTTGCCATCGAAACCATGAGCACGACCGAACTTCGACTCGACGCGTTGCCCGAGCTGATGGACGACGTGGTTGTCGTTATACACAACGCCGCCGATCCACGAGCCGGGCTCGCCGGACGACTGGATACTGCGGGCACCGCGGTTGACATCTTCACCAAGGTTGCGATCGGAGATGACGGGGGCCAATGTGTTAAGTGTTTCGGCCCACTCTTCCGTGCGGTTGTAGCACAACCGCCGATCGGTCCCGGGACGGCGGACGGGCTCGCCGTCTTTCATGGGGCCGTCCACCTGACCGTCTTCATCGAGGTCCAGCGCGAGCATGGCGTAGGAGAAGTGCTCGTCGGTGAGATCACCGTCGCCGAATCGCCAGACCGTCTTGTTGCGCTCGAACGGGCCGACGATGTAACCGGGCGTGAAGAAATTGCCGCGTAGCAACAACGCGTACCGTCCCGCCGGCACACCGCCGTCGACGTCCGCCGACACGATGTCGTCGGCCGGAACGAGCTCACCTCGGCCTCGGATACCCGGGAACCAGCTGTTGTTGGTCTGGGCGTACATGACGCAGGCCTGGTGAATCCCGCGGAGCTGTTTGTTGCTCTCCATCGCCATGTCTTGCGCCCGGTTCTGCGCCATCACGGGCAGCAGGAAGGTGAGCAGAATCGCCACCGCGCACAGGGCGGCGCAGAGCTCGATGAGCGTGAGGCCTCGAGAAAGGGTGCGGGATCGGCGGACGCGGTTCATGGCGATCTCCAACAACGGGCATGCAACGCAGCACACAACGCAAGCGGTACCAATATCAGGACGTCGCCGGGGCCTTGATTTTTCAACACAAAGGTGGCACGCCGATCACGTCGCGGTTCAACTCCCATCCGATCCGAAACAGCTCATACCTAGCGGTAATAGGTATGAGCGGGGCGGCCGCGGAGGTTACCGGCGTGCAGCCAGGCCGGCGCTTGCGAAGCGATCAACGCGACAGTCAGACGACGACGCAACCCGATCTAACTGACGATCGAGAGAGACGAAAGAAGCGGGCGCAGGCGGTAGCGTGTGCGCGTGGGGCGCACGAAAAAGCCCCCAACCGGCTTTAGGCCGATCGGGGGCATGAATCCGGCGATGACCTACTTTCCCGCAGAGGCAGTATCATCGGCGTGCTGGGCTTAACGGCCGTGTTCGGAATGGGAACGGGTGTGACCCCAGCACTATGGTCACCGGAAAGGTCGATGCCGGCCGTTAAGCCGACGCGACCTGCACCGCTCGGTCTCGGAGATCGCTCTCCAAGCGAGGGTGCGTTCACTGAAAGCCGACCGAACGAATAGATCAACCGGCAAGGGTGAACCATGAATAGGTCTTCGTGCTGCAACACCGATACGCTCAAAGAGTGAGCGATACTCGACAAAGCCGGCGGGTTGGGGATCCGGCGAAATCGGGTTGCTTAATGAGCGTTGTTGTTCGTGCGTGTTGGGTGATATCGCGATCCGCGGCGACGCCCGATTCTCCATGGGGGATGGAGGCGGGGTCGGTCGTGGGTCGGGATGATGAAGCGATCGACCGTTAGTACCGCTCAGCTGAGGACATCTCTGCCTTTACACCTGCGGCCTATCAACGTGGTGGTCTCCCACGGGTCTCATCGAAGACTCATCTCGAGGGGGGCTTCCTACTTAGATGCTTTCAGTAGTTATCCCTGCCGAACTTAGCTACTCTGCGGTGGCCTTAGCAGGCCAACAGACGCACCAGGGGTTCGTCCTTCCTAATCCTCTCGTACTAGGGAAGACTCCTCTCAAATATGTTGCGCCCACAGCAGATAGGGACCGACCTGGCTCACGCCGGTCTGAACCCAGCTCGCGTGCCACTTTAATGGGCGAACAGCCCAACCCTTGGGACCGCCTTCAGCCCCAGGATGTGACGAGCCGACATCGAGGTGCCAAACCGCTCCGCCGCTATGGACGCTCGGGAGCGATCAGCCTGTTATCCCCGGGGTACCTTTTATCCGTTGAGCGACAGCCCTTCCACACGGAACTGCCGGATCACTAAGGCCCACTTTCGTGACTGCTTGACGAGTCTGTCTCGCAGTAAAGCTGGCTTGTGCCTTTACACTCGAAACATGGTTTCCAACCATGCTGAGCCAACCTTTGCGCTCCTCCGTTACTCTTTAGGAGGAGACCGCCCCAGTCAAACTGCCCAGCTAACAGGGTCCGCGACCCGGATTCACGGGATCGCGTTAGGTCAAAACGAGCAACAGGGTGGTATTTCAAGGACGGCTCCACCCGATCCGAAAATCGGGTTTCAAAGCCTCCCACCTATCCTACGCAGTTGAAGGTCTTGGCCAGTATCAGCCTACAGTAAAGGTCCACGGGGTCTTTCCGTCTTGCTGCGGGTATGCGGTATCTTCACCGCAACTTCTATTTCACCGAGCCGGTTGTGGAGACAGTGTGCCAATCGTTACGCCATTCATGCGCGTCGGAACTTACCCGACAAGGAACTTCGCTACCTTAGGACCGTCATAGTTACGGCCGCCATTGACCGGTGCTTGAGTCGTAAGCTTCGCCGAAGCTAACCTACTTCTTTAACATTCCGGCATCGAGCAGGCGTCAGACTGTATACTTCTTCTTGCGAATTAGCACAGTCCTGTGTTTTTGATAAACAGTCGTCAGCACCTTTTCTCTGCGCCCTTCCCGAAGGTTAGGGCCCCCTTATTGCGAACGTACGGGGTGAATTTGCCTAATTCCTTCACAACCGTTCTCTCGAGCGCCTGAGGCTTTTCGCCCCGCCTACCTGTGTCAGTTTTAGTACGATCAATAGGTGGCTATTTCTTGGAACTTCCATCGCATGCATCGGGATCCAGGCCCTTAGCCTTGCGGCAACGGTCACGACTAGCCAACCGCCATACCTCGTAGGTCCGTCACATTCACCTTGGTGCAGGAATATTAACCTGCTTCCCATCGACTACGCCTTTCGGCCTCGCCTTAGGGTATCGACTAACCCTGGGCGGATTTACCTTGCCCAGGAAACCTTAGGCTTTCGGCGAGCAGGATTCTCACCTGCTTTATCGTTACTCAAGCCAGCATAAGCACTTGCTGCCGCTCCAGCCATCGTTGTCCGATGGCCTTCAACGCCGACAGCAACGCTCCTCTACCACTCGTAAAAGTCCACAGCTTCGGCTGACGACTTATTCCCGATCATTATCGGCGCCAGGATCCTCGACCGGTGAGCTATTACGCACTCTTTAAATGGTGGCTGCTTCTAAGCCAACATCCCGGCTGTCAAAGGACCCTGACATCCTTAAGAACTGAGACGTCATTGGGGGCCTTAGCTGGTGGTCTGGGTTGTTTCCCTTTTGTCCACGGAGATTGTCCCCCGCAGACTGACTCCCGCGCTTGGCTGTATGGTATTCGGAGTTTGGTTGGAGTGGGTACCCGGGATGGGCCCCAGCTCCAATCAGTCGCTCTACCCCCATACAGGAACACGCGAGGCTAGCCCTAAAGCTATTTCGAGGAGAACGAGATATCTCCAGGTTTGATTAGACTTTGACTCCTCCCCACAGCTCATCCCATGTCTTTTCAACGACAACGGGTTCGGTCCTCCAGGAGGTTTTACCCTCCCTTCAACCTGGCCATGGGTAGATCACCTGGTTTCGCGTCTGCCCCCCACGACTGTTCGCCGGTTAAGACTCGCTTTCGCTACGGCTGCGCCGGTGTACGGCTTAGCCTTGCCATGAAGGACAACTCGCTGGCTCATTATGCAAAAGGCACGCCGTCACCCGCCCGAAGGCAGGCTCCGACCGCTTGTAGGCACGGGGTTTCAGGTGCTTTTCACTTCCCTTATCGGGGAGCTTTTCAACATTCAATCACCCTACTGGTTCACTATCGGTCGATCAGGAGTATTTAGCCTTGGGAGGTGGGCCTCCCATGTTCACACGGAGTTTCACGAGCTCCGTGCTACTCAAGGGCTACCTCACTACGCCGCTACGGGATTGTCACCCTCTGCGATCGGCCTTTCCAGGCCGTTCACGACGCTATGAGTTTGTCCGCTTTCGCTCGCCGCTACTTACGGAATCGCTGTTGCTTTCTTTTCCTCCGGGTACTGAGATGTTTCAGTTCTCCGGGTTCGCTCTGCACGCCTATGCATTCAGCGTGCAGTGACCTAATGGCCGGGTTTCCCCATTCAGACATCCACGGATCGAAGCTTGTTTGCCAGCTCCCCGCGGCTTATCGCAGGCTACCACGTCTTTCATCGCCTCTGATCGCCAAGTCATCCACCCCGTGCCCTTAGTAACTTCATCACCCCGACCTGCGACCGACCCACTGAGATCAGCGAACTCAACCGTTCGGAGACGAAGCCGAACAGTTCAGCCGCATCACCCCCTCGACCACCCTGCTCTCATCAACGCCAGCGACGGCTCCGCGAACAGGCTGCGTCGAGATCTGGTCGGCTCGGTCGGGACGATATCGCCCTATACGCACGAGACAACATTCTCGGTGTTGCAACACAAAGACCTATTCGCATGTCAAAGAACCAATCGGCCGTCGGCACAGATGCCGGGGCTGTCCCGCCGATGCGGGGTCGGACGTCCACGAGGGTCGTCATCAATGGGCCTCTCCGGGTGGAGTGGACTGGATCATTGATGTCGTGTTCCCATAGGCGTCAGACCTCACAGGCGAGCCGAGGAGTGTAACGCGCTCAGACGGCGTGTCAACTCGGCCGGCCCGACATCGGCCGACGGTGCACGATTGGTGGAGAAAAGACCGCCGAGACCGGCTCAGGGGCCGGCAAGCCGTGTTCACAGGCGTCGCCTCGCAACGGGGAATTGACGAACCGGAGACGGCGCCGCGTCGTTTTCATGGGGTAGACTTGCTTCGCGAGCGGCCGCGACGGCCGACTCGGGGTGGGCAAGGATGCCGACGGCGTGGTTTTGTGGGTGTCTTTGGCTCAGGAGGTTTTGAGATGTTCTGGGATGTGATTCGGGGCCTGGGGCGATTGCTGGAGCCGAGAGGCGTGGCGGGGGAGCCGAGGCTCGAAGCGTTGGAGCCGCGGCAGCTGCTGTCGGTGACCCCGATCCAGCCGATCGCGGACGTCACCGTGGACGCCGGCCAGGCCGCGGAGGTCGCGCTTCGCAGCGTGGTCAAGGCGGAGACTAACCGCGGCGACTATTACGTGATGACGTACGACGAGCTGACGCCGGGCACGGCTCAGAACTTCATCGACCTCGTTGAGAGCGGTGCGTACGACGACATGTTCTTCCATCGCCTAGCCAGCAACTTTGTCGTGCAAGGCGGAGGGTTCACGATCAGCGACGACGCGCAGAGCGTTGGGGTGATCACAACGGACCCCATCGACAATGAGTTCGACGCGTTCAAGACAGCAGACGGTGTCAACGCAAGCATCACTAACGGCAGCCCTGTTGTTCAGCTGCCGGCGGGCACGGACTTGAGCGGTGTCAGCGTCGGCGACAACATCGTCGTCGCGCTAAGCGAAGCACCGTCGACCGGACAGTTTCTGGTCAATGAGATCGTCGCTGTCGATGACGGCGCCGATACCGTGACGATCGGTGGCAACTATGGCAGCACGAACACCGGCCTGTTTTGGTACGCCGCGCCAGATGTCAACACACGCGGCACCCTGTCGATGGCCAAGCTCGGCGGCGACCCCGACAGCGCCACCAGCCAGTTCTTCGTCAACCTCGCCGACAACACCGCCAACCTAGACGGGCAGAACGGCGGCTTCACCATCTTCGGCGAAGTCCTCTTCGACGGTATGGATGTGTTCGACGCCGTGAACGCCGGCAATAGCTTCGATCTGACCGACGACTACACCGAGAACGCGTCGGCGCTCGGCGACGTGCCGCTACAGAACTACTCGAACGCCGATGGCAAGCCTGACCGCGACGACTTCGTGCTGACCGAATCGATGACAGTCCTCGATGGCGTGACCTACACAGTCACCGCCAACTCGGCACCGGATGACATCGCCGTTGCGTTCGTCGATGGACAGATGCGGATCACGACCGCGTCGGACTTCGAGGGCTTGGCAACGGTCACCATCGAGACGTCTGACATCGCGGGCGACAGGATCGAGCAGACCTTCGAGGTCAACGTCCAGCCCACGGTTCAGCTCAAGGGCAAGGGCAAGAACCTCAAGGAGAAGAGCTCGAAGCTCAAGTACAACGCGATCCGGACGGGCGACATGAGCGTGTCCAAGAGCGTCAAGCTGAAGCTCAAGGGCAAGGCCAAGTTCGGCAAAGACTACGACGTCTTCGTCAACGGTAAGGAGATCAAGGGCAAGAAGATCACCTTCCCGGCCGGCAAGTCGCGCGTGAAGGTGACCGTCGAAACGATCGATGACAACAAGCGGGAAAAGAAGGAGTCGATCGACATCAGGCTCGTGAACTCGGCCTCCCTAACCCTGGCGGCCGGCCAACTCACGCGGCTGAAGGCATCGATCATCGATAATGACTGAGCCGATGGCTGACTCGCGAAGGATGCGAGTCGCATCGAGGGTTCGTCACTGATCGTCGACGCGGCCGTCGGCGTAAAGGACGTAGCCGGAGAGGTCCTTGTAGCCGCCGCGGGACTCCCAGAGGATGGGCGTGGTCGCGGGGTTGTCGGTGGGGTCGGGCGCCTCGTAGATGAAGCCGACGTCCTCGCCGGTGTGTGGGTTTTTCATCAGCTCGTCGAAGGACGGGATGAAGTCGCGGAGCTCGTCGAGCGACTCGGGGTATTGGTTTCCGTTCTGAGCGCGGAAGGCTTGCAGCGCGATGCCGAACTGGCGCATGTTGCTGGCGGCGGCGACGCCGCGGGCTTTGTTGCGGGCCTGGGCGAGGGCGGAGAAGTAGCCCAGGGGGTTGGGGTTGGAGCTGGCGGATGAGCCGGGGGCGGCAGCCGCGCCGGGAGCGGGCGGGGGGGCGGCGCCGGCGACGGCGGCGGAAGCGATGGCGGTGGGCGGCGTGGCGCCGGGAGTCGGTGGGGCTGAGGGAGCGACGGGCGGGGCCGAAGGCGTGCCGGTCGATGCGGTGGTCGAGACGGTGACGAGGTCCTCGCCGCCCATGCGGATGGTGAGCTTGGTCGCGCCGGCGGGCTTGGGGATGAGCAGGGCCACCGGGTGGAGCTCCATGGTGGTGACCGAGCCGAGCAGGTAGCTCTCGGAGCTCTTCCAGCCGGTGCTGTCGGCGGGCCAGGCGACCTCTGCCTGATAGCCGTTGTAGGTGTAGTCCAGCGTGATGCCGGAGGGGTCGCGCAGCTCAAGACTGCCGTTGACCGTGACGCCCGAGACACCCGGCGCCGGGTTGAAGGGCCGCAGCGCGCGGAAGTTGACCTCGCCTGTCACGCCGTTGGACCCGTCGTAGACGAGCGTGCCGGCGGCCTTCTCGTACCGCCCCTTGGACTCGTAGTCGGCGACGGCCGGCGTGTAGCCCGCGGGCAGCACGGGGTCCGGCGAGCTGCCCTTGTCCAGCGAGACCGCGGCGGGGCTGGGGATCTTGTCGCGGAGCATGATGGGCTGCACGGTCTGGCCGGTGTTGGCGACGACCTCGAACTCCGACTCTCGGAATCTGACGTTATAGCCCGACCACTGGTTGCGGGACTTCATCAACCCTTCGCGGACGGTCAACTCGACGAGCAGATAGTCACCACCGCCGTCGGGCCGAGTGACGTAGATGCCGCCGTCGCCGCCCATGGTCATGTCGGTGCGAGCGGCTTGCATGGGGTTGAGCACCTGCGTGCTCAGCGTCTGGTTGGTGTCGGCGGTGTCGATGTCGTCGAGCGCCACGACCGTGCGGACCGACTGCGACGAGACGACCTTGACCATCGCGCCCAGGGTGGTCATGTACAGGTAGCCGCCGCCGACGAGTGCGGCGAGCACGACCAAGGCGAGGACGCCCTTGACGATCAGCGAGCGGCGGGCGGCGGCGCGGCTGGCCTTCTCGCGATCGGTGAGCTCGGGCGTGACGGTGTGGCCGGGCAGGGGCTTGGCGCCGTGGGCCTTGCCCTTGGTGGGGGCGGGCGCGGCCAGGCCGGCGGCCTCGAGCTTCTCGGCCTGCGTCATCGGCTGAGGCACCCCGGAGTCGGTGGGCGCGAGGGCACCGAGGGCGTCGTCGTCGAGCGCGTAGCCCGAGTCGTCGGCGTCGCCGGCCGCCGCGGGGGCTTCGTCCAGGGGCTCGAGCTCCTCGAGCTCTTCGAGTTCGTCGTCGGCCTTGGCCGGGATATCGATGGGCGCGCGACACGCCGGGCAGCTCGCCCGACGCCCGGCAAACTTGTCGTCTACTCGCAGCAGCTTGCCGCACTTGTCACAGGTCAGTTCGATCGACACGTCGGGAGACTCCCTTGGCAACAGACGCGAGACCGGCAAACACGCGACGGGACCGGCCGGCCGGCCTTCCTGGCCAGCCCGAGCAGTGTCGCATTAACCCCCGCCCGACGCCAGCCAACCCGCGGCCTCGGCGGCAAAGTACGTCCACACCCCGTCGCACCCCGCACGCTTGAACGCCAGCAGCGACTCGGTCACGGCCCGCTGCCGATCGATCGCCCCCGCCCGCGCCGCCGCGTCCAGCATCGCGTACTCCCCGCTCACCTGATACGCGAACGTCGGCACGCCGAGCGACGCCTTCACCCGCCAGCACAGGTCCAGGTACGGCAGCCCCGGCTTGACGATCAGCGCGTCCGCCCCCTCGGCCACGTCCATCGCCGCCTCGCGCAACGCCTCGTCGCCGTTGGCCGGGTCCATCTGGTACGTCCGCTTGTCGCCCCGCAGCGCGGCCTGCGAGCCGACCGCGTCGCGGAACGGGCCGTAGAACGCCGACGCGTACTTCGCCGCGTAGCTCATGATCGCCACGTGCTCGAACCCCTCGCCGTCGAGCGCCCGGCGGATCATCGCGACGCGGCCGTCCATCATGTCGCTGGGCGCGATCACGTCGCAGCCGGCCTGTGCCTGGTTGACGGCCTGGCGGCAGAGCACCTCGACGGTCGGGTCGTTGACGACCTCGTCGCCGCGGAGCAGTCCGTCGTGGCCGTGGGACGTGTAGGGGTCGAGGGCGACGTCCGTGATGAGGCCAAGCCGGCCGCCGAGGCCGGCGTCGCGGATCGCGCGCAGGGTCTGGCAGACGAGGTTGTCGGGGTTGACCGCCTCGCGGCCGTCGTAGGTCTTCAGCGCCGGGTCGGTGGCGGGGAACACGGCGATCGCGGGGATGCCTAGGTCGATCGCGCGGCGGGCGGCGTCGACGACGCCGGGGATCGGCAGGCGCTGCACGCCGAGCATCGTGGGGATGTCGGCCGGCGCGTCGTCGCCGTGCACGAACACCGGCCAGATCAGGTCATCGACGCTGAGCGTGTGCTCGGCGACGAGGCGGCGGGACCAGTCGAAGCGGCGGAGCCGGCGCAGCCGCGTCGCGGGGTAACGGCCAATGGCCGGGCCGGTCGCGTTGAGGTCGCCCGCCGAAGTCATGCGGCGAGTGTAGAGGGACGCATCGCGTCGGAGGCGACGGTGCCGGTCCGCGTCCAGTCGACCGTCAGCCCCGGGCCGATCGGCTTGGCCGGCACGCCCGCGACCTTCGCCCCGTCGGCCACCGGCTTGGTCACCACCGCCCCCGCCCCGACGATCGCCCCGTCGCCAACGTCAGCCATGACGACGGCGTTCGCCCCGATCCACGCCCCGCGGCCGATCCGCACCCGCCGATAGCTCATCGTGGTGTCGTCGCGAGCAGAGCCGTCCGACCCGTGCTGCCGACCGCCCGAGAGCACTTGCACGCCGTCGCTCAGCATGCACCCGTCCGCCAGCTCGGCCAGACCGACCCCGCAGTAGCGCCCGACGTACACGCCGTCACCGACGCCTGTCGCCGTCTTGCTGAAGTGCGACCCATACCCAATGCAGACGCGCTCCCCGAACCATGCCAGCGGCCAGCGATAGAACGCGGCCCGCGCCCACAGCCCGCGCATCCCCGCGATCCCGCTCACCGCCTCGCCGGCGAGCTGCAACGCCCGGTCGTCGCCGTGCGTGCGTCGCCACGCCGAAAACGAAAGCCACGCCGGCCACGCCGACACCGCCCCGATGCTCGCCATCACGCCGCGTCCGATCGATGCGCTCATAGACACTCCATCGGCCGCAGGACGGACCGACCCACAACCGGCGAGACATCTCGCCGGCTAAACCCCGCCCCCACGCAGGATCACCTCCAGCTGCCGCGACTTCTCGGACCAGCTCTCGCCCGGCAGCCGCCGCTCCCGCGCCGCCCGCTGCTCGGCCGGCAGCCCGCCCTCGGCCCGCTCCCGACACACCCGCACGAACTCGTCCGCCGTCTCCACCACATCACAGCAATCCGCCCACGCCTCGGTCGCCGGCAGCCGCCGCACCACGACCGGCTTGTACGTCGCCAGATACTCCAGCAACTTCAACGGCTGCATCGCCCGCGTCACCGGCATGTCGCGGTAGGGCATGACGAGGACCTTGGCCGAGGCCGCGTCATCGGGCAGCCGGTTGTGCTGCCTCGCCAACCAAGTCACCAACCAAGGCCGCTTATCACGCACAAGACCCTCAGGCTGTTGTGGCCCGGCGATGACCAACTCGCATGACTGGCCAGCCACACATGTATCGACCCACTCAAGATCAAGTCGATCGTCAACTAACCCCCAAAAAAGCAATCGATCATCGTCAGGCTCGTCGGAGACGTCGGGGCGTACCCAAAAGGCTAGATCCACCCCATGCGTCAGCAACTCAACTTGGCGACTTGGCGACTTGGCGTCTTGGCGTGACTGATGCGAACCCGCAACCCCGGGATGTGTGACATCCCGGCTGCTTTCCTCTGCGCTCTCTGCGCCTCTGCGGTTCAACATCCCCCCGACCCGATCCACCAACGTCTCGCTCACCGCGCAGATCGCATCCACCCGCCCCACCAGCTCGCGCTCCATCGCGTCCATCACGTCGCCGTCGAGGCCAGGCCAGACCGAAAAGTCATCGACGCAGTAGTACACCCACCGCTCGACGCCGCCCCCCGGAAGTACCCGCAACGGCTTCACCACATCTGCCGTGATCGGCAGCGTCGTCAGCCCCACCCATCGCTTGCCCGGATCGATCGCCCGCCGCACCGCGCCGACTATCCGCTTCGCGTTGAACCGCCGCTGCCACCCCGCCCGAAACCCGGGCCACATCATCGGGCTCACCACCCGCGGGGCGGGCCCGCTGGCTTCCTCGCTCGGCGAGAAATCTCGCCGGCTAAACGCCATCTGCCACAACCGCCCCACCGCCCGCTTCGCGTCCGCCCAGCTCAGCCGCACCCGGCGCGTCCCGATCGTGTTCACCCACACGACCTCACCCACCACCCCCCGCACCATCAGGTGCCTCACCAGGTGCTGGCAGCTCGACGGATGCCGGCCCCAGTCATCCGAGAAAACCACCAGGTTCAACGGCTCGCCGGGCTCGCTCTCCGCCTCGTTCACCCCCCCACTATCGGCTAGCCGCCCCCCGGCCGCGTCATTCCGCCCGGTCGGCCGGACTTCTTCACCTGCCCGGCCCTAATCTTCGATATCTTCTAAGAAAGCGTCCCCCCGCGAGCACGCCATGGGCCTCGAACAAGTCCTCGAAAACCAGGAAGGCTACGTCACCACCACCTTGCAGAAGGTGGTCAACTGGTCCCGCCGCTCGGCCGTCTGGCCCATGCCCTTCGGCACGGCCTGCTGCGGCATCGAGCTCATGGCCACCGCCTCGTCCCGGTACGACCTGGCCCGCTTCGGCGCCGAGGTCATGCGCTTCAGCCCCCGCCAGGCCGACCTGATGCTCGTCGCCGGCCGCATCTCCGTGAAGATGATGCCCGTCCTCCAACGCATCTACACCCAGATGTGCGAGCCCAAGTGGGTCATCTCCATGGGCGCCTGTGCCTCCACCGGCGGCGTCTTCGACACCTACGCCACCGTCCAGGGCATCGACCAGTTCATCCCCGTCGACGTCTACGTCCCCGGCTGCCCCCCCCGCCCCGAGACCCTCATCGAGGGCGTCATGGCCATCCAACGCATCATCGACAACCAGGGCCTCCCCCCCTCCGGCGGCCTCCGCCAACCCCTGGGCATCACCGTCGAACCCACCTACACCCCGCAGCCCCAGCCCACGCCAATCACCGTCGGCCAGAGCTGAGCCTTCCGATCCAGCGCATTCTTGGTTTAGCCCAAGGCCCGAAGGGCCGGGCTGTTCGCGCGACGTAAACTCCCCCCATGCAGCCGTACCTCGATCTCCTCCAGCACGTCCTCGATCACGGCCACGACAAGCCCGACCGCACCGGCACCGGCACGCGATCCGTCTTCGGCCGGCAGCTCCGCTTCGACCTCGCCGACGGCCTGCCGCTGGTCTCGACCCGCAAAATCCACACCCGCACGCTCATCGTCGAGCTGCTGTGGTTCATCGCCGGCGGCCGCAACAACAACGAGCTCCGCGACCAGAACGTCACCATCTGGGACGAATGGGCCGACCCCGAGACCGGCGACCTCGGCCCCATCTACGGCCACCAGTGGCGCCGCTGGCCCATCAACCCCGCCGACCCCGACGCCGGCCACGTCGACCAGCTCGCCAACGTCATCGCGTCCCTCCGCGACAACCCGCACTCCCGCCGGCATATCGTCTCGGCCTGGAACGTCGCCCAGCTCGACGACATGGCCCTGCCGCCCTGCCACACGATGTTCCAGTTCTACGTCACCCCGCCCCAAGCCGAGTCTGAGCGCAGCGAAGGCTCGGGTCCGGACGACGCCAAGCCCCGCCTCTCCTGCCAGCTCTACCAACGCTCCGGCGACCTCTTCCTCGGCGTCCCCTACAACATCGCCGGCTACTCGCTGCTCACCATGATGATCGCCCATGTCCTCGACTACGCCCCCGGCGAGTTCGTCCACACCCTCGGCGACGCCCACCTCTATCACAACCACTTCGAGCAGGCCCGCACCCAGCTCCGCCGCCACGAACGCCCCAAGCCGACCGTCCACCTCAACCGCGAGGTCACGTCGCTGTTCGACTTCACCCCCGACGACATCACCATCCGCGGCTACGACCCGCACCCGCCGATCAAGGCGG
>JBCCZA010000077.1:0-14419 GCA_039188455.1 Planctomycetota bacterium
CGACGTGCGGCCAGAGGCGCCGCACGGCCCGGGGCACCCGGGAGCGCTCGCCCTTCCCGGGCTCGGCGAAGGCGACGACGAAGCTCCCGAGGTAAAGGGCGAGGGGAGGCACCCAGACGAGCGGGAGGTTGCCCGCCTCGAGGGCGAGCAGGTTGGTGACGGCCATCGAGAGCGCGCTCGGGGCCGCCGCGAGCAGCACCCAGGCCCCGAGCACGCCGAGCCGGGGCCTCACGACCCGCCCCGGAGGCTCCCGCCCCGGCCGGAGCTCCCGCGCGGCCCAGACCGCCACCGCGAGATGCGCGACGTAGAGGACGCTCCAGCCCAGCCGCTGGGCGCCGAGCGGCACGAAGCGCTCGACCACCAGCACGTAGAGGAGGAGCGCGCCGAGGGATCCGGCGTTGCTCCAGGCGTAGAGCCCGTAGGCGGAGCCGGGACCGCCCGGCGCCGCGAGGGTCCAGCGCTGCGTGACGACGGAAGCGCTCGTCAGCGCGACGAAGGGGAGGAGCACGCCGGCGAGCGCCATGAGGAGCGGCCCGAGCCCCTCCCCGCCCCCATCGATCCCCGGCGGCAGCTGCACGAGGGCCAGCGCGACCAGGCCGAGGTGCGCCACGCCGAGGCGGGGCGCGAGCAGGTGCGCGTAGGCGTAGGCGAGGAAGAGCGCGCCCTGGAAGAACATCAGGCTCGTCGTCCACACCTGGAACGACCTATCCCCAGGCGATGCAGGCCGCCGGCTACCAGACCGGCCTGTTCGGCAAATGGCACGTCCACACCCCGCCTCAGGGGTTCGACGAGTGGAACATCCTGCCCGGCCAAGGGCTCTACAAGAACCCCTACTTCGTGAACCCCAGCCACGAGTGGGGCAAGGCCTACGGCGCCCACAACGCGTCCGGCGGCGAGCTCGTGCCCGGCTACGTCACCGACCTCGTCACCGACATGACGCTCGAATACCTCGAGCGGCGCGACAAGGATCGGCCGTTCATGGTCTGCTGCCACCACAAGGCCCCGCACGACGATTTCGAGTACGCCGACCGCCACGAGCACCTGCTTGATGGCGTCGAGATCCCCGAGCCGGACAACCTCTGGGAGGACCACGCCCGCCGCGATCCCTGCACCCGCTACTACGGCACGTCGGTCTCGGACCGCAACCCCTTCCGCAACGCCATCATCCGCATGACCCAGCCGGACTACGTCACCGGCCCGCTGGACGTTGCCGGCTTGGACAACAAGGGCCGCACCCGCGCCGCCTACCAGAAGTACCTCAAGGACTACCTACGCACCTGCGCCGCGATCGAGGAGAACGTCGGCCGGCTGCTCGACTACCTCGACGAGCAAGGCCTGGCCGAGAACACCGTCGTCGTCTACACCTCCGATCAAGGCATGTTCCTCGGTGAGCACGACTACATCGACAAGCGGTGGATCTACGAGGAAGCCCTGCAGATGCCGATGCTGGTGCGCTACCCCAAGGAGATCAAGCCCGGCACGGTGAACAACGACCTGATCACCAACGTCGACTTCTCCGACACGCTGCTCGACTACGCCGGGCTCCCGCGGCTGAACGCCTCGCAGGGCCGATCGTTCCGAACCAACCTCGCGGGCGATACGCCAAGCGACTGGCAGGACGCGATCTACTACCGCTACTGGATGCACATGACGCACCACCACGTGCCCGCCCACTACGGCATCCGCACGCAGAAGCACAAGCTCATCCACTTCTACGGCCTGCCGTTGGACGCGACCGACGCCCTGCCGTACTCGACGCCCGCCGGCTGGGAGCTGTACGACCTGGAGAACGATCCCGACGAGAACCACAACGTCGCCGGCGACCCGGCCTATCGGCAGGCCTTCACCGAGCTGCGCGATCGGCTGTTCGCGATGAAGGCCGAGCTCGGCGACCCCGACGACGCGTACCCCGAGATGATGTCGCTGCCGACGCTCACCGGCGGCTGATCGACGACGTCAGCGGGCCGAGGTGCGGGTCGGCGACGGGACGTCGAGCTTCTTGTCGTCGCCGCCGTAGATCGGCTCAACACCGTCGAGGCGAAAGACCTCGCCCGTCAGCCCCTTGCGCCAATCGACCTCGATCCGACCGTCGCGGATGACGATGTCCTCGAGCTTGTTGCGCATGGCCGCGACCACGTCGGCGTAAGCGGGGTCGAACGCGACGTTGTTGACCTCGTCGGGGTCGGCGTTGAGGTCGAACAGCATCGGTTCGATCGCGTCGAGCGGCTTGTCGAGCGGCCAGGCCATGTCGTCGCCGGCCTGGCGCGTCGGGTTAACTTTCATCGTGAAGAGGTAGTCCTTGGTCCGCAGCGTCGCGCGGGGGCCGGTCACCCACCAGCCCTCGTTGAGGACGTAGTCGCGTGGCTCGAGCTCGCCGGACGCGACCTTGGCGAGGTCGTACCCGTCGAGGTGGTCGAACTCGGGGGCGTCGACGTCCAAGCCGGCGGCGGCGTAGAACGTCGGGGCCATGTCGACGAACTCGGTGAAGTCGTGCACGACCTTGCCGGCGGGGAAAGCCTGCTTATCCGACGACACGACGACGACCGGGTTGTGCGTGTCGAGGGCGAACGGCCCGAACTTGGCGATCATGCCGTGCTCGTTGAGCCGCCAGCCGTGATCGCCGCAGACGTAGACCACCATCCAGGGCTGGCCCTGCGCTTCGCTGTACTCGACGAACGCATCGAACGCCTCGCCCACCAGCTCGTCGCCGTACGCACAGAAGGCGTAATAGTCGCGGATCATGCCGAGCAGCTGTTCATCGTTGAAGTGGTCGCTGCCCTTGAGGTCGTGCAGGGCCTTGATCTGCGGCGGGAACGCATCGACCTCACCCGGCGCGGGCCTGGGGATCGCGTAGTCATACGCCTGGAACCGATCGCGGTACGACTTCGGCGGAAGCACGGGCGTGTGGGGGAAGTCGAAGCCGAGGTTGAAGAAGATCGGCTGATCCGTGTCCGGCCCCTGGACTCGCTGGCCCCACGGGGTGTCGTACGCGGCGTCGGGGTTGGCCAGGTACTGGCGCAAGGCCTGGACGTAGTACCCGTCACGGGTCTCGCCCGCCGAGCGGCTGCTGACGCCGCCGATAAACATGCCGGGGTCCTTGGTCGGCGTGTAGTGCGCGAAGAGATCGAGCCGCTCGGTGATCTCGTCGTAACGTTGCTTGTCTTCGGGCGTCCAGTCGGTGCGCGTCGGCTTCAGAAAGGTCACGCTCTCGCCGTCGTCGAAGAAGAAGTACTCCTCATGGCCCGACACGCCGTTGATCGCGGCGTCCCAGATGGGTTTCTTGACCCAGTCGGTGTAGCCCTTGAGGCCCATCTCGCGGAACGGGCCGAGATGGGTCTGGTAGCGGTTCTGATCCCAGTACCAGCCGTTGGCGTCGCGGCCGAGCGTGCGCTCGCCGAGCTTGCCGGAGATGACGGTCTGATAGCCGGCCCCGGCCAGGACGTCCTGCACGATGGGGCGGTAGATCTCGGGGTTGTTGGCGTGATGCGTCTCGAAGCCGTAGACCCCGCGGCGGTGCGGGTACCGCCCGGAGTGCATCGCCGCCCGGCTGGGGGCGCAGGCCGAGCTCTGGTTGTGCGTGTTGATGAATGTGGTGCCTTGGGCGACAAGGCGATCGACGTTGGGCGACTCCACGGGGCCGAGCGCGCTGTCGGACCGGCCGGTGAGGATGCGGTTGAAGGCCTCGATCGAGTCGAGCCGCTGGTCGTCGGTGATGATCCACAGGATGTTCGGCCGTGCATCCGCATCGGCGGCAAGGGTGTGGCCGATCGGCGACAGGCACGCGAGCGTGACAAGGCAGAGCACCGGGTTAAGTTGGGCAAAGCATCGGGCGATCACTTGAAGACTCCGGGTGGATCACGATGGGATCGGGTCGGCCATGAGCGGCGGCCCGAGGAGAAGAGAAGACCAGGATCGCGGGCAAGCATCGTCTTTGACTGTTGCAGCCGATGAGCACGACACGCTCAATGGCGGCCGCCGACGGTGCGCTCATCACGCCGGAAACCAAAACTGGCGCCGGCGTCTTGTCCGAGCCGAGGCCGATTAGGTTTCGGCGGTTATGTATATTAGCAAAGCGAGAAGCCGAACCAATAGTGCAGCGTCACGATGAATCCGATATAGAGATGCGAGCGATGCCGATTCGGCCCGAATCGCTTGACCGATAGACGCCAAGCGTGCGTGCCCGTGCAGGCATGGCAATCCCTGCCCTGGTGGCCTCTGCCATCCCCGATCCGTCGCCCCCCGCGAGCCAGATGTGAAATATCGCCCCCTCGGCCGGACAGGCCTCGACGTCTCAATCCTCAGCTACGGCGCGTCCTCGCTGGGCGGTGTCTTCCACGACATCGACGAGAGCCAAGGCGTCCGCACCGTCCACGAAGTCCTCGACCTCGGCATCAACCTGATCGACGTCTCGCCTTACTACGGCCTGACCAAGGCCGAGACCGTGCTCGGCAAGGCGCTGCGCGAGATCGATCGCGACCGATACATCCTCGCGACCAAGGTCGGCCGATACGGCGACGACCCCGCGGACTTCGACTTCTCGGCCGACCGCGTGAAAGCGAGCGTCGACGAGAGCCTCGAACGGCTCGGCGTCGACCACATCGACATCATCCAGTGCCACGACATCGAGTTCGCCGAGTTCGACTACGTGATGAACGAGGCGATCCCCGCCCTCCGCGAGGTGGTCGCCGCGGGCAAAGCAAAGTTCGTCGGCGTCACCGGGCTGCCGCTGACGGTCTTCACCAAGACGATGGACCGGCTCGGGCCGGACGGCTTCGACACGATCCTGTCCTACTGCCACTTCGAGCTCAACGACACGACGCTGCTGCCGATCGCTCGCGACTTCGCCGAGAAGGGCCTGGGCGTGATCAACGCCTCGCCCACCGGCATGGGCCTGCTCACCGAGCGCGGCGCACCCGACTGGCACCCGGCGCCCGAGTCGATCATGGCCGTCTGCCAAGAAGCGGTCGAGCTCTGCAAGTCGCGCGGCAAGCCGATCACCGATCTCGCGATCGCTTACGCCGTGAGCGAACCGAGCATCGCGTCGACGCTGGTCAGCTCGAGCAACCCCGCCAACATGCGCAGGAACATCGCCGCCGCCGAGGCCGAGCTCGACACCGAGCTGCTGGCCGACGTGCAGCGCGTGCTGCAGCCGGTGATGGACCAGACCTGGCACAGCGGCCGGCCGGAGTACGCGGCATGAGGGCCGTCGCGCTGCAAGAACCCGGGCGGTTCGAGACTATCGACGCGGCCGTGCCGTCGCCCGCCGCCGACGAGGCGCTCGTCCGCGTGCACCGCATCGGCGTGTGCGGCACGGACCTGCACGCCTTCGCCGGACGCCAACCGTTCTTTGAGTTCCCCCGCATCCTCGGGCACGAGCTCGGCGTCGAGGTCGTCGAGGTCGGCGAGGGCGTCACTAACGTCGCCGTCGGCGACCGCTGCGCCGTCGAGCCTTACATCGAGTGCAACGACTGCATCGCCTGCCGCAACGGCAAGCCCAACTGCTGCGACTCGCTCAGCGTGCTCGGCGTGCACGCCGACGGCGGCATGCGGCCGTACTTCGCCCTGCCCGCCAGGAAGCTCCACCGCTCGACCAAGCTCTCGTTCGACCAGCTCGCGCTCGTCGAGACACTCGCCATCGGTGCCCACGCCGTGGCTCGCGCCGACGCCCGCGTCGACGAACGGGCGCTCGTGGTGGGCGCCGGGCCGATCGGGCTGGCGGCGATGCAGTCGCTCATCGGCCTCGGCATCCAGCCCATCGTCGGCGACGTCAACGAGCAACGCCTCGCCTTCTGCCGCGACAGCGTCGGCATCCGCCACACCGTCGACATGTCCCGCGACGACGCCATCGAGCAGCTCCAGGACGACCGCGGCGAGCTGCCGACGCTGCTCATCGACGCCACCGGCCACCCCGCGTCGATGAAGGCCTCCGCCGACCGCGTCGCGCACGGCGGCCGCGTCGTGTTCGTCGGCCTGTTCGTCGGCGACCTCACCGTCCACGACCCGACCTTCCACCGCAAGGAGCTCACGCTCCTCGCCAGCCGCAACGCCCTGGCCAGCGACTTCACCCGCCTCATCGAGCTGATCGAAGCCGGCAAGATCGACACCATGCCGTGGATCAACCGTCGCCTGTCCCTGTGGAGCCTGCCCGGCGAGTTCGCCGACCTCGGCGGCCAGGCCGACCTGGTCAAGGCGATGGTCGAGGTCGACGCCGAGTAAGACGCACCGCGATGATCGACGCCCACCAGCACTTCATCGACTTCCCGCACCCCGACTACGCGTGGATCGACGAGTCGATGCAGCCGCTGCGTCGCGCCGCCATGCCCGACGACCTGGAACCCATCCTCCGCGCCAATGGCGTCGACGGCTGTGTCGCCGTTCAGGCGAGGGAGTCGCTCGAGGAGACACGCTGGCTACTGGGTTTAGCGGAGCAGCACGGCTTCATCCGCGGCGTCGTCGGCTGGGTCGACCTCGCCGCCGATGACCTGCCCTCGACACTGGCAGGACTGCGACGCCAACACCCCCACCTGGTCGGGGTGCGCAACGTCGTCCAAGACAAGCCGGACCCCGACTGGCTGCTCAGGCCCGAGGTGCTCAAGGGCTTGGAAGCGATCCGCGACGCGGGGCTGACCTACGACCTTCTCATCCGACCGCTCCACATGCCGAGCGTGCCTCGGCTGGCTCAGGCCGTGCCGGGACTCGACATGGTGCTCGATCACATCGGCAAGCCCGATATCAAAGCCGGCTCGGACCCCGCCTGGCACGACGCGATCGCCGCCATGGGCGAGGTGCCCGGCGTGCACTGCAAGCTGTCGGGCATGATCACCGAGGCCGATCACGACGGCTGGACCGCCGACCACCTCGAGCCGTTCGTGCGGCACACGGTGGCGTGCTTCGGCTACGACCGCCTCATGTTCGGCAGCGACTGGCCGGTGTGCCGGCTCGCCGGGGAGTACGACGCCATGCTCGCCGGCCTCCGCGACGCGCTCGGCCCCATCGATCTCGATGACGCCGATCGCCTCTTCGACGCCACCGCCCGACGGTTCTACGGCCTAGAGTCGATCCGCTAACAGCGAGCTCTGACTCGCTCGGCACCCTTTACGACCCGCCGGATCACGCCATCATGATTCATGATCTCGCCCCGAAGCTTAAGTACTTGATACTGGGTGCCACGACTTGCACGTTCGTCGGCAACACGACTGCCCAAGACACCCAACCCCCGCTCGACGGCCTGGTGGTCTGGCTCGACGCGACGCACACGCCATCGCTCGACACGGACGGCGACAAGGTGCTTGCCTGGTCGGACCGGCGCGGCGAGGGTCAAGCCACGCTGGGCACCGACGCGGAAGCTCCGCGTCGCATCGAGGACGCGATCAACGGCAAGAACGGCGTCCGCTTCGACGGCAAGTCTTACTTTCAGTGGCACCAGCTCGCCGACCGCAACGGCCCGGTCGCTGCGTTCGTGGTCTTCCAGCGGACGCCCGAGCAAGCCGGCGACGTCAAGTGGCAGCGACTGATCTCGAGCTGGGACGGCTCGTCCAGCAACGACACGCAGCCGCCGAGCTTCTTCATCGACACCGGCGAGCAGGGCGACGCGGTCGAGCCGACCATCGAATCGACCATGGTCGGCAACGCCAAGCGCGGCGACGTCCTGATCGGCCGCAACGCCAGCGCCCCCGACAAGGAGTACTTGCAGGGCGACATCGGCGAGGTCCTGATCTACGACACGCCCTTCCTCGTCTTCGAGCAGGTCGAGAACGTCAAGGCCTACCTCCGCGAAAAGTGGGACATCCCCGAGTCCGGCGAAGGCGACTGGACCCTCGTCGGCCCACCGCCCACCTCGCCCACACGCACGTCCGACCTGCTCCCGCTGTCCGACCAGGAGAACGCCGGCAACTGGCGCCCGTTCGACGCCCTGTGGGACGAGTTCGACGGCGAAGGGCTCAACGAGCAGAAGTGGTGGGACCACAACCCGCACTGGTACGGCCGGGCCCCCGCACGCTTCCTGCCCCGCAACGTCTCGGTCTCCGACGGCCAGCTCCACCTGAAGATGCGATACGAGCCCGACCTCGAACCCGTGCAGTACTACCCCAACGGCCTGACCTACGAGACCTTCTCGTCGGCGTCGGTCGTCTCCAAGATCTTCTGCCGCTACGGCTATTACGAGGTCCGCGCCCGAGCCATGGACTCAGCCGGATCGAGCTCGTTCTGGTTCTACTCGAACGTCGACGACGCCAACGGCGGGTCGTGGCGGACGGAGATCGACGTCTTCGAGCTCGGCGGCAAGGCCATCGGCCACGAGACGAATTACAACATGAACGCCCACGTCTTCGAGACGCCGCAGCGTGGCAAGGACCACACCTCGCACGGCGGCAAGTGGGTCTCGCCTTACCGGTGGGCCGACGATTACCACGTCTTCGGCCTCGAATGGACGCCCGACACCCTTAACTACTACGTCAACGGCGTCCTCGTCCGACGCATGCCCAACACCCACTGGCACTCGCCGCTGCGCCTGCTGTTCGACTCGGAAACGATGGGCAACTGGCTGGGGATGCCCGAGATCGAGGACCTGCCATCGACCTTCTCGGTCGACTACATCCGCGCCTGGGTCAACGACGACACCGAGCAGAACTTCGGCGAGGAATACCCCGAGCCCGCCAAGGGCTACGACCAACCCACGGAAATCACCGCGTATCTCCGTGCCTACGAGCGCGGCCAGCCGATCAAGCCCCAGCTGCCGCAATAACATCCAGGCACGATGCCGGAATCCCAGAGCCCCGCGAAGACGAAATCTGCGCCAAACGTCGTCCTCGTCGTCACCGACGATCAGGGCTACGGCGACTTCGGCTGCACCGGCAATCCCTGGCTGAAGACGCCCGAGCTCGACCGCCTGCACGACGACGCCGTCCGCCTCCGCCGATTTCACGTCGACCCGATGTGCGCCCCGAGCCGGGCGGCGTTGATGACCGGCTGCTACTCCGCGCGGGTCGGCGTGTGGAGCACACTGACCGGCCGCTACTTCCTCAACCTCGAGCGACGGACGATGGCCGACGCGTTCCGCGACGCCGGCTACCGCACGGCCATGTTCGGCAAGTGGCACCTCGGCGACTCGAAGCGCTACCTGCCCCACCGCCGCGGCTTCGACGAGGCGCTCTACCACGGCGGCGGCGTCATCGGCGAGATGCCCGATCGCTGGAACAACGACTACTTCAACGCCGTGTTCCAACGCAACGGCTCGCCGCAACGCTTCGCCGACACGTACTGCACGGACGTCTGGTTTGACGAAGCGCAGGGCTTCATCGAGCGCAGCGTCGGCGAGCAGCAGCCGTTCTTCTGCTACCTCGCGACCAACGCCCCGCACTCGCCCTACGACGTGCACGAGCGTTACGCCAAGCCGTACCGCGAGCAAGGCGTCCCGGACGCGCGGGCCCGCTTCTTCGGGATGATCGCCAACCTCGACGAGAACGTCGGCCGGCTGCGCTCGACGCTGGATCGCCTCGACGTCGCGGACGACACCGTACTCATCTACATGGGCGACAACGGCACCGCCTGCGGCGCAACCGTCGACGGCGAAGGCCACGTGCTCGAAGGCTACAACGCCGGCATGCGCGGCAAGAAGTGCTGGGCGACCGACGGCGGGCATCGCAACCTCTGCCTCATCCGCTGGCCCCGCGGCGGCTGGCGAGGCGGCCGCGACGTCGAGCCGATCACCGCTCACTTCGACCTGCTGCCCACGCTGGCCAACGCGTGCGGCCTCGAGCTCGGCGAGACCGATGGCGCTGACCTCGGCCCCGCGCTAAGCGGCCATCACGACGCATCCCTCGACGAGCGATCGATCGTGGTCCACAACCAGCAGCGCGACAACCCCGAGAAGTACAAGGATTTCGAGGTGCTCACCCGCGACTGGCGGCTGATCCAGACGACCGAGTGGGGCCCGGGTCGACGCGAGCTGACGGCTGTCGCCGAGGACCCGGGGCAGCGCATCGAAGTCTCGCGAGAGCACCCCGACGTCGTTCAAGAACTGATGAAAACCTACGAGGCATGGTGGCAAGACCTCGACGCGACGTTTGATCAAACGTGGCCGTTCTTCATCGGCCGCGACGAGCCCGAGGTGACGATGACGGCTCACGCCTGGCACGGCACCACGCAGCCGACCGGGATCTACGACCAGAACCACTGCCGGCTCGGCGTCGTGCAGAACGGGTACTGGCTGGTCGAGGTGCTCGACCCTGGCCGGTATCGGTTTGAGCTGCGCCGCTGGCCGCGCGAGGCCGACGCCGGCATCACCGAGGCCGTCCCGGCCCGGACCGGCATCCCGCACGTCACGGATCGGCCGGCGGGCGTGGCATTGCCGATCCGCGAGGCCGGCCTCACGCTCGTCGACGACGCCGACGGCACCACGCTCAACGATCAATCCACGGAAGTCAACAGCTCGATGCGACGCGCGACGTTCGACGCCGATCTCCGGGCCGGCCGGCACCGCGTATTCACGCGATTCATCGGCGAAGACGGCACCGAATGGGGGGCTTACTATCTCTATTTGGCACGCGTCGAGGACCGGGCCGCGAGCTTCTCAAACTGAATCGCCGGCTGTAAACTACTTTGGCGGGTCGCGATCGAATGCATCCAACGCTCTCTCGGCGGCCCAGTCAGCTCGGCCCACTTCATCAACGACCGGAGTCCACGCGAATGAGTTCGCCGCTATCTGTCACCCGCCCGATCCGCCGCGTACTGCCCGCCGCGTGCAGCCTTCTCGTGGCGATCACCGCCGCGCTCGGCGCCGCCGCGAACAACACCGAGTTTGAGCCCGGCGTGGCCGTTCAGGTCTATCAACTCGAGGGCGAGCTGGACCGCATCCCGCGACTCGCGGGGAACCAAACGCCCAACTACGACCAGGTGTTTCCGACCATCGACTTCGGCTCCGACGAGCCGTGGCTTGCCGAAGTCCCCGGGGCCAAACTGGTACACATCCCGTTCCAGGTCTTCTTCGACGAGCCCGGCAAGTACGACGTGCGACTGAGCGGAGGCGGAGCGTTGCGCTTGCGCGTGTGGGGCCAGGTCCGCGGGGAGACCACGATCGAAGAACCCGGCGCGATCGAGGCGGTCGCCAACGTGACGGGCAAAGGCCCCATCGCCATGTGGGTCGATCAGTTGGTCGTCGATGACGCCGACGCGAGCTTGACCTTCGCGTTTCGGCCGCAAGGCACCGAGGATTGGAGCACCTTCGCCGACGGCAGCTTCCGCACGATCGCCGACCCCACGCGCGTCACGTCGCCCGGCCCCAAGCGCCTGGCCAACAGCCGCGCTCCGGGCGACGGCAACCCGGTCGCCGGCCTGCACCCGTCGTACGACATCACCACCATCCGCCCGCCCGACAGCAAGCCCAGCGTCGGCGCGATGACCTTCCTGCCCGACGGCCGGCTGATCGTCGGCACCTTCCGCCCGATCCAGCGCAGCAACGTCGCGCTGCCCGACATCGACAGCAAGCAACCCGACAAGCTGTACGAAGTACGTGGGGCCGAGGGCGACGATGCCGACGCCTACGAGCTCGTCCCGGTGGCCGACGGGCTGCTCGAGCCCAGCGGCCTGTGCGTGGTCGACGGCGACCTGTACGTCTCCCATCGCAGGGCCATCACACGGCTGCGAGACACCAACGGCGACGGCTTCTTCGACGAGCATCACGATGTCGGCAAGGGCTGGGAGGGTTGGAACTACCACCAGTTCACGTTCGGCCTGGTGCATCACGACGGCAAGCTCTACGCCGCGCTCTCGACCGCCATGGCCCCGCCCGGATGGGAAGGCCAGGGCACCAACGCCTCGGTCAACGGCCCGATGCGCGGCGGGATGATCGAGGTCGACCTCGCCACCGAGAAGGCACGCGTCATCGCCGGCGGCATGCGTACGCCCAACACCGTCGGCCTCGGCCCCGACGGCGACCTGTTCTACGCCGACAACCAGGGCACGTGGTTCCCCACCAGCGTGCTCTCCCACGTGCAGCCGGGCCGCTTCTACGGCCACTACAACCGCACCAATGTCGTGCCCAAGCTCGCCGAGCGCTTCCCCATCGGCGGCCACCCCAGCGTCTTCGGCGAGCAGCTGCGCAGCCGACCGATCGTCTACCTGCCGCAGAACGAGTTCCTGAACTCGCCCAGCAAGCCACTGCTGATCGAAGAAGGCCCGTTCGCCGGACAGATGCTGCTGGGCGAGATCACCTACGGCGGGATCCGCCGCGTCTTCCTCGAGAAGGTTAATGGGCAGTGGCAGGGCGCCGCGTTCCGCTTCACCCAGGGACTCGAGTGCGGCGTCAACCGGCTCGAGTGGGGCCCCGACGGCAGCCTGTACATCGGCGGGATCGGCGGCGGCGGCAACTGGGCGTGGAACGGCACGCGCTTCGGCCTGCAGCGCATGGACTACAACGGGGCCGAAACGTTCGAGATCTTCACCGTCAGCGCCACGCCCGACGGCTTCCACATGCGGTTCACGAAGCCGATCGACAAGGACTACCTCGCCGACCCCGAGAACTACTTCGTCGAGCAGTGGAACTACAACCCGACCGCCGCGTACGGCGGCTGGAAGACCAACCGCGAGGGCCTGACCGCAACCCGGGCGATGCCCGACGAGGACGGCATGGGCGTGCGCCTCACGATCCCCGGCCTCAAGGCCGATCGCTGCGTCTACCTCCGCACGACGCCCAAGTCCCTCGACGGCGACGACATCTGGTCGACCGAGGCGTTCTACACCCTCAACGCGATCCCGACGGCCGAGCCCCTCGCCGCCAGCTCGCTGAACGGCCAACCGCTGATCGAAGCGGGAGACCCCGAGGTCGCCATCGGCGTCGGGGCGCTGCCGACGCGCGACGCCGTCGCGTTGATCGGCCGCACGCACGACGGGCTGATGTTCCACACCAAGGAAGAGCCCAAGCGCATGACGAACAATGCGCTGATGTCGCAGGACGACCTGATCGCCCTCGACCCCGACGAAGGCGTCGAGGTGTCCAAGACCACCGGCGACCTGCGGACGGCCGCCGAGTTCGGCGACCATCGGCTGCATCTCGAATGGCTCGCCCCCGGCCGATCCAGCGGCCCCTACAACGAGCAGACCGGCAACAGCGGCGTCTACCTCCAAGGCCGATACGAGGTGCAGGTCCTGGGCACGCCGGCCGACCGATCGATCGACGACTACCAGCACTGGGAGGCGGGCTCGCTGTACAAGACGAAGACGCCGGACGTAAACGCCTCCGCCGGGCCGGGCGAGTGGCAGAGCTACGACATCTGGTTCCGCGCCGCCAGGTTCGACGACGCCGGCAACAAGACCGAGAACGCCCGCGTCACGGTCTACTGGAACGGCGTGCTGATCCACGACGACGTCGAGCTCGTCGAGCCGACGGGCATGGCCAAGGCGCAGGGCGAAAAGCTCCACGGCCGGGCCACGCAGCGGTCGGTGCTGACCGGTCCGCTGCGCCTGCAGGGCCACGGCAGCAACGCCGACGGGCCGGTCCGGTTCCGCAACGTCTGGGTCGCCCCGCTCGAGCCCTTCGAGGAATACGCCGGCCCGGTGATCGATCTGTTCGATGGCGAAACGCTCGACGGCTGGGCCGTCTGCGGCGGCAAGAGCGAGTTCGCCGTCGACAACGGCGTCATCGTCGGCACGGCCGTCCCCAACAGCGGCGGCAACACCTTCCTGCTCACCGAGGACACCTACGGCGACTTCGAGCTCACCTACGAGATCAAGGTCCCGTACAAGGCGCTGAACTCGGGCGTTCAGGTGCGTAGCCACGTCGATGGCGGCATCGGTCAGCGCGACGGCCGCGTCCGCGGCTACCAGGTCGAAGGCGACCAGAACGACCGCGCGTACAGCGGCGGCATTTTCGACGAGGGCCGGCGCGGCTGGCTCGCGCCGCTGGTCGACAAGCCGTACGCCCGCCGTGCCTGGAAGCCGGACGAGTGGAACGAGATCACCGTGGTCGCCCGCGGCCCGGTGATCGAGACGTGGGTCAACGGCGTCCCGGCCGCTCGCGTGATGGACGCGCTCAGCGACGAGGGGCACATCGGCCTGCAGGTCCACGGCATCGGCGGCGACGACAGCCGGCCTCAGGTGCAGTTCCGCAACCTGCGGCTGCGCCAGCTGCGGTCGGATCGCTGAGCGCCGCGTTGCGGCGAGGTTGTAGGGGGTGGGGTGTCGGGTGTAGGGCCGCGTGTCGGGACGCGTGACGCATCGATCTCGTCATGCGTCTGCTGACTGAGCCCTACAACCTACGCACTACCACCTACAACCTGCTGAACTGTCAACGAGCCTCGCGTGACGCTCGCGCTGCTTCGCCGACGTTCCGCAGCGGTTGCTCACTTGTCACGCAACACGCCGGGGGGAGGGGCGGCGCGGCCTCTGCAGCTCACGCGTCCGTCGATCGCTAAGGCAGGGTCGC
>JBCCZA010000078.1:0-14375 GCA_039188455.1 Planctomycetota bacterium
ATCAAGGAGCAGTACGACATGTGGACGTTCGCCGACGGCCACAGCGTGCTGATCCTCGCCGAGGGCCGGCTGCTGAACCTCGGCTGCGCCACCGGCCACCCGTCGTTCGTCATGTCCGCTTCGTTCACCAACCAGACGATCGCCCAGATCGACCTAGCCCTGTTCAACGCCGGCAAGGAGACCCTCTCGGGCATGACCTACGGCGAGAACAAGGTCACCCTGCTCTCGAAGAAGCTCGACGAGAAGGTAGCCCGCCTGCACCTCGACCAGCTGGGCGTCAAGCTCACCGAGCTGAGCCCCGAGCAGGCCGAGTACATCGGCGTCGAGGTCGACGGCCCGTACAAGCCCGAGCACTACCGCTACTAAGTGGCAATACTGACAACCGACCAACCTAATGACAAGCCCACGGATTCAATCCGTGGGCTTTTTTGTTGGGCAACGCATTGCCGAGAGGCAACGTCACGCCCGGCGCAAAAAGACTCCCGACCTTTTGTTTACGACCCTACGCTTCGAACAAAGTCGTATAGCAAATGCGGTGGCAATAGATCGCCAAAACTGTCCGCAGTAGACATGCTCGAGACCAACGATGCCCACTCAAGAACGCATAAGAAAGGGAAGTCAAACTCATCAAATCGACGGGATATAGGAGTCTGTACAGTAGACCAACGATCGAAAATCTTTGTTTCTAAGTAAGTTGGCAGGAGTGATCCTTGAATCAGTACTTCTGCGACCTGCACCCACATTGCAAATTCATCTGACTTCCACAGAATCGTATCCGGTAGCGATGAATTTAGATCAATAACACGGTCCGGTCGTTTTCCAAGGAAATAGAGGCGGGCTATGCTTGTGATCTGAGCCTGGGTGATTGAATCAAATACCATGTCCTGTGTAGATGCCAGTTGCTCAATCCATAGCCGAAGAGTTTGCGCCGATTCAAGCCACTCTTCAGTATCCACTTTGTGACTTGATAGATGTTTTACCCAACACGCCACTCGCTGCAGTACAGCTTTGTTTAGTGGATAGGCGACTGATGCTCGCCCCTTCTCGCATAACTTCGAATTTATCGCGAGATCGATTAGGCGAGAAGCAGTGTTTAGGAAAAACACGCCTGTCTGCGAGTTCGTGTCAGCAAAATAGCATTGACAAGCGTAACCAACAATGGTTGCAGCCTTGGAGCCTGGATCAATTAGTCGATCCCAGTTTTCAAAAAAATCATACTTAGAAAGCTCATCTAAGTCGTGCTTCGAATCGTTGTAGTTCAAGACCCAATCTTCAGGCATACTTTTCGTTTCGGTCGTTGTGGGATAGGGTCGGCAGTCTTTTCGGGACGTATCGTGCTCTCCACATTTTCCAGCTGGTATTAAACGATTCTACTGACACCGGCTCGCTTCCGATATGGCATGACGGATAGATCAAGTGACATACAGCGATCGCCAAAAGAATTCCAACCCATTATTTGCACTTAACGATCAATCACGCGAAAGGCCCGCGGCTCATCACCGCGGGCCTTTTTCATTGATCTTGTTGGGCTTGCGTAACGCTTACTGCAGCAGCGCCAGCACGGACTGGGCGTTGGAGTTGGCGATCGAGAGCGTCTGCGTGCCGGCCTGCTGGAGGATCTGGGCTCGCGTCAGCTGAGCCGTCTCCTCGGCGAAGTCGGTGTCGCGGATCTGGCTCTCGGACGAGGTGAGGTTCTCGAGCGCGATCTGCGAGGAACGCAGGGTCGTCTGCAGGGTGTTTCGCTCGAAGGCACCGAGTCGGCCACGCAGCGTGGTGATCTCGTCGACGGCGGCGTCGAGGATGAGCGCGGCGTCTCGAGCTTGTGACGCCGGGTCGTTGCCTTTGGTTAGCGAGGAGTCGCCACCGGAGCGGACGTCCGAGAGGTACCCGACGATCGAGTTGCCCAGGTTGGACGCGGCGACGGACTGGATGCCGAAGCCGACCTGCTGCTGGGTGTTGACGTCGGGCCCGACCTGGAAGTTGGCCCCGCCGCCGGTGATGGTGAACGAGTAGGTGTCGAGCGTCTGAGCGGCGCCCGAGGCGAGGGCCAGCTCGAGGTTGAGGACGGTGGTCCGCAGGGACACATCGAGGCCGTCGCCGGCGGCAAGCGCACCGTTGACGAGGGTGAGGACGTCCTCGCCGGTGTCGCGGTTGATCTCGGTGCCGTCGGGGGCGTCGACCGTGCGGAAGGACTCGGAGCCGGAGCCGAGCTGGCGGACGGAGACGAACGCCTCGGAGCCGAAGGCGGTGGAGGTCAGGCTGATGGCGGAGGTGTTGGTCAGCGACGCGGAGACGCCGGTGGCGTCCTTGACGGCGTTGATGGCGTCGCGGATGGAGTCGGTCCCGGTGCCGGAGACGAACTGGAAGGACTCGACGCCTGTCGCGCCCTGGACCTCGAACGTCACGGAGGACAACAGGCCCGAGCCGGTGGCGTTGGCGGCGGAGATGGTGAGCGTGGCGCGTTCGGCGGAGTTGAGGACCTCGACCTCGACGGCCTTGGAGGTCGCGGTGCCGAAGTTAACGCCGTAGAGCTGCAGGTCGTCGATCTGCGAGTTGGTCACGCCGTCGGTGATGTAGTCGAGCGAGCCGTTGAGCAGCTTGAGCCCGCCGAAGCTGGTGACGTTGGCGATGCGGGTGATCGAGTCGATGGCCGAGTCGATCTGCAGCTGGTTGGCGGCGATCTCTTCCTTGGAGAAGGCGCCGGTGTTGGCGGCCTCGACGACGAGGGACTGCATCTCGATGAGCAGGTTGTTGATCTCGGCGAGGGCGCCCTCGGAGGTAGCGATAACGTTGGAGGCGCGCTCGATGTTGTCGACGGCCTGGCCGACGCCGGCGATGTCGCCGCGCAGGCGTTCGCTGACGATCAGGCCGGCGGGGTCGTCCGCCCCGCGGTTGATCTTCAGGCCGGTGGACAGCCGCTCGAGGCTGGTCTCCAGGGCGAGGTTGGACGCCCCGAGGTTGCGCTGAGCGATGAGCGAGGGCACGTTGGTGTTGATGCGGGTCATAGACAATCCTCCGTGATTGTCGCGTTGGGCGTTGTGGGCCCGTTCGGCGTTCCTTGCCGAGCGCGTCGCCTGTCACTTCAGGCGAAGGTGAGTGTGTCTCCTGTCGACGTCTTTCTGGCTAAATCGCCTTCCTGAGGCGGTTGGTTCCGCCCTGGCGGCGGAGGTGATGCTCGGCGGCGTTCAGATCATCGGGGGCCACGGCGGCCCGGCTGGCTTCGGCGTTCTCACGCTGGATGGCCTCGTACACCTCTTTGCGGTGCACGCGCACGCTCCGCGGGGCGTTGATGCCGATCCGCACCTTGTCCCCGCGGATGTCGACGACGGTGATCTCCACGTCGTCGCCGATCATGATCGTCTCGTCGCGCTGTCGGGAGAGCACGAGCATGTGCTAAGACTCCTTCTCTGGGTTGCTCGTCGAGGCGGCCGATCCATGGCCGCCGTCCCGTCACGCTCCCGCCCGCGCTCCGCGCGAACGGGGGTCTGTCTTGCCCATCAAGCCGACTGCGCCAGCGCCATCTCGGCGGGCTGCGCCAACTCGATCAGCGGCACCTTCGTGGTGTACCGCCGGTCGCTCAGCACCAGCTGCTCGCCGGTCCGACGCTCGACGTGGATCACCAGCGGGCCCTGCAGGTTGCCGGTGAGCACGTGGTCGCGCTTGTTGACGATGCAGAACACCTGACAGTCCTCCGGACGGTCGATGCCCAGCTCGTTCATCTGTTCCTCGCGGATCGGCACCCGATAGGTCGGGACGAACAGCGAGGGGTCGGTCACCACGAACGCCAGGTCCGGCTGATCGACCGACTGCAGCCACCAGAAGTAGGCGTCCTCGCCCGCCTCGAGCAGCACGTAGTGCTTGTAGCTCGGGAAGCCGAGCAAGCCCTTGGGGAAGCGGATGACGCGTTGGTCGTCCACCTCGATCTCACCGAAACGTGTCGACTGTATCCACATGGCACGTTTGCCTTCCGGGCCGGCGTCCATAAAAGTGAGCCCCGTCTCCGAGGCCGACGGCGTCCTGCCGTCTGGGGGGTGTGGCGTCCGGCCCGAACACCGTCCCCTAGTCAGTTGCCCCGGCCTAGCCGAGGAAGTCCAACAGGCTGAGCTGGTTGCTGATCGAGCCGACCTGCAAGGACGCCTGCAGCTGCGTCTGCAGCTGGCCGTAGCGGCTGATGACCTCCGTGAGGTCGGCGTCCTCGATCAGGCTCCGCAGTTGTCGGTCGGCGATGTCCATGTCGGCGGATCGTTCCAGCAGGTCTTGCACGCGGCGTGAGTCCACGCCGACCAGCGCTCGGGCGTTCACGACGCCGTCCAGCCGGTCTTCCACTTTCCCCCCAGCAAGCGTGATGCCAAGCGCATCGTTCCGGCGGAGCGCATCGGCGAGCTCGGCCAGCGCAGTAAACGCCGACTCGACCTTGACCGTCGCCTCGTCTGTGCCGTTGATCGTCGTGCCCGCGCCGGCGTTGCCGAGGATGCCCAGCTGCTCGGCCGCGTTGGACAGGCCCGCGTTAGCAATGACGAAGTCCTCCGCGCCGGCCGTGCTGTCGGTGAACACCAGGCCGGTGCCCGTCGCCGCGAGCGACACCGTCAAGTCACCCGCCGCAACCGTCGCGGCATCGGCGGCCGACTGGATCGCCGTCATCAGCTCATCAACCGTCAAAACCCCTGAAATATCAACGAAAAACGTCGTTCCGTCGTGCAACGTGAAACTCAGGTCGTCGCCGTCGACCGTCTCGATCCCGAGCCCGTCGCGGAAGTCGGCGAGCTGGGTCGCGGCGCCAAAGGTCGCGATGCCCAGGTCGTTCGCGGTTGTCCCGCCGTTCTCGCCGACCGACAGCGCGATGCCCGACACCTCGCTGACGCGATCGAGCCCGTCGCCGGCGTCGTTGCTCTCCCGCCTCACGCCGAGGTCGAGGTCGTCGATGTCGTTCTGCAGGTCCTGGATCGTCGTCGCGGCCGAGAAGTCGGCGGTCTTGGTCGTGAGCCCCTGCGTGATGGTCAGGCCGGACGCGAAGTCGATTGTTGCGCCCAGGTCGGCAAGATTCGTCAGCTCGTCGAGCCGAACGCGCAGGTCGCTGCCGGCGACCGAGGCCCCGGTGGCGGTCGTGCCATCGATGCCGAGGTCCAGCGCGGCGTTGCCGGACTGCAGGTCGGCGATCGAGATGGTGTGCCCGGCGTTGGCGGTGAGCGTCAGGCCCGTGCCGGTGGCGGCGATGGTGCCGGCGGCCGGATCGACGCCGTCGATCGCGTCGTTGATGCGCGTGACGACGTCGCCGAGCGTGTCGGCCGTCGTGAGGTCGACGGTCACGGCCGTGCCGTCGATCGTGACCTCGACGCTGCCAGGCCGAAAACCGCGAGCGTCGGCGCCGTCGATGTCGGCCAGCCGGACGTCGTCCGTGGCCTGCGGGTCGAGGTCGGCCGTGCCCCGCACGCGCGACGAGAGAGCGCCGAAGGCGTCGATGCCGTTGGAGTTCAGGGCCTGGCTGGACGACGAGCCGATGTCGAGGTTGAGGCTCTCCGAGCCGCCGAGGTAGCGGACGCCGCCGAGGAAATCGACGAACACGTCGCCATCGGCCGCGGCCCCGTTGTCGCCGCCGAACAGCGAGATCCCGTTGAACTGGCGGTTGGCGGCCTCGATCAGTCCGGCGAGCTGCTCGTCCACGACGAACGCCATCGCCTGCCGCGTGTCGGCGTCCGACCCGACGCCGACCTGGCTCGACGCCGTCGCCTGAGCCTCGATCAGGATGTCCGTCGCGTCGGCCAGCGACTGGTCGGCGAACGTGAGCAGGCCCTGGGCGAACGTGAGGTTCTGCGTGTACTGGGCGCGGGCCTCGATCTGCTCGTTCAGCGCGTTGAGCGTCGAGATCTTGCCCGGCGCGTCGCTGGGCTTGTTGATCTGCTTGCCCGTCTGGATCTGCCGCTCGGCGTCGAACAGCTCCGCCTGCGTGCGCAGCAGGTTGTTCGTCAGCGTGCTGCCGGTGAGCAGCAGCGTGGTGCGAGGGGTGATGGGTCCGACGGCCATGGGGTCTTTCGGGTCAGATGATCGACAGCAGCGTCTGCATCAGCTCGTCAACGGTGCTGATGAACCGGGCGCTGGCCTGGTAAGCCCGCTGGTAGCGGATGAGCTCGATGGTCTCCTCGTCGGCGTTGACGCCGGAGATCGATTGCTGCGTGGCGGCGAGGTTGGCCTTGACGACCGCGGCCGACTCGAGCCGCTGGCTGGCCTGACCGGATCGCCCGGCGAAGTCCTCGACGTGCCGGCTCCACGCCTGCGTCAGGCTCAGGCCGTCCAGCTCGTCGATGCCGCCGTCGCGCAGCTGAGCGATCGCGAGCGCCGCGGTGTTGCTGCCCGGGAGGTGATCCCGCGCGGCGGCGAGCTTGGCGGGGTCGGACGACACGGCCGAGTTGACGCCGATGTCGAACGCGTCCGACCCCGTGAAATACGTGTTGACGCCCAGCGCCGCCAGGGCGCCCGACGTGTCGTCGCTGAAGCTGATCTCGAAGCCGCTGTTCTCCGCGGCGATCGTCAGCCGACCGTCCGTGCCGATCGAGGCAGAGACGCCGGCGATGGCGTCCAGGTCGGCCGCGAGGCTGGCGAGGGTGGTGTCGTTGGTCGGGTCGATCCCGTCGAGGTCGACGGCGACGGTCGAGGTCGTCCGCGCACCGGTGCTCAGCTGCGTGAGGTGCACGCGGAACGAGCCGTGCGACGCGGCGAAGTCCAGGCCGTTGTTCGTGAGGTCATCCAAGGTCACGGTGCTGTCGTCGACCGCGTTGGTGGCGGTGACGCTCGTGAAGCCGTCGAGGCCCTGGCTCTGCGAGTGGATGCGATTCACCTGCCAGATCAGCTGCGACGCGACCTGATCCAGCGCGTTGATCGCGTCGTCCAGGTGCACCTTGCGGAACTCGACCAGCGCCCCGAGCTGGCCCGCCGACGTGTCGATCGGGCTCTGGTCGTCGGCGATCACGACATCGATCACCAGCTCGCCGTCGACCGTCTGCTGCCTCGCCTCCAGCCCCCGGCTCTGCCCGTTGAGCATGATCGGCAGCGACCCCACGAAGATGTCCGCCCGCCCGCTCGGCTGCTCGACCACCGAGATATCCACCAGCTGACTCAGCTCCTCAAGCAGCAGCGTGCGCTCGTCGCGCAACCCGTGCGCCCCCTCGCCGGCCCCGCCTTCCTGGATCGCGATCGCCGTGTTCAGCGTCTCGATCCGCTCAAGGATGTCGTTGGCCTGGCCGACCGCCTGCTCGATCGCGACGTCTGTCTGCAGCAGCGTGTCCTTGAACCCCGTGTCGAGGTCGTTGACGAACCGCGCCAGCGACTCGCCCTCCTGGATCACCAGCGTCCGCAGCGACAGGTCCTGCGGGTTGTTCGACAGGTCCGACCACGCGTTGAAGAATGCCGTCAACCGCGTCGACAGGTCGACGTCGCTCAACTCGTTCTCGATCGCCTCGATCTGAGCCAGCAGGTCCACCAGCGTCGACGCGCCCGACTCGTCGGAGATCGTCCCCCGCAGCCGCCCTTCCAGGGCCTCGTCGACGACGCGCGTGATCGCGTCGAGGTTCACCCCGCCGCCGAACTGCACGCCCCGCTCGGCCTCGCGCCCGGGTAGCGCAACGAGCTTGGGGTCCAGGCGGTGATAGCCCGGCGTGGCGACGTTCGCCAGGTTGTTGCCCACCACCTCCAGCGCCGCCTGCGACGCGAGCAACCCTGACTGACCGATCTGTAGCGACCCGCCCAGGGCCATGCGCTCGCTCCGTCAAGCCGTCATCTGGAACGTCCCGATCGACATCGCCGACCGCGGCCGATGCCCCGTCCGCCCGTAGGTCTGCACCCCCGTCGCGATCGCCCCCACCTGCTGCACCACCCCCGACACGTGACGCAGCAGCGACTCCGTCGCTCCCCGCGCCACCCGCGCCCGCTCCTGCACCGCCTTCACCCGGCCCACCAGCTCCTCACGCAGCGCGATCAACCGCTCCCGCGTCGGCCCCGCGAAACACTCGGCCAGCTCGGCCATCCGCATCGGCTCCGCCGCCGTCGGCCGGACCTTCTGCGTCAGCCGAGCCACCACCTCCAGCCGCTGCTTCTCCAGCTCGGCGATCTTCTGCACCCGCTCGTTCTCCAGCCCGCAAAGCTCGGCCATCCGCTCCGCGTCGGCCGACTGCAAGGCCTCGCGCTTCCGATCCAGCAGCTCCGACAGCTCGTCGTGCAGCCCGATCTGCTTCCTGCAGATCGCGTCCAGCGAGCCGATCACCGCGTCCAGCCGCTTATCCACGGACATTCACCCCCCCGGACACCGCCCCGCTCGGCGCAACGCGCGACGCCCCGCTGATCTGCCGATACACCGCGTCCACCAGCCCGAACCGAGACGACTTCACCACCCCGTCGGCGATCATCGAGTCCAGCCGATGCCCGAACAGGTCCTCGGTCGTCCCGCCGTAGAACATGTCGTTCTGCTTCGCCGACGCGCGCAGCTGCGCGAGCAGAGGCGCAACAAATGCCGACGCCACCAGCTGCTCGGCCGCCTCGTACACCTCGTCATCACGCTCGGCCGGCGCTTGCTCATCCAACTCGACCGGCTCGAACGCCGGCTCGCCGATCTTGCGGTCCAGCACCGACGAGAACTTCTCCAGCACACCCGGCTGCGCCAGCCTAAGCTCGGCATCCAGTGCATCCGTCGACATCGCCAGGCCTGAGATCATTCTTGTCTTCCGTGCGGGTTACTTCACGATCAGCTTGGCGTGCAGCTTCTTGGCCTTGTGCATCGACTCAAGAATCTCGATGAGGTCCTTGGTCGGCACGTTCAGCTGGTTGAACGCCGCGAGCAGGTCAGCAAGCCGCGTGCCGCCACGCCCCTCGGGGTCCAGCGCCGCGAACCGTTCCACCGTCACCACTGGCTCAAGCGGGTTGCCGATCGGCTCGGGATCGAGCGTCTCGATCGTCAGCGACTCGTGCTGGATCAGCATCGGCGACACGCGCACGTCCCCGGAGATCACCACCGCCCCCGTCCGCCGGTTCACCAGCACCACCGCCCCGCCCTCGACAAACGACATGTCGATGAACGTCGTCATCACGTCCGAGATGAACTGGCTCGGGTCGTCGCGCTGCACCATCGGCACCGCGACCAGCACGTTCTTGCCGTCCACCGCCTGCGCCAGCCGAGGCCCGTCGGGCGCGATCGATCCGTTGATCTGCGCCGCCAGCGCGTTGGCCGTCGGCCAGCCGGCGTGCGACTCGTCGATCACCAGCCGAAGCCGGTAGTACTCGTCCATTGGCACCGACAGCACGTCGCGCGTCATCTGCGCCCCGGCCGTGATCACCCCGACTGTCGGCGCTTCTTCATCGGGGATCGAGATCAGCCCCTCGGCGTACGCCATCACCGGCGCCCCGGGCAGCGGCCCCGTCATCGGCACCATGAACAGCGTCCCCCCCGCCAGGCTGTCCGCCGGGCCGGCCGTCGCGACCGTCACGTCCACCCGATCCCCCTCCGCCACGCCCTCGGCAGGCAGCTCCGCAGACAAATACACCAGCGCGACCGACTCGGAGTCTTCCAGCTCGGCCGCCACGACGTTGGGGTCGTGGAACTGGGCGATCGCCGCCGCCAGCATCCTGGCCGACGGCGGAAAGTCGCCCCCGTCGCCCGTGCCGTTGAGCCCGACGACCAGGCCCATCCCGATCAGCTTGTTGGTCTCCGACCCCTTGAGCCGCGAGATATCCCGCACCTGCACCGCCACCGCAGACTGCACGATCGCCAGCAGCAACGTAGCCGCGGCCAGATTAATCAGCAATCGCCATTTTAGTACCATGCGTTCCACGTAATAAGGTGGCTTCAGAAGTTGAACAGCAGCTCGACGATCTGCGTGATCAGGCCCTTGCGAGTCGCCTTGCGCAGCTCGCCCGAGTGCTCCTTGGTCAGGTGCAGGTCGTAGATCTGGCTCGACAGGATCGTGTTGTCGGGCGTCACGTCCTCGGCCCGGCAGATGCCCGTCAGCGTCAGCGTGACCGTCTCGCGATCGACCTGGTTGTACTTGCGAGCCTCGAGCGCGATCGTGCCGTTGGGCTTGACGTCGATGACCTTGGCCTGGATCCGGCCCGTGATCGACTCGCCACGCACGAGCGCTCCATCGCCCTCGAACGACTGGTCCGACTCGAGCCCAAAGGGCAGTGACTGCTCGAGGCTGTTGCCGTTCAGGAAGCCAGACGTGAGGAACTGATGCAGGCTCACGTCGGGCACGGCCGAGAGTTCGACGTCGAACTCGGCCGACTTCTCGGTCTCCAGCCCGGCGATCATGTCGCTCTGCGTCGACTCGCGGATGATGATCGTGACCAGGTCGTTGACGGCAAACGCCCGCGGTTCGGGCAGCGGGACCGACATCAGGCTGACCGCCTGCAGGTTCGGGTTGACCACGCCCGCGCGGGCCGGCGCGGGGCCGGGGCCAAACGGCGACGCGTACACCGCCGGGTCGGCCGGACGCTCGGTCAGGAACAGCGAGGAGCTCTGCGAGGCGGCCGGCGTCGTGATCAACCCCGCCGCGGCGAGCGTGACCAACGCCGATCCGGTGGTAAATAAGCGAGTCGTCTTGCTTGTCATGGCGCGTGATACCTCCGTTGCAGTCGTTCAACCGTCGCGGCCAGTGCATCGGGCCGCGGGGTGTCTTGCGTTCCACCCGCCGGGGACGCCGGCTCCTCCAGGCGGATCGTCGCTTCCTGGAAACCGACGGCCACCGCCTCGAACGTCTCGCGCGACCCCGCCCGTCGGACCCGCACCGCCTCGCCGACCGCCGCGTTGTGCATCGCAACGCCGGTCGATCGGACGACCAGCCCACCCGCGACGACACGCACGTTCACCAGCTCGCCGCGACGGATCACCGGCAACGCCTTGAGATGCTCGGCATACAACGCCTTGCCCGCCGCCACCGGCGAACGCAGCTTCAGCCCCACCGCCGCGGTCGGATCCATCAGCGGCTGCGCGTCGGGGTGATCTAGCCACAGCTCGGCGACCTCGACGTCCTCGGCGGTCAGCGCTCGATCGGACCGTAACGACCGCGTCGTGATCAACCCGTGAACCCGCCGCTCCACGCGGGCCCGCACCTCGCGACGCTGCGCCACGTCGCCGTGCGGGCCGAGCGTCTCGACCACGATGGCGACCGTGCCGATCGTCGCCGACGTCGTGGGCCGCAGCCGCGTCGGACCGGTAATCGGCCCATCGAGCAGATCGTGGTCGCCGTCGAACACGACACGCACGTCGCCTGCGGGCAAGCCGCTGACGCCGATCAACCTGGTCGCGATCTCGCGTCGCAGTGTCGGATAGCCGGGCTCAGGCGTGGAGCCGTTGGAGACAAACACGTTGGCGTCCGCCTGGGCGGTCTCCGGCTCGGGAAGCGGCGTGGCCTCGGCGTCGATCGGCGTCTCCACCACTGGCTCGACGATCGCAACATGGCAGTGCGGCGGGCCCTCGAGCGACAGCTTCGCCCAGTTCGCGCCGGCCGCGTCGAGCTTGGCTCGGACCTCGCTCAGCGACAGCCGCGACCGCTGCACGACCTCGGGCCAGTCCGCGATGACGACGCCGCTGAGCGCCTCGGCCGCGGGGCCGTCGAGATCGGCGACCTCGCCGAGCGTGACCTCGCGATCCGTCGTCGCCGCCTCGGGGTGCAGCCGAACCGTATCTGCTGAGGCGACGCCGGCCGACAAGCCCACGGCCAAGCCCATCGCCAGCAGGATCGGCGGGCGCCAGCGTCGGTCGGGTTGTCCTCGTCGTGCTTGCATGGCTTCGGTCATGCCTTATTTGGCGTTGGCTTAGAACCGGCGGAGGTTGCTGATGGTCTGCAGCGTCTGGTCGGCGGCCTCGATGACCTTGGAGTTCATCTCGAACGCGCGCTGCGTCTCGATCAGGTTCACCAGTTCGGTCGTGGGATCGACGTTGGATGACTCGAGGAAGCCCTGGCGCACGACGCCGAGCTTGCCCTCGCCGGGCTGGCCCTCGATGGTCGGGCCCGACGCGGCGGTCTCGACGAAGAGGTTGCCGCCGATGTGCTCGAGGCCCTCGGGGTTGATGAAGGTGAACAGATCGATCTGGCCGATGGTTTCGCCCTCGGTCGAACCCGGGCCGAAGCCGATCACCTCGCCGGTGTTGCTGATCTGGATGCTGGTGAACTCGGTCGAGTCGATGTTGATCGGCGGGTCGAGGCGCGGGCCGTCGGCGTTGCCGAGCACGACCTCGCCGTCGGAGTTGAGGGCGAAGTTGCCGCTGCGGGTGTAGCCGAAGCCATCGGCCTGGTCGGGCAGGATCTGCACGCGGAAGAAGCCGGCGCCCTCGATCGCAAGGTCGAGCGGCTGCTCGGTCGGCACGAGCTCGCCCTGGGTGAAGTCGATCTGCGTGTTGGAGACGCGGACGCCCAGGCCGACCTGCGTGCCCATTGGGCGCTGATCGCCGATGGCGTTCTCGACGCCGGGCTGCGCCTTGGTCTGGTAGATGAGGTCCTCGAAGTTCACGCGCGAGGACTTGAAGCCGTCCGTGTTGATGTTGGCCAGGTTGTTGGCGATGACGTCGAGCTGGGTGCCCAGCGCGTTCAGCCCGGTGGCGGCGGTGTGGAGTGCGGTGATGGCCATGGATTAAGCGACGCGGCCGAGCGTGTTGACCGCCCGGTCCATGAGGGTGTCGTGGTAGCGGATCATGTTGGCGTTGCTGGAGGCCGACTTGGACGCGGCGACGAGCTTCATGAGCGTGGGCACGGCCATGGTGGCGGACTGCTCCACGGCGCCGGTGTGCAGGTCGACGTACTCGACGGGCCGACGGGTGTCTTGGCCGACGAAGGTGAACGTGCCCTTGGACGCGGGCTTGAGCGCCCGGCCGGGGTCGGTCACGCGGGCGACCTGCAGGGCGCCGAGGACGCGCTGGTCGGCGTCGACGATCTGGCCGCTCTCGGTGATCGAGACCGGCGTGCGCGGCGGCACGACGACGGGCTGGTTCTGCGGGTCGAGCACGACGTGGCCGGCGGCGGTCGTGAGCGTGCCGTCGTGGCGGACGTTGAACCGGCCGTCGCGGGTGACCTGCGTCTCGACGCGGCCGGTGTCGCCGTGGCGGGCGTGGACGACGAAGAACGTGTCGGGCTGCTTGAGCGCGACGTCGAGCGGCTGATTGGTCACCTCGTGCGGGCCGACGGTGAAGTCGACGGTCTGCCGCCCAGCGAGGACGCCGCCGCCCAGCCGATCGAGCAGCTCGTTGGCCGTGCCGAAGCGATCGGGGTTCTCGATTGACTCGGGCGGGCGGTTGGCGATGGTGGGGCTGATGGGCTTGAAGGCGTGGGTGTGGACGTTGGCGAGGTTGTTCGCGAAGACGTCCTGGCGGTAGCGGTTGGTGAGCACGCCGGCGGCGGAGAGGTAGAGGCCGTAGTTCATCGGTCCGACTCCGTTCGAGCCGATCCGCCTTGGTCGGCGGCGGGGAACCACGGGCCGCGGACGCGTCCGTGCGTCCGTGGGACGATCGAGGCCGGGACGTGCGCCGGGGCCAACGCGGGGCTGGCGGCGTCGGCCGCGGCGGCGAGCTTGGCCAGGCGGATCAGCGTCTGGCCGAGGGTGGCGTCGCCGGCGGCGCGGTGCAGGTCGAGGATCGACGGGCGGTCGGATGCCATCGCCGCCTAAGACGCAACGCCGGTGCCAACGCCCCACAACCAACGCGCAACGCCCCCGACACGCCCCGATCGCCTTGCCGTGCTTGCGAATCCGTGATCATCCCCAGCCCCGATCGGCCAGACTCGCCGACCCCCGCGCACGGCCTGCGCGGCGCGTGCCTTGCGCGTCGCCGCGCAATTCCCTGCCCCTACTCCTCCTCGGCCGGCTCGAGCAGCAGCTCGTGACGCGCCGCGTACAACGCGTCCAGCCGATCGACCAGCCCGTCCGACGGCTGCTGAGCGTTCAGCCGGGCGTGCGACACGGCGATCAGCAGACGGATGAACCCGTGGTAGTCGCTCATCGCGATCGACTCGGGCCCGATCGCCCCGGCCCCCTCGTCCATGTTGTGGTAGTTGGCCAGCGGCAGGCACAGGCACGTCGCCGGGAACCCCAGCGCGTTGAACGCCGTGGCCTCGCACGTCCCACCGGACATCAGCTTACGCTGGTACGTGAATCGCTCGTCCTCCTTGGCCAGCTCGCGGGCGGCCCGGTCGGCGGCGTCGGTCAGCGTCGGCGGGAAGATGCTCGTCCGGTCGCCCACGCGCACGATCGGCCCGGCGCCCAGCGGCGCGTCCGTCGAGGCCTTGCTGTTTTCCAGCGCCACCAGCGGCGAGCCCTTGGGGATCAGCCGCGACTTGCACGCCGCGATCGCCCCGATGAAGCCGATCTCCTCCAGCCGGGTCAGCAGCACCGCCACGTTCGGG
>JBCCZA010000079.1:0-14195 GCA_039188455.1 Planctomycetota bacterium
AGCAGGCCCGCACCCAGCTCCGCCGCCACGAACGCCCCAAGCCGACCGTCCACCTCAACCGCGAGGTCACGTCGCTGTTCGACTTCACCCCCGACGACATCACCATCCGCGGCTACGACCCGCACCCGCCGATCAAGGCGGCGGTGGCGGTTTAGGCTGTAGGTTGTGGGGTGTAGGTTGTAGGAAGACGATCTTGCCCCAAGACACCGCCAGCTCAACTGCGCCGCCAACGACTGGCTCGCACCGCGATCTTGTCGCGTGGCAGCGAGCGATGGATTTGGTCGATGCCGTCTACGAACTGACGCGGGGCTTCCCCGATGACGAACGGTTCGCACTGACGACACAGCTACGACGAGCCGCCGTCTCGGCGCCGTCCAACATCGCGGAGGGATACGGTCGCGAGTCACCAGCGGACTACGTGCGTTTTCTGCGTATCGCCGCGGGCTCGCTGCGTGAAGTCGAAACGCAGATCGAGATCGCAGTACGCCAGCAGATGACCACCCGCGAAGAAGCTATCCCCGCCTTTCGTCTGTGCGTCGAAACCGCGAAAATCCTCAAGGGACTCATCCGCTCCAAGGCCTGACTGACACGACCTACACCCTACAACCTACAACCTCTCCCCATGCCCCCCCACCTCGCCCTCATCTACGCCCGCGCCGAGAACGGCTGCATGGGCAAGGACGGCAAGATCCCCTGGCACCTCCCCGCCGACTTCGCCCACTTCAAGCGCACCACCATGGGCAAGCCCATCCTCATGGGCCGCAAGACCTACGAGGACCACAAGACGCTGCTGCCCGGCCGGCTGAACATCGTCATCACCCGCCAGCGCGACTACCGGCCCGTCGAGGGCGTCCGCGTCGCCGCGTCGCTTGAGGACGCGATCGACCTGGCCCATCGCCAAACCGGCTCGGACCTCATCTTCGTCATCGGCGGCACGCTGTTCTTCAATGTCGCCCTGCCGATGGCGTCGCACGTCTACGAGACCGTCGTCCACGCCGACATCGACGGCGACGCCTTCGTCAAGGACTACGACTTCTCCAACTGGAAGACCGAGAAGCTCTTCGACCACCCCGCCGACGAACGCCACGCCTACGCCTTCACCGTGTATCACCACTGCCGCCGGCCGAACCCGTCGTTCGTCGAGGTCTGACCCCACCACCCGCAGGCCGAGCCGCCGGCGTCGATCAGCGGCCGGCCTCAGCGTCGGCAACGGTGTCGTACATGTCCCAGACCGTGTCGAGCCGGCAACGCTTGATCATCTCGCTCATGTTCGTGTTGAGGCACGCGAAGCGGACCGTGTTGCCTCGTGCCTCGAGCGCACGGGTGAACGACATCATCGTCCCGATGCCCAGGCTGGGCATGAGTTCGACGTCGCCCATGTCGAACACGATCAGCTGCGGGTCGTCGGGGACGACGGGCAGCAGCTTGGCGTGCAGGTCCAGCGAGTCGACGGCCGTCATCTTGCCGCCCAGCTTCACGACCCACGTGTCGTTGTGCATCTGCTTCTCGACCGAAATCGGCATCGCGGACTCCTCGTAATCAATGGCGACCCACGCGGACCGGCGCCCGCGTCGCGGCGAAGCATACCCGACCCGCAACCCGCCGCACGCCGCCGGCCCGGCCCGCCGTGCCGAACCCGACGCCGCCGCTCGGATGGCCGGTAAACTCCCCGGAGTCGGGCGATTAACTCAGCGGCTAGAGTGCTTCCCTTACAAGGAAGAGGTCGCAGGTTCGAATCCTGCATCGCCCACTTGCCGAGCACCTCACGCGTCGACCAACTCACGAAATTCTCACATCTCGCCGGCTGGTCCAACGCCGATTCGTCGCGACAGCCACGGCCAAGGCCGCGAGAGAGACAGCCATCTGTCCCCCGGCCGGCAACAGCTCTCTACGAGTTTCACCGACCGCCGCCTCACCCCTTCATCCCGCTCGTCGCCACGCCCTCGATGAAGTACCGCTGGGCGGCGAAGAACAGGATCACGCACGGCAGCATGCACACGAAGCTCGCGGCCATGAGCAACTGAGCGTCGCTCAGCCCGTACTGGCCGCGAAACGCGTTGAGCGCGAGCGCGAGCGTGCGGTTCTCGGGGCTGTTGAGGTAGATGAGCGGGCTCAAGAAGTCATTCCAGACCGCCATGAAGGTGTAGATGGCGGTAATCGCGATCACGGGTTTGCTGAGCGGCAGCATCAGCTGCCAGTAGATCCGCAGGTTGCTGGCCCCATCGATGCGCGCCGCCTCGACGAGGTCCTCGGGGATCTGGCTGAAGAACTGCCGGAACATGAACACAAAGAACGGCCCCGCCAGGCACATCGGCAACACGAGCGGCCAAAACGTGTCGATCACGCCCATGTACTTCCAGAGCACGAACACCGGGATCATCGTGACCTGCGGGGGCAGCATCATCGTGCTGAGCATCAGGATGAAAAGCACCTTGCGGCCGCGGAACCGGAACCGTGCGAAGCCAAACCCCACCAACGAGCTGCTCAGGATCATGCCGACGATGCTGAAGAACGTCACGAACACGGTGTTCGCCAGCGCGTTCATGAAGTCCATCCGCATCAGCGATTCGGGGTAGTTGCTCCACACCGGGCCTTCACCGCCGAACCCCGTCCAGATCTCGCCGCTCTGCACCACCTGCTCAGAGCTGAGCGAGCTCTTGACCATCCAAACGAAAGGCAGAAGCAGCACGGCCGAGCCGAGGATCAACGAGACCCAGGCGAATACGCGGAGGCCGTCGATCGGCTTGCGGGGTTTGACGACGTGATCGTTCACCGCTTCAACCCCTCGTAGTGGACCAGGTTCCGGCTGCCCCAGAACGCGAGCAGCGTCACCAGCAGGATGACCACGAACAGCACCCAGGCCATGGCGGACGCGTAACCCATGTTGTGGAACTCGAACGCCTGCAGATACAGGTAGAGCACGTAGAACAGCGTCGCGTCGTCGGGCCCGCGTCGGGTCATGACGAAGGCCTGCGTGAAGACCTGGAAGCTGCCGATGATGCCCATCACGAAGTTAAAGAAGATCAACGGGCTCAGCATCGGCAGCGTGACGTGGATCAGGCGGTGCCAGGCCGTCGCGCCGTCGATGGTGGCGGCCTCGATCAGGCCACGCGGGATGGCCTTGAGACCGGCGAGGTAGATCACCATCGCGCTGCCCACGCCCCAGAGGTTCATCATGACGAACGCCGGGATGGCCGCCCACTGGGCGTCGTCACCAAACCAGTTGGGCGCGCTGAGCCCGACCAGCCCCAGCGGCAGGTTGAGCAGCTGATTGATCAGCCCGTAGTCGTTGTTCAGTAGCGCCAGCCACAGCGCCCCCAGAACGACGCCCGTGATCACCGACGGGACGAAGAAGATCGTGCGAAAGACCGGGATACCCGGCACCTCGACGTTCATCAGGAGCGCGACGGCCAAGGCGGCGACCTGCCCGATCGGGATCGCCAGCACAACGTAATACGCGGTCACCCGGATGGACTTCCAGAAGGCCGGGTCGTGCGTAAACATGTGGGCGAAGTTCCCGAAGCCGACGAACTCCGCTTCGCCTAGCGGGGTGACCGCTGACCACCGCGACAGCGCCAGCAGGCCCGACAGGAACATCGGCCCCGCGGTCAACGCGACAAAGCCGACGACCCAGATGCCGATAAAGCCAAACCCCGCGCGCTCCTGCACGCGATCCAACGGCCCCAGCCGCTGCCGTCGCAGCCACCACCACGCCGCCACCGTCGCCGCCAAAACCACCGCCAGCAGCGAGACCGACACCGACCACCACGGCATCACGGGAAACGACGCCGTCCTCAGCGGCGACGATCGCTCGTACTCCCACCGCCGCTTGACATTCGCCAGTGCCTGCTCGATCGAGCGCGACCCCAGGCGGATCGCGGCGTCCTGCTCGGCCATGAAGATGTCCTCGAACTCGCTCTGCCGAGGCCACTGCTGGATGTCCGCCGTCTCGATGAGCTCGAGATAGATCGGCGCATCCTCGAACTTGCGTCCGATGTGCCGCATGTCCTCTTCTTCCGCGACTGAGCGGATCGCCGGCATCGACTGGCCGTACGCCCCGAGCATCCGCTGGACCGGCGGGCTCGACAGGTAGACGGCCAGCTCGACCGCCTCGTCGGGGTGTCGGCCGATCGCGCTCACGCCCCACGCCACCGTCATGATCGGCGAGCGCGCCTCGACGCCGGGTTCGGTCGGGATCGGAACCACGGCGTAGTCGAACGTGTCGATCGCTTCGCACTGCCCCGACGTCCAGCGCCCGGTCGGCCCGATGATGCCCACGCGGCCGGTGAAAAACTCCTCCGCGCCCGAGCGGTTGATCCCGATCGCGTTGTAGACGATGCCCTCGTCGATCCTCAGCCGGCGGATCCGCTCGAACGCCGCGAGCAGCCCCGGGTTGTCCGTCGCGGGGCGGGTGAAGTCCGGCCGACCGTGGTCGTCGAAGTGGAACAGCTCGCCGCCGTGGTTCCACACGATCGCGAGCAATGGGTCGGCCCACAGGCCCATGAACGCGCCGAAGATGTTGTCGCCCAGCGCGTCGATCGATCGAGCCGCGTGCTCGTATTCGTCCCACGTCCAGCCGTCGTGCGGGACGGCCAACCCGGCCCGCTCGAACAGGTCGACGTTGACGTACATCGCCAGCGGCGAGAAGTCCTTCGGCACGCCCCACAGCTCGCCTTCGCCGCGGGCTTGAGTCTCGGGGTCGAAGCGAAACCCACTGATCAGCACCGGATAGACATCTCTGCCCCATTCGCCGCCCAGGTCCGCCAGCGGCTGAGTCATGGGCAGGACCAGCCCCAGCGAAGCGAACTCGGGCACGAGGTCGTAGGGCAGGTAGAACAGGTCGGGCGGATCGCCGGCCGCGATCATGGTCTTGAGCTTGGGCAGGTAGTTGCTGTGCGCGACCGAGATCGGCTGCACGCGCACGTCGGGGTGCAACGCCTCGAACGCGTCGGCCATCTGCTGGATGATCTGGTTCTCGTGCTCGTGCCCCCAGACCATGATCCGCAGCGTCTTGGCCCGCCCGTCTTCACCGCCCAGCAGCGATCGACTCCCGACATGCACGATCGCCCAGAGCACAAGCAGTCCGGCCGCCACGGTCAGCAACCCGCTGGCCACAGACCTCGTTGTCTGCAGGAGCTTGGTCGGCCGCCAAGGCGTCTTGGCGGCATGCGCGCTTCGCGGCTTGCTCAACGCGTCAACCTTCCGTGTCGACAGCCCGAGGCTTGGGCCTCCCCGCATCCAGGACGTCTTGGGCGCCGTCCGCACACTGGCCGCGTTCCGCCTTTGCAAGCGCGACGAGTGCCCTGGATGGATGCATCATCGGTCAAGTGAGTCGCCGAGAGAGAAGCCGCGATCGATGTAGAGTGTAGACAAAATAGGCCGCGATCTGCGTACTGGCTCGTTCAGGGTGAAACGTGCTCGCCGAGTCCAGGGCGGCGCAAGACAACCGGGTGGCAGCCCCGCGTGGTCAGCCCAACGTTGGGCTTAGCGACTTCCGCACGGACGCCCGCAAAGTCTCGATCTGCCCGTGCCTAGCAGACCAATGGGCTGGCACCGGACCCAAGCGGAGCCCGAGCGACAGGTTGGGTCGCGTGTTTGGCAGGAGTGAGACCGAGGGCTACTTTCTCATCTCGTCAGCGCCGCGTACGGCATGTAGAAATCGACACACCCGTCATGGTGATCTGTGGCAACGAGCATCAGGGACATCGCGGAAAAAGCCGGCGTGAGCCTGACGACCGTCGGCATCGCGCTGGGTCGTCCCGGACGTATCTCCGAAGCCACGCGGAACCGAGTCCTGGCCATCGCGGACGACTTGGGATACCGCCCCAATCGCTTGGTCCACGGCATCCAGACGGGCAGATCGATGGCGGTCGGGGTGCTGGCGAGGGTGGATTCGCTGTTCAACGGCCAGATGTTCACCGGGGCGCACGACGTCCTAGCCAACGCGGACTATGCGCCGATCGTCATGTCGACCACGACAAGTCTGAACGAGCTCAACCGGCTTCACTCGCTGATCGATCGACGGGTGGATGGAATTCTGATCGTGCCTTTCTTCGAGGCGATGTGGGACGAGCACCTCAACGAACTGATCAGCCGGGATATCCCCGTCGTTTCCTTGGACGTGGAGGTGCAGGGCCAAGCCAACAAGATCGATTTTGTCGGAACCGACGACGAGGGGGCGGGATGCAGCGCCGCCGAACACCTGCTCCACCTCGGCCATCGATCCGCGCTGATCGTGACCAGCGGGACCGCCCAGCAACCGCCATTTTTACGACAGCAAGGGTTTGCTCAGGCTTTCTTGGATGCCGGAGGCGTCTGCCAGACGATCACTGTGCCCTGGATTTCGTCGCAGGACGTCTGCCGGCTGGTGTGCGAAGCGCTCGATCAGCCCGACTCCCCAAGCTGCATCTTTATGACGACAGACCTGTTCGGCGACCGCGTGTATCACGCCGCCGGGCGTTTGGGGCTGCGGATACCTGAAGACCTTTCGGTGGTTGGCTTCTCCGGCGACCCCGTTGGAAAGTATCTCAATCCACCCTTGACCACGTTCCACCAGGACGCGTTTCAGATCGGCAGGCGAGGCGCGGAAATCCTAGTCGGGCGGATGTCCGGCCGAACCGAGGCAAAGCGGATACGCGAAAAGCGACGACCCGAGTTGGTTGAACGCGGGTCGACGGGCCCCGCTCCAGCGCGGCAGGCGACGCGATGACATGCGGCAAACTCTGTCGGCGCCGAGGTGAGGCGACGCCGTCTTGGTTTTTGCATCCCTGTCATTGGCCGATTGAGTCCGGCGGCGACACCCTCCCACCGAATTGACGCAGAGGACGCCGACCACCGCCTCACTCCATGGTCACGGGCTCTCAACGACCCGGTTGATCCTTTTTTATGCCTTTGATATCATATGACATCAATGCTTCAAAACGCTTTTTTACGCATCCATTCGGGATTAGACTGTGATTGCTCATGACTGCGTAGGCCTTCCGGATGAGGGGCGTTCCTGCCATGCTGACGCAGGCGTACGGACCGATTCCGCATCGCGGCGTCACGTCCAGTGGTTTCATTGCCGGGTCTGCGCAGCGACAAAGCTCGCCGCGACTTGCGCTCTCTTAATTGCGTCCTTAGGCGCCCGGCCCGCGGTAGCGCAGGCCCCCGGCGTTCCGCCGGAGCGATCAGCAGAATTTGACGACGAAACGGACCCGCGAGTCTCCGATGATTTCGGCCTGATCGACCCTGACAAGTGGGAGAAACGCGCAAGCAAGCCGCGGCCAGACGGCGCCGCGGGCAAGATCACGGCCGACAACAACCAGCTCGAACGCGAAGGCGACACGAGCTACTTGAGCCTGCTGGCGACCAACACCAGCGAGGCCGGCTTGTCCGCTCGCTACCCGCATCGCTACGGCTTCACCGTGTGCCGATGGCGGCTCCGCGGGATCGAGCTGGGCAACAAGCACGCCGCGCACCCCGCGATCTGGAGCTTCTCGTTCAACATGGGCGTCTCGAGGCTCAACTCGCCCAACGCCAACGGCAAGACGCTCGAGATCGATTGGATGGAGTACATCAAGTGGCTCCCGGTGCCAGGCTATCACGCGCGGATTCTTCCCGCCGACGAAGGCTACGGCTCCGACACCGATCGCAGCCTCTACATGACCCAGGACCAGACCGACTTCGACGGCTGGCGTATCCACGGATACGAGTACACGCCCGAGCACGTCCAGCTCTGGGAGTACGTCGATGGCAGCTGGCGCAAGAAGGGCATCGAGCTCCGCTTCGGCGACGCGACGGACATCGAAGCCGGCGTCATGGACCGTGCCTATCGCTCCGACCAGTACTTCATCCTCTCGAATATCTGGTTTTTCAAGCCCGAATACGACCTGTCGCCGGTCCGCCTGGATATCGACTACATCCACCACTACCCGATGAACTGAAGCCCGACGCGGGGTTCTGTTCTCTGCGCCGGCGAGTTGTAACCCATGACATCCGATCCATCGAAAGCCTTTCCGTACACGGTCACCGAGCAGACCAAGCACCGCGACCTCAGCGCGGCGATGCGGCGGAGCTTCTACCACTATCCGAACGAACGTCCGGAAGAGAACCCGCTGTTCACCAACTTCAAGTACACCCCGCTCGAGGGGCTTGACTATCACGGCGGCGACGGGACGATCACGCGCCGCGACCCCTCCAAGATCCTCTTCGAGAGCGGCAAGTACTACGTCTGGTACACCCGCCGGCAGACCGAGACGCCCTGCCTCGGGATGGCCGGGGCTAAAGACGCGACGGACACCGTGGCTTCGGCGGACTGGGACCTGGCGGAGGTGTGGTACGCGACCAGCGACGACGGCTTTGTCTGGGAAGAGCAAGGCGTTGCCGTGCCGCGACCGCCCAAACCGGAGGTGGGCTGGCGGTCCGTGTGCACGCCCGACATCCTGAAGTGGAAGGGGCGGTTCTACCTCTACTACCAAGCGTTCCTCGAACCGAGCGGGCTGCGCGGCGACTACTGCCCGATCGCCGTCTCGCACGCCGACTCGCCCGACGGGCCGTGGACGCCCGAGCCCGGCACGATCATCCCCACCGGCGAAGAGGGCGAGTGGGACCAGTTCGCGGTTCATGGCCCGTGCATGCTCGTGCACGACGACCAGATCTACTGCTACTACAAGTCCGCCTTCAACCGGCCGAATCGGCTGTGGGTGGCGATGGGTCTGGCAATATCCGATGACCCGCTCAAGACTTTTCAGAAGCACCCGCTCAACCCCGTGCTCAACTCGGGGCACGAGACGGCGCTCTTCCCGTTCAAGGGTGGCGTCGCGGCGCTGCTCATCCAAGACGGGAATGAGCACTACACCGTGCAGTACGCGGAGGACTGGGTGAACTTCGAGATCGCCTCGATCGTCGAACTCGCCCCGACCGCGGCGAAGTTCTTCGACCCCGACGCGTTCGCGGACTCGGGCGACGGCCCGGGCGTGAGTTGGGGGCTCTGCCACTTCATCAACGCCGGCACCGCCGACGCTCCGTACTCCATCCTCGCCCGCTTCGACTGCGATCTGCGACGGCAACCGGTGGACTCTGTTCTCAAGTCGACCAAATACCTACACCACCCCGATGTCTACTTCGCGCATTCGCTAACCCCGGAACAGCGTGCGAGGATCGAGGCGGAATCGACGGCCTATCTCGAAGCGCGGGCCCTGGCCTCAGGAGCCAAGCCATGACCGCGACATGCAAAGAACCCCGTGACCAAGCTCCACGGAATACACCAACCACCGCGAGATATCGCGATGTCGCCTCTGCGTTCGCCACAGGACTCTCGCGCTTGCGTGCGGCGATCGCCGCGATCTGCCGCAGCGTGACCGACTTGCCGGCCTCCGATCGGCGGACGTTGTGCGTGCTTCTCGTGGCGATGGCGACCGTCCTGCCCGCCGCTTCGGCGATGGCGGAGCTCACGCTGTCGGAGGAACGACCCGTGCTGTTCTACGACGTGTCAGCTCATCGCGGGCTGGTCACCGCGCCCAACACGAAGTACGGCGGGCCCAGCGTCGCCGACTTTGACAACGACGGGCGGTACGACATCGCGGTGTTCGATCACAACCAGACGCCGGTGATGTTCTTCCGCGGCCACGCCGACGGGAGCTTCACCCGCCAGAAGGACATGTTCCGCATCGCCGACATCCACGGCGTCGCGCCCGGCGACTTCGACCGTGACGGCGACCTGGATGCCCTCATCTCGCTGGGCGGCGGGAGCGGGACCAAGCCGCAGCCGCCGCGCATGCTTCGCAACGACGGCGAGGCCGGCTTCACCGACGTCACCGAGTCGGCGGGCATTGCCGAAATGGGCGCGCGCGGCCGGACGGTGAAGTGGCTGGACCTGGACCTCGACGGCTACCTGGATTGCGTGACCGTCAACGCCCCGCAGACCATCCGCCCGGATTGGCCCCGCAACATCATGTACCGCAACCTCGGCGACGGGACGTTCGAGTACACCCAGAACGAGGCGTTCGAGAACATCCACGCGGAGAAGTCGCTGGTCACCGACTACGACGGCGACCGCCGGCCGGACCTGCTGACGTTCGGCCCGCACAAGGAGTTCTCGTTCTACCGCGGGCTGCCTGAGATGGGACTGGAGAACGTCTCGGAGGCGGTGCTGCCCGAGGCCTTGCGTAACGTCAGCAGCATCAACGCGGTGGCGCAGGCCGACATCGACGGCGACGGCGACCTCGACTACTACCTCGCTCGAGGTGCTCTGATCCACGATGTCGCGATGTGCGACGACGGCTGCAATCGGCTGGACGTGGTGTTCAAGCTGTGGGAGCGGCCGACGAACTCGCTGACGTTCGAGGCGGGCAACACCCTCCACCTGATCGACTTCTCGATCGTGGACCGTGGCCACAAGATGCCCGACGGGATGCCCATCTTCCTCGGGGCGGAAAAGAAGAAGGTCAACCCGCCGCAGCGTCTTAAGAAATGGGTCTGGGGCCACGAGTCAAAGGGCTTCCCCGAGACGATGGACGAGAACGGCTGGTACCTCGGCTACCTGGGCGACAACCAGTGGAAGCTGGCGTACTTCATGAAGGACACCAACCTGGCGTGGACCATGAAGGGCTCGATCCGCGGGGTGGCGTCGTTTGAGCCGCACTGGGAGATGAACGACCCACGCCGGCCCGACGTGCTCTTGCGCAACGACGGTGGGGTGTTCACGGACATCTCGTCGATGCTGCCGCAAGAGACGGGCGACATCAGCCGAGGCGTGACGCCAGGCGACTTCAACAACGACGGCCTGGAGGACTTCCTGGTCTTCCGCTACGGCGGGCTGAGCCAGCGTGAGCCGGACGTCGTCCTGATCAACCGAGGCGAGGCCGGCTTCGAGGCTTACACGAACCACGGCGGCAACGACCTGGGCTCGCTCTCGAACGGCGACATGGGCGTGGCGTTCGACTACGACTTGGACGGCGACGTCGACGTGGTCAGCGGCGACGAGGGCGGCTCGTGGCGGCTGTTCGCCAACCACCTGCGTCAGGAGGCCGCCGAGTCAGAGGATCACAACTACTTGCTCGCCCACGTCGGCTATTCGGACACCGGCTTCGATCCGATCGGCGCCAAGCTAACGCTGACGACCGAGTCGGGCACGCAGTCGCGCGTCGTCGGCTCGGGGGGCACCGCCTTCTCGCAGAGCCTGCTCAACACCGTGCACTTCGGGCTCGGTGAGGACGATCAGGTCCAGACCTTGAACATCGTCTGGCGCGACGGATCGGAGCAGACGCTGACCAGCGTCGACGCGAATCAACGCATCGAGGTCGGAAAGAAGAACCCCTGAGCCTGACGAACGAACACATTAGGTCTACCTCAACCACATCCAAGGAAACACGACATGCCGAAGTGGGTGACACGCACGCTCGCGGTGCTGGCGATCTGTCTTTCGCCGAGTGCTAACGCCGAGCGCCCGAACATCGTGCTGATCTTCGCCGACGACATGGGCTACGGCGACGCCGCCTGCTACGGCGACACCAACCTGGTGCCCATGCCCAACGTCGACCGCCTCGCCGCTGAGGGCGTGCGGTTCACCGACGGCTACGTCACTGGCCCGGCCTGCGCCCCCAGTCGCTACGGCCTGCTGATGGGTGCCTACCAACAACGCATCGGCGTGCAGGGCACCTGGGACGCGTTCGTCAATCTGCAGGATGGCCAGCCACGCGACACCCCCGAGAAGAACCGCGTCCCCAGCACGCACAAGATGGTCCATCAGACGCTGTCGGGCGCGGGCTATCGCAGCGCAGTCGTCGGCAAGTACAACCTCTCGAGCTATCCCAAGACGACGTTCGACGAAGGCCACTCGGTGATGATGTTCGCCGGGGATTACTTCCCCGATGAGTCCGGCTACTACGGCGGCGTCGGGTACATGCTGGCGCCCGGCACGTACAAGCGGATCTTCTGGGGCCCGCTCCGCGAGGGCGACGAGTACCTCACCGATCGCCTTGGCCGACAGTCCGTCGCGTTCATCGAGCGCGAGCACGAGAAAGGAAGGCCCTTCTTCCTCTACCTGGCGTTCAATGCCCCGCACAGTCCGATGCAGGCGAAGAACGAGCACCGCGGCGTCGTCAAGCACCTGCACAGCGAGGCGACCAAGATGTACGGCGCGATGCTGTACTCGATGGACGAGAACATCGGCAAGGTGCTCGACGCGCTGGATCGGCTGGGCATCGCGGACAACACGATCGTCGCCTTCGCCAGCGACAACGGCCCGTCGTTCGCGTATCGGGTGGACTGGCCGGTCGATTGGCCACGCGAACTGCTCGGCAGCGCCGGCCCGCTGCGCGGCCACAAGGGCCAGTTCTACGAGGGCGGGATCCGCGTGCCGTTCATCATCCGCTGGCCCGCGGGGCTCGAGGGCGGCACGACCTACGACCGGCCCGTGAGCACGATGGACCTCTACCCCACGTTCTGCGCCGCCGCCGGCGTGCCCATCCCCGAGACCACCCAGCTCGACGGCGTCAACCTCTTGCCCTACCTCCGCGGCGAGAAGACCGGCGACCCGCACGACATCCTCTACTGGAGCATCCGCGACTACGGCGCGGTCCGCCAAGGCGACTGGAAGCTCCACGTCGACGGCAAGCGGCAGCTCTTCCACCTCGGCCGAGACCTGGGCGAGACCACCGACGTCAGCGACCAACACCCCGAGATTGCCGCCGAGCTGGGCGAGAAGTTCGACGCCTTCCTCGCGACACAGCCGCCCAAGCTCTACAAGGGCAAGACGCCGTTCGACTGACTCATGTCTGGCCAGACGACTCAAGCAACCATCGGGCACGCGAACACCGCCACGCTCATCGATCATCGCCTTATGGACCCCGTCCCATGGCACGCCTCACCTGCACCCTTCTCTTCTCGCTGCTCGCCATCGTTCCGCTCGCCCATGCCGACGCGACCGACGCATCTCGCCCCAATGTCATCTTCATCGTCGCCGACGACCTCAACGACATGATCGAAGGCTACGACGGGCACGCGCAGGTCATCACCCCGAACCTCGCCCGATTCGCCGAGACCGGCACGACCTTCACGCACGCCTACTGCACGTCCACCGTCTGCGCCCCCTCGCGGGCCAGCTTCATGTCGGGGATCCACGCCCACAACTCACGCAACCTCTGGTTCGACTGGTGGCACAAGAACGAGGCGCTCGCCAACTCGCACATCATGCCGTCGTTCTTCCGCGAGAACGGCTACTACGCCGCGGGCAGCGGCAAGGTCTCGCACACGCCGCTGCGGTCTGCGTGGGACGAGTGGGAGAACGACCCGAACTACGGCCCGCACGCCTGGGATGGCACCAAGCGTGTGGGCAATCCGCACATCCCAAAGCCGTTCAGCGACGGCGGCAAGAACAACGGCGGCTTCGGCCCGACCTCGCTCGTCCCGTTCGAGGGCGAGGAAGGCAAGGGCTGGGTCGCCTCGCCCGGCAACACCCCGCCGCTGTGGCGTTACGTCAGCGAAGACGACCGCGACCCCACCCCCGACGAGGCAAACGCCCAGTGGGCCGCCGACTTCATCGATGCGTACCCGTCGCGCGAGATCGACAAGCCCTTCTTCCTGGCGGTCGGCTTCATCCGGCCGCACTCGCCGACGCACGCGCCCGACCGCTTCTTCGACATGTATCCGCTGGACGATGTCGAGCTGCTTCAGACCCAGCCCGGCGACATGGACGACACCGGCTACCCCGCGGTCTTCCCCCTCGATAAACGCGGCTACCACATCGCCTACCAGCACCTCATCAAGTCCTACAGCACCGCGACGGAAGGCCTGAAGCGTTTCGTGCAGTCTTACCTCGCGTGTGTGACCGCGATGGATGAGAACGTCGGCCAGGTCCTCGATGCGCTCGAGCGCAGCCCCTACCGCGACAACACCATCGTCGTGTTCACCAGCGATCACGGGATGCACCTCGGCGAGAAAGAGCACCTCTTCAAGCTCACGCTCTGGGAAGAGAGCGCCCGCGTGCCGCTCATCGTCCGCGTGCCGGGCATGACCGAGGGCGGCTCGGTCGTGAACGACCCGGTCTCGCTCATCGACCTGTTCCCAACGCTGATCGATCTCTGCGGCCTCGAAGGCGACACCCGAATGTCCGACAAGGGCTTGCCGCTGGACGGCCACAGCTTCAAGCCGCTGCTCGAAGACCCCGAGAACGGCACGTGGGACGGCCCCGACGCGGCGCTGACGTTCCTCTA
>JBCCZA010000080.1:0-14097 GCA_039188455.1 Planctomycetota bacterium
AGGTTGTAGGTGGTAGTGCGTAGGTTGTAGGGCTCAGTCAGCAGACGCATGACGAGATCGATGCGTCACGCGTCCCGACACGCGGCCCTACACCCGACACCCCACCCCCTACAACCTCGCCGCGAAGCGGCGCACTCACGCCGACGCGCGCAGCGCCGCCGAGTCGCGGACGCCGAGGTTGAGGTAGATCTGGCGTGTCGCGTCGGACTTGTTGAGGGTGTAGAAGTGGATGCCGGCGACCTGGTTGTCGATGAGGTCGCGGCACTGCTCGGTGGCCCAGTGCACGCCGACGCGCGCGATGGCCTCCTCGTCGCCGTCGCAGCGCTGGATCGCGCGCAGAAGGCGGGCGGGGAAGCGCGAGCCGGCGGAGAGCTCGGCCATGCGGCGCATGCCCTTGCCGGAGGTGATGGGCATGACGCCGGCGATGATGGGAACCTTGATGCCGGCCAGCGTGCAGCGCTCGCGGAAGTCGTCGAAGTCGCGGTTCTCGAAGAACAGCTGGGTGCAGATGTAGTCGGCGCCGGCGTCGACCTTGGCCTTGAGGTGGTCCATCTCGTCGAGGCGGTTGGGTGTGGCGGGGTGGCCCTCGGGGAAGCCGGCGACGCCGATGCCGAACCCGCGCGGGTCGGCGTGGTGGCCGGCGTCGTTGAAGGCCTTGATGTGCTCGACGAGCCCGGTGGCGTAGCGGAAGGCGTCCTGGCCGCGGTCGTAGTCGGGCTTGTCGCGCGGCGGGTCGCCGCCCAGGGCGAGGACGTTGCAGACGCCGGCCTGGGCGTAGCGGGTGAGGATGTCGTCGATGTCGGCGGTGCCGTGGCAGACGCAGGTGAGGTGCGGTATGGCGGTGATGCTCGTCTCGCGCTTGATGCGCAGGACGAGGTCGTGCGTCAGCTCGCGGGTGGACCCGCCGGCGCCGTAGGTCACGGAGACGAACGAGGGCTTGAGGGCCTCGAGGTCGCGGATGCTGGCGTAGAGCGACTCGGCGGATTTCTCCGTCTTGGGCGGGAAGAACTCGAAGGAGAAGGTCGTTCCGTCGCGGTCGAAGACGTCATTGATGTGCACGGCGTCGCTCCAAGAATAATCCGTTAATCCGGATAAACGGATGATACACGCTCCGGCCGCCCCGCCAACTCGCGGCCACGCCCCCTTGGCCTCACGATATCGGCGATGACCGACTTTTCGACCGACCTGATCGTCCCGGCTTACAACGAGGCCGAGAACATCGACGCCCTGTTCGACGCACTCGAGCCGATCGTCGGCCCGGGTCGGCCGATCCGGCGGGTGATCCTGGCCGACAACCGCTCGACCGATGGCACCGGAGACCGGGCGTCGGCGCGGGGAGCGGTGGTGGTGCGGGAGGAGCGGCCGGGCTACGGGTCGGCGTGCCTGGCGGGGATCGGCGCGGCGCTGGGTGGCGGCGCCCCGCCGACGGCGATCGCCTTCCTCGACGCCGACCTGTCGGACGACCCGGCCCGGCTGCCGGACTTGCTCACCCCGCTTGCGGCCGGCGAGGCGGACCTGGTGCTTGGGCAGCGTCCGCGCCTGGCCGAGCGCGGCGCACTCGAGCCGCACCAGCGCTTCGGCAATTGGCTGGCGTGCACGCTGATCGCCTGGTCGACCGGCCGACGCTATCGCGACCTCGGCCCGATGCGCGCGCTGACCGTCGACGCGCTGCGTCGGCTCGACATGCGCGACACGACGTGGGGCTGGACCGTCGAGATGCAGTACAAGGCCGCGACCCGCGGGCTGCGCACCGCCGAGATCGATGTTGCGTACCGGCTCCGCCACGCGGGGCAGTCCAAGATCTCCGGCTCGATCGTCGGCTCGTACAAGGCGGGCACGAAGATTATCGGCACCATCCTGGCGCTTCGGCGCAGCGAACGCGGCGCAGCCGCCCCCGCGTAGCGCCAAAACCTTGTCGCCAACCGCGTCAGCCGGTAGTCTCGGGCGTCGCAGTTGGCCGATACCCAACGCATGTCGCCTCTCTTGTCCGTGAAGATCGCTCCCAGGGACCCCTCATGAAGCACCTCCTCGCGCTGCGCGTGGCTGTCGCGTTGACCGCCGTGTCGTTCTCACCGCTCGCCCTTGCTCAGCAAGAAGACATCGACGAAGCGGCCCGCCCCGTGCCCGAGCCGGACTACGTCCTGCCCGGCCAGGCCGACGACGACGACCCCGAGGTCATCACCCGCGACGAGGTCTCGCAGCTCGACCAGCGCACCGTCAACGGCATGCTGCCGCTGCTCGACGATGAACCCTTCCGGTCCGGCAAGCAGTGGCTCGACGACGCCGACAAGAGGCTGATCAACAACTACTCGATCTACTTCACCCCGTCCTTCACGCAGTTCTATCAGACGGGCACCAACGGCGGCTCGGACAACTCGTCCGTCCTGTCCAACCTCGATGTCCCCGCGCTGTGGACGCCGATCGACACCGACGAGTGGTACGGCCGCGGCACGCTCGGCACGCTCTACCGCTTCCGCGATGAGTGGCACGGCACGACCCCGCGCGAGCTCTCCGACAACATCGGCATCAACGCCCAGATCAACGACTCGGGCGTCGCCCCCGATGTCGCGCTCAACACCATCCTGCAGCTGTGGTGGGAGCAGGCGATGTTCGACAACCAGCTCGTCGTCCGCCTCGGCCGGGTCGACCAAGGCTCGTACCTGGACAGCAGCCTGTACGCCGGCAGCGACAAGCTGCTGTTCATGGCTCAGCCCATCGCCGACGGCAGCCCCAACCGCCGCTTCCCGCAGGAAGGCTTCGGCTACAACATCATCTACCGGCCCAAGCAGGCGCCGATCCAGCTCGGCTTCGGCATGCACGACGCCAACGCCAACAACCGCACCACCGGCTTCAACACCGTCTTCGATGGCGACTTCTTCTTCGGCGGCATGGCCGCGTTCACGCCCGACATCGATGGCGTCGGCAAGGGCTTCTACCGGTTCACCGGCACGTTCACCCAGGACAACCCCACCAACGGCGAGCAGTGGAGCTGGATGCTCAGCTTCGACCAGGAGATCGATCCCCTGGGCATCGGCGCCTTCCTCCGCTACGGCATGTCGGACGGGGAGCGTCGCCGCCTCGGCCAGCAAGGCGGCACGGGCGTTGTGTTCCTCTCGCCGTTCGGGTTCTCCGACGACAAGGCGGGCATGGCCTTCGTCTGGCAGAGCGAGGACGCCGGCGGCGAGAACGATTACGCGTTCGAGACGTTCTATCGCTTCGCCCTATCCAAGCGTGTGCAGCTGACGCCGGACATCCAGGTCTGGTTCCCGCACGAGGAGGACAAGGACGTCGCCGCGGTGTTCACGCTGCGGCTGCGGACGTTCTTCTGATCAAGCTTGCCGTAAGGGTGCCACACCTTGCCGCAGGCGATGTGTGAGTCCGTCAAATGCCTCGGATGAACGACACACATCGAGCTGCGCTCGAGGTGTGGCACTCGTGATGCGGTTGGTGTTTCGGGTCGCCCGGCTTCAGTTCGCCTGCACGGACCGGGCGGCCCGCGGGGTTTCGACCAAGCGGTCGATCTCTTGGCCGTCGAGGATGGTCCAGGAGATCATGAGCACGACGAACGCCAGCGAGGCGACGAGGATCAGCCCGTTGAACGGGGCGTCCCAGCGGAGATGCATGAAGTAGAACGCGACGAACGCGGCCTTGACGAGCGCGACGCCCAGGGCGACGACGACGTTGAGGTTCGGCACGTTGAACATCGTGTCCAGGTCGATCCACGTCACTGCGACGGTGATCCACGTCAGCGCGAGCAGCAAGACCAGCACGCCGACCAGCAGCCACATCGGGACGACGTGGTGCGCGTGCTCGGCGTCGTGCTCGTGGTCCGTGCTGGGGTCGGTCCACTCGTTGACGGCGGAGATGGGCTCGGGGTCGTGGCTCATGGTCGTTTGCCGGGGTCGGTCGGGTCGAGGTCGGCTCGGGCCGGGCGTCGGGGGCTCAGTGGATCAGGTACAGCAGGGGGAACAGGAAGATCCAGATGAGGTCGACGAGGTGCCAGTACAGGCCGACGAGGTCGACGGGCGTGTTGTACTCGGGGCCGAAGGCACCGCCGAGGGCGCGGACGGCGACCCAGGCGATCAGGCCCATGCCGATCAGCACGTGCAGGCCGTGCAGGCCGGTCATGCAGTAGTAGATCGAGAAGAACTGGTAGGCCAGGCTCTGCTCGCGCTCGGTGAGCGTGTCCCAGAGGGTGGGCTCGTAGAAGCCGACCTCGAGGGCGGCGGACGAGACGGAGGTCGTGGCGATGCCTGATTTCTCGAACGTGTCGGAAAGGCCGAAGGAGCCGTTGGTCGCGAGCGCCATGGCCGAGTGCTCGGGCGGGCGGGTGTCGGTGACGGCGGAGGTGACCATCGCGCCGGTGGGCGTGAAGCTCTGGTCGACGAGGTGTTCGTGCGGGTCGGCCTCGCCGGAGAAGGCTGGGGTGGCCTGCGAGTCGGAGTGGTCCTCGGCGTGCTCGTCGCCCTTGCCGGACTCGGCCTTGGCGTGGTCCTTGTGCAGGCCCTCGTCGGCGTGGCTCTTCAGGGCGTACTTCTCGTGGTAGTGCAGCGCGTCGTCGAGCTGATGCAGCTGGTCCGAGGTCGGCTCACCCACGCCGTACTTGATGTCGCCTTCGCCGGCGATGATGAACGCCGAGTTGGGGACGAGGTAGCGCTTGACCTGAGCGGTGTTGCCGTCGCTGTATTCCGTGGTGACGTTGTAGTAGATGCCTTGGGCGGGGCCGAGGCCGTGGTCGAACTTGGAGGTGTACTCGACGTACTTGATGCCCATGAAACCGACGCCGCCGAGGAAGGTCAGGGCGAGCAGGGTGACGAGCAGGGTGGTCTGGCCGAGCTGGGCGGCGCGGACGCCCCAGGCCATGGTGAACGACGACAGCAGCAGCACGGCGGTGTTGATCGCGCCGAGGTTGGTGTCGAGGAAGTAGTGGCCGAAGAGGAAGACCTCGGGGTGCAGGGCGCGGTAGACGGCGTAGGCGCAGAAGAGCCCGCCGAACATGAGGATCTCGGTCGCGAGGAACGCCCACATGCCCAGCTTGGCCGAGCCGACCTGCTGGGTCATGGTGTAGAAGTGGTGCGCGAGATGGGGGCTGTGATGACCGCCGTGGTCGTCGTGGCCATCGGGCGCGGGGTGGCTGGTGGCGGTCGTCATGGGGCTGAGGATACCGGAAGGACCGGCGTGGTTGGGGGAACGTCGGGGTCAGCGACGCGGGGTCAGGCGGGCTGCGGGGCGCGGTCCGGGGCGGTGCGTTCGGCCTCGGCGGGCTCCTCTTCCTCGCGGAGGACGTAGCCGTCCAACTCGGGGTCGAAGTGCCAGTGGTCGTAGTTGTACGGGTCGGTGCCGATGGGCGTGCCGTGGAAGTTCTCGAACGGCGGGGGGCTGGTGGTGTGCCACTCGAGCGAGTTGCCGCCCCAGGGGTTCGCGGCGACCTGCTTGCCCTTCACGAGCGAGTGGATCCAAACGCCCAGGGCGTAGAACAGGCCAATCGTCAGCACGTACGAGCCCATCGTCGAGAGGAAGTGCCAGATCCAGTACTCATCCGGGTAAGTCGCGTAGCGGCGGGGCATGCCCTGGGCACCGGCGACGAACTGCACGATGAACGTGATGTTGAAGCCGATGAAGATCAGCCACGCCGCGGTCTGAGCGCCGACCTCGGAGTAGCTGCGGCCGAACATCTTCGGCCACCAGTGGTGCATGCCGGCGAGGAAGGCGAAGAGCGTCGAGCCGACCATGACGTAGTGGAAGTGGGCGACGACGAAGTAGGTGTCGTGCAGGTGGATATCCGTCTCGAGCGAGCCGAGGAAGATGCCCGTCAGGCCGCCGATGGTGAACAGCCAGATGAAGCCCATGGCGTAGATCATCGGCGCGGACAAGCGGATCGCCCCGCCGTACATCGTGGCCAGCCAGTTGAAGACCTTGATGGCCGAGGGGACGGCGATGAACATCGTGATGAACGAGAAGATCGCCCCGAGCAGCGCCGACTGCCCGGAGGTGAACATGTGGTGGCCCCAGACCAGGAAGCCGAGCAACGCGATCGCCATGGACGAGCAGGCGATGAAGGCGTAGCCGAAGATGTGCTTTCGGCTGTGGACCGAGATGCACTCGGAGATCACGCCGAAGGCCGGGAGGATCATGATGTACACGGCCGGGTGCGAGTAGAACCAGAAGAAGTGCTGGTAGAGCACCGGGTCGCCGCCGAGCGAGGGGTCGAAGATGCCCACGCCCAGCAGGCGCTCGGCGATCAGCAGCAGCAGCGTGATGGCCAGCACGGGGGTGGCGAGGATCTGGATGATCGACGTCGAGTACAGGGCCCAGAGCATCAGCGGCATCTTGAACCAGCCCATGCCCGGCGGGCGGAGCATGTGGATGGACGCGATGAAGTTCAGGCCGGTGAGGATCGACGAGAAACCGAGGATGAACGCCCCGGCCGTGGCGGCGACGACGGCTCCGCCGGTGTCCTCACCGGTCGAGTAAGGCGTGTAGAACGTCCAGCCGGTGTCGAGCCCGCCGTGGCCCCAGATCGGCACCATGTCGACGCCGAAGGTGTTGAGCATCACCAGGTTGATGATGCCCTTGCCCAGCACCCACAGGAAGAACAGCGACCCGCCCATGTAGCAGTACCAGCTGAACAAGTTCAGCCGGGGGAAGGCGACGTCCTTGGCGCCGAGCATGAGGGGCAGGACGAAGTTGCCGAGGATGGCGGGGATGGCGGGGATGATGAACAGGAAGACCATCACCGCGCCGTGCAGGGTGAAGGACTGGTTGTAGAAGTTATTGCTGGCGGTCTCGCCCATGAGCCCGGCCTGGGCGAGCAGCGGCTCGGGGCTGAGCAGCATGGTGCGCAGCAGGATCGCGAACAGGCCGCCGACGAGGAAGAACGTCAGCACGGTCACCATGTACATGATGCCGATGCGCTTGTGGTCGAGCGTGAGCAGCCAGGACATGATGCCCTTGCCGTGGGTCAGGTAGTTCTCCGAGGCGGTCTTCTCGGAGACGGGCTTGCCGAAGATGTCGGTGATGCCGGGGACGTTGATGCTGCTCATGGCGGGGCTCAGGGTCGGTTCGATCGGTCGCGGGCTTTGATCTGCTTAGTTAATCGGCGGGGGGGCGGGTCGGTCAACGATTCCGTGCGTCGCGTGCGGCGGTCTGCCACGGCGGGGATGTCTCGTCAGACGGGGTTACCCGCGGTCTCGGGGGTCTGGGTATCGGGGGCCTGGGCGGGGTCGTCGCCCGACGGGGTTGGGGCTTCGCCGTCGGTCACGTCGGCTTCGGCGTTGGCCGGGACGGCGTCGTCGGCGGGCTGGTAGGCGTCGGACTGGCGCTTGATGAACTCGATCAGGGCCGAGACCTCGCCCTCCTGGAATGCGATCACGGGCATGACGTTCCCCCAGCCCGGGACGATCTGCCGGCCGGGGTAGAGGATCGCCTCGCGGAGATAGTCCTCATCGACGACGTCGACGCCGGGCAGCGGGTGCGGGTTGCCATAGAGGTTCAGCCACGTCGGGCCGTTGCCCGCCGAGCCGTCCAGCGAGTGGCAGGTGTTGCAGGCCTTGACGGTGTAGAGCCGCTCGCCGATCTGGAACGGGGTCAGGCCTTCCTTCCAGTTCTGAGCGACCTCCATCCAGCGGTCGTACTCGTCCGGCTGGAGGATGTAGCACTTGACCCGCATGACCGAGTGGCCGGTGCCGCAGTACTCGGTGCAGTAGACGTCGAGCTCCATCGCCCGGACCGTCTCCTCGACGGCGCCGGTGTCGGCGTTGATCTTGATCGGGTGCTCTTCGACGATCAGGCGGGGGTCTTCGTTCCAGACCGGGTGCATCCACGTCTTGTTGTACCGGCCGGGCACGCAGTCCTTCTTGATGCGGGCCTGGGGGATGTAGAACGAGTGGATGACGTCCTGGGCCTCGAGGATGAAGGTGACGTCTTCGCCGGCCTTGAGGTACAGGTCGCCGGACTGCACGCCGTTGGGGTAGGTGAACTGCCAGCCCCACTTCCAGGCGGTGACGACGATCTCGTCGCCGTGCTGGGGGAGCGTGACCATGTCCATGTAGCCGCGGAAGCCCCAGCCGAAGACGGCGATGACGACGACGAGCGGCGGGAGCGACCAGGCGATCTCGAGGGTGTTGGAGTGGTGCGAGCCGTGGGGTTTCTTATCGCGGTCGGCCTTGTTTTTCTGGCGATAGAACACGACGAACAGGACCATCAGGCCGGCGTTGAGGACGACGAAGATGCCGGTGATGATCCAGATGAAGTCCCACAGCCAGGCGTAGCGATCGACGAAGGTCGAGGCGCCGGGGCCGAGCAGGAAGCCTTGTGCGAGGGTGGTGAGCATGACGGTCGGGGTGGGTAGTCGGAGGTCGGTTGGGTGGTCGGGTCAGGCGGCGACGGGCGTCGGGGGCTGGGGCGTGGATCGCGGGGCGCGGCGGCGTCGGTCGAGCCAGAGCATCCCGCCGATGCCGACGACCAGCGTGAGCACGGTCGCGGCGGCGCCGGCCCGCATGACGCCCATGGCCAGCTCGTAGTTGCCGGTGGCGTGGTTGAACTGCAGGCAGGTCAGCACGATGACGTCGAGGAACGAGCCGACCTGTCCTTCGCCGGCCTCGACGATGCCGCGGCGGAGGGTGTTGGGGTCGAAGCTCGTGTTGGCCAGGTAGCGGGTGATCGTGCCGTCGGGCGCGAGCAGGACGATGGCGGCGGGGTGGGCGTACTCGCCGTCGGGCTGGAGCTTGATGTTGAAGCCGGTGGCGGCCAGCAGGCGGTCGATGTTCTCCTGGTCGGCGACGAGGTGGTGCCAGCCGTCGTGGGCGTCCGGCCGGGCGAGGCGCGAGAAGGTGGCGTCGGCGTTGGCGCGGGCGAGGTCGGGCGTCTCGGCCGGGTTGAACGAGGGGGTGAGGACGATGAACTCCTCGCCGGGCGTGAACTTGACCTGCCGGAGCCCGTCGGTGAGGCCTTGCGAGATCAGGCCGCACAGCATGGGGCACTTGAAGTAGACGGGGTTGAGGAGGATCGGCTTGCCCTGATTGAGGAAGTCGCCGAGGGTGACGGCGTTGCCGTGCTTGTCGGTGAAGGCGAGGTCGGCGGGGACCTTGTCGCCGAGCTTCTCGTCGAGGCCGACGTCCTGGAGGGCTTCGGGCAGGGGCTCGGCGACGGCGGGCGGGGGCTGGGGGATGGGCCGGCCGGCGGCGTCGGTCAGGCCGCGCGTGGGGGTGGTGGGCTCGGCTCGGAGTTGGTCGGCGGCGGCGCGGTGGCGCTCGGCGTCGGTGGGGGGCGCGTCGGTCGTGCCCTTGTCGTAGTTGCGGGCGAGGGAAGCACCGGCCATCGCGCAGGCCAGGCCGAGCGTCGCAACCGACGCGGCGAGGGCGAGGCGGGATGGTCGGCGGGCGATCACGGGGCGGGCGGGGCCTTGTAGGTGCTGGGGTTGGTGACGGCCTGCGGGTCGGCGGCGACCGCGGCCATGGCCTGTTCGATGTTGGCGCCGTCGTCGTGCAGGTGCGCGAGCTGGGCCTGGTCGTTCTCGTAGGCGACCGGGTTGAGCTTGTCGAAGGTCGCGGCCTCGAGGCGCTTGGCCTCGAACTCCATGACGGTGAAGTTGTAGACGCCCTCGACCATGAAGGCCGTGATGGCGACCATCAGGCAGCCGACGACGGCCAGGAAAAACACCATCGGGATGTTGATGCCTTCACGCATGGTTTCTCGCTTGATTGTCGAGCGTTAAGCGGTGGTTTTCCAGTGATCTGCCGCGGCGTTGAGGCGCTGGCGGGTTGGTGGACAGGGTCGGGCGGCGGGCTCGCGGCACGTTGCCGCGGCCTGGAGGGTTATGGGCGGGTCAGTAGTTCTCGAACCGAGCGGACTCGGGCAGGCGGGGGTCGCCCAGCGGCACCCACGCGGTGCGGCGGGCGCGGTACAGGGCCGTGCCCAGCAGCAGGGCCAGCATGCCCAGCGGCAGGCAGATCTGCATGGCCAGGGCCACGGGGTCGCCCAGCGGGGTCGCGTTGTGCAGCAGCGGCATGACGACCCACCAGACGTCGACGTAGTGCATGAAGATCAGCCACGCCGCGGCGATCATGAGCAGCAGCGTGTTCCGCTTGACCCACCGGCTGAGCAGGAAGGCGAAGGGGATGATGAAGTGACCGGCGAGGATGAACACGCCGACGTACGACCAGCCGTTGACGTGCTCGGGCACGGTGGTCCAGCCGTGGTGCTCGAACCACATGGTCTCTTCGGGGATGTTGCCGTACCAGATGAGCATGTACTGGCTGAAGGCGATGTAGCCCCAGAAGAACACGAACGCGAAGAGCAGCTTGCCGAGGTCGTGGTAGTGCTCGCGGGAGACGAGGTTGAGCCGGCCGAAGGCCTGCAGGGCCATGGTGATCAGGATGATCAGCCCGACCGTGCCGAGCATGCCGCCGGCGAAGTAGTACACGCCCCACATGGTCGAGAAGAACACGGGGTCGAGGCTCATCACGATGTCGACGGCCGCGAGCGTGCTGGTCACGGCGAACAGGACGATCGAGATCGGCGACCACCACTCGCGCTTGAGCGTGAGCTCGGGGTCGTGCGAGGTGTCCTGCTGGACGGACCATCGCCAGTAGAGCGAGCCGAGGATGATCCACACGGCGAAGTAGAAGATCATGCGGATGATGAAGAAGCCGGTGTTGAGGTAGGCCAGCTTCTTCTCGACGAGGTCGTAGGCCGGGGCCCAGGGCGGGTCGGCGTGGGCGGCGTGCTCGTCCTCGGCGTGGCCGTGACCGGCGTGGTCGTCGTGCGTGTCGGCGGCGGTGTCGGCGACGAGGACGATGTTGGCGTGGTCGGCGGCGGCCTGGTCGTTGCCGTGGTCTTCGGCGTGGTCGTGGTTGTCGTGATCGCCGTGGTTGTCGTGGTCATCGCCGTACGCGTCGCCGTGGTCGTCGCCATGAGCGGCGTGGGCGTTGTGGTACGCGTAGTAGCGTTCCTTGAGCTGGTCCATGGGCTGGGCCCACGGGTAGATCCAGCCATCGCCGGCGACGACGAACAGCACGATGGGCACGGCGAGCACGGCCATGATCGGGAAGCTGGCGGCGACGTGCTCGACCGGTCGGCGGAGGACCACGCACCAACCGGCGCGGAAGAGGGTCGTGATCAGGACGAAGAACAGGCACCCGAGCGCGAGGGAGAGGACGAACGCGTAGGCGGCGATGTAGGAGAAGGCGAAGGCGTCTTGCTGGCCGGAGATCAGACCGAGGCCGATGGCGATGAGGATCGCGACGCCGCCGAAGGCGAGCAAGATCATCGCGCCCGGCTTCGCCTTATCCCCGATGGGGTTGGCGTCGGCGGGGTCGATCTTCGGCGGGTCGTGGTGGTGGCCGTGGGCCAAGGGGGGCTCCGGTTGGGGGCTACTGCGCGTTGGCCTGGGGTTCGTCGGTGGCGGCCGGGTCGGCGTCGGGCTGCGGCTCGGCGTCGGCGATGACCTCGGCGCCCTGGGCGAGCTGCATGGCGCGGATGTAGGCGACGATCGCCCAGCGGTCGGCCGGCTCGATCTGCGAGCCGTAGCCGGCCATGTTGCGGATGCCGTAGGTGATGGTGTTGAACATCTTGCCGTTGGGGTAGCTCTGTGGCTCGCCCGACTCGGCGATCGTCTCGGCCTGCCAGTACTGCGGCAGCATGATGTTGGACGCGGCGACCCACTGGGTGCCCGAGCCGTTGGTCAAGGCCTCGGAGAGCTCGGTGGCCCGCTGGTTGATCGGGCCGTTGCCGCGGCCGTCGTGCCCGTGGCAGGGGTAGCAGTAGATGCCGTACTTGAGCTGGCCGCGCTTGAGGAACGACTCGTCGACGGTCAGGCCCTCGGGGTAGCCGTCGACGTACTCGGTGATCACGACGGCGGTGTCGCCCGAGCCCTCGGTGCGGGTGACGGGGGCGCCGGCGTCGTCGACCCGATAGCCGCGGCGGAGGTGGATCGTGTCGTACGAGCCGAACGCCACGGTGCCGGCGACGGGCGGCCGCTGGGCGCGGGCGTCGGCGAACACGGCGGTAACGCCCTGGGCGTTGTAGCGCGGCTGGACGAACATGTCCTGGAAGAAGTGGACCGGCGGGTTGGTGCTCGTCGACGACCGCGACAGGAACACCAGCGACAGCGGCACCCACGACGCGACCACGGCGATGATCAGGATGTACACCAGCCAGACCGGCGGCCGCGGCAGGTACATGTCCTTGATGAGCTCGGTGATCGGGTTCTTCACGGGCGTTCGCTAGTGCGTGGGATCGCGGGGCGGTCGGGTCAGTCGGTGACGGTCTCGACGTGGGTCGAGCCGGTGTCCTTGAGGAGCTGGGTGATCTCGTCGACGTCGAACTTCGGGTCGCGGCAGTTGACGCCGATGAAGTAGCGGTCCTGCGTGGCGCGGCGGAAGCGTTCGGACTTGAACAGCGGGTTGTAGAGCATCGGCAGCTTGTTCATGAGGAACATGCCGAAGACGGTGGAATACGCGGCGAACATGATGGTCAGCTCGAACATCACGGGGATCCACGCGGGGCCGGAGTGGTACGGCTTGCCGGAGATCAGGAAGGGGTAGCCCCAGAGCTTCTGCGAGAAGGGGAAGAAGGGGGTGGGGAACTCCGAGGCCATGGTGTAGGTCATCATGGCCAGGCCGGTGAGCAGGCCGGTGACGCCGCAGGTGAGGGTGATCCAGGGGAGCTTGGTGTACCCGAAGCCCATGGCCTTCTCGATGCCGTGGATGGGGAAGGGGGCGTAGACGTCCCATCGCTGGTAGCCGGCGTCGCGGAACTTGGTGGCGGCGTGGACGACCTGGGAGACGTCGTCGTACTCGCCGAGCACGGTGTCGACCTCGGCCGGGGCGTGCGGCGAGGCCTGCGCGGGGGCGAGGTCCGGCGTCGGCGGGGCGCTACTCGGTGGGGCGATGGTGCTCATCAGTGCATGTCCCCGTGGGGGGTGTCATCGTCGTCGACGGGGTCGCCCGGCTCGATCGGGTGGGCGTGGGCGGCCGGCATGATCGACTTGATCTCGGCGATCGCGACGACGGGCAGGAACTTGAGGAACAGCAGGAACAGGAAGAAGAACAGGCCGAACGACCCGGTGAACATCAGCACGTCGACCCACGTGGCGTTGAACGCGTCCCAGCTGGACGAGAAGAAGTCGCGCTGCAGCGTCGTGATGACGATGACGTAGCGCTCGTACCACATCCCGACGTTGACCGACATCGCGGCGACCATCACGGGGATCACGCGTCGGCGGAACGACGGGACCCACAGGATCTGCGGGATCACGCAGTTCAGCGTGATCATCGTCCAGTACGCCCAGGCCGAGTTGCCGAACGCGCGGTTGTAGAACGCCCACTGCTCGTACGGCGCGGCCGAGTACCACGCGATGAAGATCTCCATCATGTAGGCGTAGAACACGATGATCCCGACGCCGAGCATCACCTTGCACATGTTGTCGATGTGCCGCTGGGTGATCAGCTCCTTGATGTTCAGCAGGTACCGGCAGGGGACGGCCAGGGTCAGCACCATGGCGAACCCGCCGTAGATGGCGCCGGCGACGAAATACGGCGGGAAGATCGTCGTGTGCCAGCCGGGCAGCTGAGCGACGGCGAAGTCGAACGACACGACCGAGTGCACCGACAGCACCAGCGGCGTGCACAGCGCGGCCAGCAGCAGGTAGGCCCGCTCAAAACGGTGCCAGTGACGCGACGAGCCGGTCCAGCCCAGCGACGCGATGCCGTAGGCGACCTTGCCGACGGTGGACTTGGCGCGGTCGCGAAGGGTCGCGAGGTCGGGCACCATGCCCATGTACCAGAACAGCGTCGACACCGTGGCATAGGTGCCGACGGCGAAGACGTCCCAGAGCAGCGGCGAGCGGAACTGCGGCCACATGCCCATCTGGTTGGGGATCGGGAACAGCCAGTACGCCAGCCACGGCCGGCCGACGTGGATCCCCGGGAAGATGCCGGCGCAGCACACGGCAAAGATGGTCATCGCCTCGGCGAAGCGGTTGATGCCGGTGCGCCAGTTCTGGCGGAACAGGTAGAGGATGGCGGAGATCAGCGTGCCGGCGTGGCCGATGCCGACCCAGAACACGAAGTTGACGATCGGGAAGCCCCACGCGAC
>JBCCZA010000081.1:0-13947 GCA_039188455.1 Planctomycetota bacterium
GCGACGACGGGCCAGAAGACCTGCTTGGCGCCGTTGACGGCGGCGATCTTGGGCGGCTCGCCGGTGTTGTCGTGGTGGGCCTGGATGTTCTCGGCGACGACGATGGCGTCGTCGACCAGCAGGCCGAGCACGACGATCAGGCCAAACATCGTCAGCAGGTTGAGCGTGATGTCCAGCGTCCACATCAGCAGGATCGTGCCGGCCAGCGCCGTGGCCAGGCCGATGCCGACCCAGAACGCGACACGCCAATTCAGGAAGAACAGCAGCGTGGCGAACACGAGCGCGAGCCCGGCGGCGGCGTTGCGCCCGAGCAGGTCGAGCCGGCCCTCGACGAACCGCGCCAGGTCCGACAGGTCCTCGACCTGCACGCCCGGCGGCAGCGGGTGCGTCGAACTCAGCCCGAGCTCGTAGCCCTCGACGATATGAGGTCGAAACAGCGGCGTCAGCAGCCCCCCCGGCCGCGGCTCACCTCGCCGCGCTGCGACATAGGCACGGACCGTCTCGGCCATCTTGACGATGTCCTGCGCCCCGACCTTGAAGATCGTCATCACCGCCGCGGGCTCGCGGTTGAACCGCTGGATGACCTGCTCGTCGACGAAACCTTCCGTCACGTTGGCGATGTCACCCAGCCGAAGCGTGCGCCCGTCGGGCGTGGCTTGAAGGACGATCTCGCGGATGGCGGGCGCCCGCTCCTCGACGCCGAGGGTGCGGACCTTGATGTTGCCGGTGTCGGTGCGGATCGTCCCGCCGGGCACGTCCTCGAGGAAGTTGCCGATGAGCTGGTTGGCCTCGGTGAGGCTGAGGTTGTGCATCACGAGCGCGTCGGCGTCGATGTCGACGCGCAGCTCGTACGGCCGAACACCGTCGAACACGATCTCGCCCATGCCCGGCAGCGCACGCAGGTCGTCGCGGATGCCGCGGATCGCCGACTTGAGCACCGCCTCGTCGGCCTGGCCGTAGACCGCCACACGGATCACCGGCAGCCGCTCTTCCAGCTCGGTGACGACGATCTCCTCGGCCTCGGTCGGCAAGTCCTGCAACGCGTCGACCGCTCGCTCGACCTCGTCGACCGCCGCGGGGATGTCGATCCCCTCTCGGAACCGCACGCTCATCGACGCTCCGCCCTCGTTGATCGTCGTCTGCAGCTCGCGGACCTCATCGAGCTCGGCCAACGCGTCCTCGACCTTGATCGCCAGCGTCTGCTCGATCTCCTCGGGGTTGGCGCCGGGGTACGGCATCGAGATCGCGGCCCGCTCGGGGTTGACCTCGGGGAAGAACTCCCGCCGCAGCGTCCAGCCGGTGACGATGCCGCCGATGAGCAGCACGAGCATCAGCAGGTTGGCCGGCACGGGCTGACGGACGCCGAAGCTCGCCAGCTCTCTCACGACCCACCCTCGGCGGACGCGCCCATCGCCTTGCTGCTCTCCGCGGTCGCCGCGTTCGCCTCCGTCGGCGACATCGGCCGCACCGCCGACCCGTCACGCAGGTCCGTCGGCGGGGTCACGAGCACCGGCACCCCCTGCGCCAACGATCCGTCCACGCTCTCGACCACCACCCACTCCACGTCCGCCAGCCCCGTGGACGACGCCATGCCCGGCACCGACGCGCTCGACACCGTGAACGCCACGTCCACCGGCACCGACCGGGCCAGCCCCACGCCCTGCCCGTCCACTGAGTCCACCACCATCACCCGCCCCTCGCGCACCGATCGTCGCGGCACCACCCAGCAGCCCGGCTGCTCCTCGCCGGTCGCCCAGCCCGAGACAAACACGCCGGGCAACAAGAGCCCTGCCCCATCGCGTGTGCCGAACGCCGCGTCCGCCCCGGGTTGATCGACATCGACGTACACCGTCACCGTCCGCGTCTCCGCGTCGTCCCGCGGGCTGACCCGCCCGACCTCACCGACCCACGCCTGCCCGTCGCTCACGCTCGTCAGCTCCGCCCGATCGCCGACGACCACCGACCCCCGTGCCGCCGCCGGCAACGCCAGCCCCACCTCCATCGACGACAGCCCCACGATCCGCGCCACCCGCTGACCGACCGCCACCTGCTCGCCGACCTCGACGTCCACCGCCTCGACGATCCCGTCCAGCGGGCTCGCAATCGTCGTTCGTGCCAGGTCGATCCGCGCCTGCTCGACCGCCTGCTCCTGCGCCGCGATCTGCGCCTCGAGCGACCGCCGCCTCGCCGGCAGCGCGTCGAGCGACTCCTGCGTCCGCGACAGCTGGGCCTCGGCCGCGATCTCCTGCCGGGTCGACTCGTCGACGTCCTGGTCGTTCGCGGACTTGCTGTCGCGCAGCCGGGTGAACCTCGCCACCTCGCGGCGCATGATCTCGACGTCCCGCGTCTCCAACTCCACCTGCCGCGCGAGCCGGTCGCGCTCGAGGTCGAGCCGCTCGAGCTGGGCACGCAGGTCGTCGAGCTGGCTGGCGGCGCTGGCGAGGGTGCGCTCGAAGTCGTCGGCGTCGAGCGTGACGATCGTCTCGCCGGCCGCGACGCGACGCCCGTCGCGGATGTCGGGCGGGATGGAGGCAACCGTCGCCGTCACCCGCGCCGGGACGTCGGCCGAGTCGACCACCTCGGCCGTGCCGTACCCCCGCCACGGCCGACGCACGGTCGTCGGCTCGAGCGTGAACGCCACGACCCGCCGCGCCTCGACCCCCGGCGGGTTCCGCGGCGTGCTCGCCCCGGTCGACACCAGCAGCCCAAACACGCCCGCCCCGGCCGCCAGGATCACGACGATCAGCACCAACCGCGTGGCGATGCGAATCCACCGGCCGCGACGCGGATCGGCATCGCGGTCGGCGTCGGTCGCGGGCGACGGAGCCTCGGGCGCGGGGGGCGTTGGGTCACTCATTCCAGAGCCGTACAGTGTACGGAGCACATCGGCTCATCGTTACACGCCCTTGCACGAATCTGCCGCACCCCCGCACGGACCGGCCACGACGGCCGCAAATCACCCATTGACCGACTCCGGCTGGCAGCCGCGCTTAAACGCCGGTCAATCGGGCAAATAGCCGCTCCGCGTTCGCGTCCGTCTGCCCCGTGAACGCCGCCACGCTCATCCCCCGCCGCTCGGCGAGAAACGCCGCGACGTGCGCCACGTGCTTCGGCTCGTTCGGCCGAACCTTCCGCACCGGCTGAGGCGAGAGGTACGGCGCATCCGTCTCGATCAGCAGCCGATCCATCGGCACGGCGTCGCTCGCCTCGGCGACCTCCGGCGCGTTCGGGAACGTCACGATCCCCGTAAACCCCACGCACGCCCCGGCGTCGACGATCCGCGACGCCTCCTCGGCCGTGCCCGTGAAGCAGTGGAACACGCACCGCGCCGGGTCGACATCGTGCCCGGCGAGGGACTCGAGCACCGCGTCGCTCGACTTCCGCGAGTGGATCACGATCGGCAGGCCGGCGGCCATCGGGTCGTTCGCGATCGCCAGCTGCGCGGACAGTGCCGTGCGCTGAAGATCGAGCGGAGGCTCGCCGTAGTGCATATCGAGCCCCATTTCGCCCAGCGCCACCACGCGCGGGTGCGCCAGCGACCGATAGACGCGGTCCAGCTCGCGATCGAGGTCCATCCCCGCCTCGACATGCAGCGGGTGCAGCCCGGCCGTCGCGAACACCTCGGCCCGCCGATCCGCCAGCCCGATCGCCGCCGTCGCGTCCTCGGCCCCCGTCCCCACGCAGATCATCCGATCGACCCCCGCCGCCACCGCGTCGTCGATCACCGCGTCGACCCGCTCGGCCAGCCCGGGATACGTCAGATGGCAGTGCGAATCGATCATGACCGAGGTACGACCGCAAAAGCGGGACTCAACTTGCCCATTTTGATATTTCTCTGCCGGCTTCGGCGGTCCGAATAAGTTAAGTAATCCAGCCATCGACATGGCTCCGAGCGATGTAAGATGCCGTTGTGCGAGGGGAAAATCGCCCACGGCGGCACCGCACCTCGATGACTCGATCAGACGTGAACCGCCGGCGATCCCGCGCCGGCTGACTCTTGAGAGGTTTCACGATATGCCCGCTCCTCGTCTCGCCCTCTCTCGCCTCGCCGCTTCTCGCTTCACCGCAGGTCTCGCCGCGGCGATCGCAATGCCGGCCGTCGCCAGCCCGCTCGAGGACTTCACGCTCATCGTCTTCGAGGACATGACGTCCAGCTCGAACGTGGAGGGCCGAGGCTTCATCGGCGGCGACCTCAACGGCGGCGAGTTCGGCGCCCAGCTGCCCACGCCCCTGGACTTCGCCGACACCTTGCTCGTCGGCGGCAACCTCACCGGCGGCAGCATCACCTCCCAGAAAGGCAACACCCGCATCGGCGGCAACGTCCAGGGCGGCGTGACGCTTCAGGCCTCCGGCAACGGCGGCACCAACGGCGACATCTTCATCACCGGCTCGAACTTCGGCAACATCAACGCCAACGCCCAGAACGACACCGTCACCCTCGGCGGGGCCAACAACGGCAACATCAACAACGCCACCACCATCATCACCAACGCCAACCCCGCGCCCATCGCCCCGGACATCACCCCTATCCGCAACGAGCTCGAGTCCAACTCCGCCGACTGGGCCGCCATCACCGCCAACACGTCCGTCGGCGTCGACGGCAACAAGCGCAACTTCGACGTCTCCGCCGACGACAAGGACCTCTACGTCTTCTCGATCGACGCGTCGCTTTTCAGCACGCAGAACATCGAGTTCGACCTGATCGGCCTCGACGCCGACGAGACGGTCCTCATCAACGTCACCGGCAGCCCGACCGTCGACGTGACGACCGTCAACTTCATCAACGGCTTCACCACGATGCTCGCCGAGCAGCGTGTGCTGTTCAACTTCCCGACCGCCACCAGCATCGACTTCACGCGGACCACGTTCGGCGCCCTGCTCGCCCCGCTGGCTCACGTGACCAACACGGCCACCCTCGAGGGAACCCTCGTCGCCAAGTCCTTCGACCAGGACGGCGAGGTCCACCTCAAGACCTTCACCGGCACCATCCCCGAGCCCGCCTCCCTCGCCCTCGTCGGCGTCGGCTTGGGCGTGTTGATGCGTCGGTCGCGCTGACGCGCCTCACACCGCTCAGCCTCGGTCCGACCCGCGTAGTGTCAGCGCCACTTCTCGCGGCGGCAGGCAGACCCCATCCCCGCACGCCTGGTATTGCAACGCGATTTCGACCGCATCCCCCCCGGCCTCGAGCCCGCCAACGGTCACCGGCAACAACACCTCACCGTCGTATACCCGTACATCCATCCCCCCCATCGCCACCGCACGGGTCTCTGGCCAGTCCACGTGCAGCGACGCCGAACCTGGCTTCATCACCCACAACGACAGGCCCGCCAACCCGTCCCCCTCGACCGACGGTCCGTTGACATGCGCACCGGACGCGATGCGTAACCTCACCTCCGCGTGCCATCGACTCGCCTCACGCCGCGCTGAAATCACATCGACCGCGACGAGTTCGCTCTGCCCTGCGCCACCTACTTCATCACCGTCGACGAACTCCGCCGGCCGAGCCAGCACCAGCCGCATTGAGTCGGGCAGCGCCTCGATCAACCGCATCGCCCCCGCCGCCCACCACGCCGCCCCCGCGCCGCCCGCCTCGGCCGCGTCCGCCATCGCCCGCGCGTCCAGCACCGCTCGCTTGAGGTAACCGCCGTTGCCCGTCGCCTCGTACAGCCCCACCAGGTTGTGCAGCATCTGGCTGTTACCGCTGGGCACCGCCCCGTCCGACAGGCTGCGCGTCCGCACGAGCAGGTCGCCCTGTCCGGCGAGGGTGTCGTGATACCCGCCGACGGCGCGCGAGCCGAACCGATCGATCACGACCTCCGCCAGCCGCTCCGCCTCGGCCAGCCAGTCGCCCTCGCCCGCCCCGGCGTCGCGTCCCCCGTGCAGTGCCAGCAAGCCGTCGATCACGAACGCATAGTCCTCCAGGAACCCCGGCTGCTTGCCGACCTTCTCGCCCCGCATCGATCGCCGCAGCCCGCCGTCGAGCGCGCCCAGCCCCTTGAGCACGGCCCGCATCGCCGCGGCCCCCGCCTCGACGTACCGCTTCTCACCCAAGACGCGCCCCGCGTCGACCAACCCGCGCACCGCCATCCCGTTCCACGACGCCAGCACCTTGTCGTCCACCCGCGGCTGCTTGCGCCGATCGCGCACCGCCAGCAACGCCGCGTTGATCCGCTCGCGCTTCGCCCACGCCTCGGCGTCTTGCGGCACCTGCCCCGTCATCGCCAGCACCCACGCCGGCGGCGCGTCCGGGTGATGCGGGTCGCGGAAGTTGCTCACCCCGTCCAGCCCGTAGAGCCGCAGCGCCGTCCCGATGAGCTCGCCCTCCCCCGCCTCGCGCAACACCGCTTCGACCTCCGCCGGCGTCCACAGGAAATTCAGCCCCTCCCGCCCGTCGACCTCCGCGTCCTGCGCCGACCACAAGGCCCCGCTCGCGTCCACCATCTCCCGCAGCACGTAATCCGCCGTCTCACGCAGCACCCGCGACCAACGATCCACCAACGCGTCCGCCACCTCATCGGGCGCATCGACCAGCCAATCGACCGCCCGACACGCCTCCGCGTACAGGCTGAGCAGCTGCCCATTGTCGTAGAGCATCTTCTCGAAGTGCGGCACCAGCCACTCCGCATCGGTGCTGTACCGGTGGAACCCGCCGCCGACCTGGTCGAACATCCCGCCGTCCGCCATCGCGTCCAGCGTCTTCACCACCGCCGTCCCCACGTCCCGCGGCCCGCCCTTGCGCTCTCGCCCCGCAGCCGCTCGGATCAGCAGCCGCGGCCAGCTCGGCTGCGGGAACTTCGGCGCCGCGCCGAACCCGCCCTGCCTCGGGTCGTGCATCCGCATCACGCGGTCCGCCACCTCGTCCACCAGCCCCGCCGTCACGCCCCGCCCGCCGTCACGCTCGTCCCCTGCAAGCGCGTTGCGCACCGCCTCACCCATGCGGTCCGCCTGATCGATCACCTCCCCGCGCCGATCCCGCCACGCCTCGCCGATCCCCTCGATCAGCTCCGCGAACCCCGGCCGACCAAACCCGCTCCGCGGCGGGAAGTACGTCCCCGCGTAAAACGGCAGCAACCCCTCATCGCCCTCGTCACTTCCGGGCGTCAGCCACACGCTCATCGGCCACCCGCCCTGCCCCGTCATCAGCTGCACGGCCGTCATATACACCTCGTCCACGTCCGGCCGCTCCTCGCGATCGACCTTCACGCACACGAACCGCTGGTTGAGCAACGCCCCGATCGCCTCGTCCTCGAAGCTCTCCCGCTCCATCACGTGGCACCAGTAGCACGTCGCGTACCCCACGCTCAGAAAGATCGGCACCCCCCGCTCCCGCGCCGCCGCGAACGCCGCCTCACCCCACGGCATCCAGTCCACCGGGTTGTGCGCGTGCTGCAGCAGGTACGGGCTGGTCTCCCGCGCCAACGCGTTCGTGAATTTCGGTGACTCAGCGACTTCGCTCATGCGGCGAGTCTACGCCGCCGCGTCACCGACTCGTCGCCGAGCAAGAAAACGGCGGGTGTAGGCGATCGCGACCCACAGCTCGATCGCCCCCATCGACGCCCCGAACAGCAGCCCAATCAGCCCCACCGTATCGATCGACGAACGGCTAAGCCCCCTGACGAAAGCCCCGACCTCCATCGACATGATCGAGAAAGGAAGAACCCCCGCCAAGCCCAGCAGCAACCACACGCCAATCAGCACGATCACACGCGGCCGACCTTCACTCAGCACGCTGTACCGCGGCACGAAGTAGTCGTGCATCAGGTCCCCCTCCAGCCGATCGATCATCGGCCGAAGCTCGCCCTGCCACGCCGGGTTCCGCAAACGGTCGGCAAGATTCATCGACGTCTCCCAGAATCAGAATCGGCTCAACACCACACGATCAGACGTTCACCACTCATACCACACCGCATCGAAATCCACCACCCTTAGCCCATCCCCCTCCCCCACAACTTCAACTCCCTCGGCACGGAGCAGCCGCGCCTTCTTCTCCAGCCCGCCGAGGTACCCGTGCAGCCGACCGTCGCTCGCCACCACGCGGTGGCAAGGCGTCTTGGGGACATCCGGGTTGTTGCGCATCGCGTTGCCCACCGCGCGGGCGGCGCCGGGCGAGCCGGCCGCCGCGGCCAAGTCGGCATAGGTCGTGACCTTCCCCGCCGGCACGCGGCGGCATAGGTCGTAAACACGGTCGGTAAAGCTCTCGCGGGTCGGGGACTTCACCCCGTCAGCTTACCGCGGGTTGGCCGCCGCCACGGCCCGCGTCCGCGGGTTCTCGAACCGCGCCACGCCCGTCAGCATCACCACCTCGCCGGCGACGTCGTAGCCCTCCTCGACCATCACCAGCGACCCGTCGTGCGCGTCGACCGCCAGGTCGTCCGCGTCGATGCCGTCGATCCGGATCCACGAGCCCCCCGACGCCTGGATGTTGAGCTGTTCCGTGGCGAGCACGCCCGTCATCACCCGCGCCTTGCCAGACGCGAGCACCGTGATCGACTCGCCCGACAGGTCGACACTGCTCGCGTTGGCCACCGACGCACCCATCGCGTGCAGGTAGCTCAACGACGGCACCTCAAGATCGAACACCAGCAGCGGCCGAACCCCGTCCCGCGCCTCGACGTTGCCCAACCGAAGCACAGAGCAGCCCGCCTCCGCGTCCTCCTCGACCGCGTGCAGCACGCGATCGAGATACGACCGGTCCGTCGTCACCGTCAGCGACGGCACCTCGGCGATCGTCACGCGCAGCGTGCCGAACCCCGCGATCTCGACGCCATCGAATCCCTCATCGAGCGGCAGCTCGACTTTCGTGTGCGAACCGGAAAGCTCAACGGCCCTGGGCGTTTCGGTCGGGGCCATCGGCAATAACAACCCGGCCGCGGCCACGCAGGGCAGAGAACGAGAAGCAAACATCGGCAGACTCCAGGCAAAGAACTGGCAGCAGAAGCGCTATTTAGAATCGGGACAAGAGACGCCTTAGTTTACGTCGGATCGCTTGTCTTTTCCGATTCTGCACGCATCGCAACCAAATTCGCACGGCCTACGCAACAAACGCGACGCGGTGACACGCACTGCTCGCGACATACAGTTATCGGACACTCATTGACAGAAGAATCAAAAAAACCGCCTGCCTATTTGTTTGGCAATAGTGACAGATCATGCCTTGTCACGAACACGGCTCGCCCGGCACGCCTTGCGCACAAGCGATGAGGGTCGAGATAGACCCTTATCCATCGGTGTCGATCGCCGCCGCGCCAACCGCGGCTCAGAGTGGCGTTCAACAAATAAGAGCCCACGGCGGGATGCCGCGGGCTCCGGGGAAGTAAGCGTGAGCGTGTCGTCTGCGGTTCAGGCCGCTCGGCGTCGACGTACCACGAGGCCCGCGATGCCCAGCAGGCCCAGGCCCGCGGCGGTCGGCGTCGGCACGGCCACGGGATCGTGGTAGCAGACCTCGATCTTCTTGACCTTGAAATCGTCGTACTTGTTCGGCGCCATCACGCCCAGCACCTGCGTCTCGAGCCCGGTGACGCCGAGCGTGATCGAGTGGTCGCCGCCGATGTAGATGTCGCCGAGGTAATAGCCGCCGGACCACAGGATGTCGAGGTCCAGATCGACGAACGACGCCTGGTCGTGCTTGTCGACGTAGGAAAACCAGATCTTCTCAATCTTGACCTTCTGGCCAAAGTCGAAGAAGAGGATGTCCTTGTACCCCGTGCCGTCGACCTCGTGGTCGCCGTCGTAGTGCGGGTGCGTCACGCCCAGGCCGCTGCTGTATTGGCCGACCTTGGCGTCGATCAGCTGGCCGCTGTAGGTCAGGGACTTGGCGTAGACATCGACCTCGTAGCCGTCCTTCTGGAACGTGTACTCGGCCGCCTTGCCGCCGTAGCCGCGGAGGTCGAACTTGACGCAGTTGTCATCGTCCTTCGGCGGATCGTAGTGGTGACGGCTGCCCGCGACGGCGGAGCCTGCGGTGAGCGCTGCGGCGACAATACAACTCGCGATGATCTTCACTCTTCTTCCCTTCTCGATGGGTGGCCGATCGTTCGGCGGTCACGGCAGACGACCCGCGGTGATGATTGGAGTCTGCACCGAGCCTCGGCGGAGGGAAGCGATCTTGCGGCAAGCCGTAGCGATGCAGCACGCTCCGCCCACTCAGGCGGTACAGCCTGCCCCTCTTGACAGGCAGACGATCCATCACCGCATCGTTGGCCTCACGAACAAGCCCGCGGCGAGGCGCCTTCGGCGAGGGAGAAAACAGATCTGGTGGAGTTCGTCGACGATCAGGCCGAGCGACGGCGGCGAGCGACCGAGACCCGCGAGACCCCGTGAGCGAGAAGGAGGGGCGCGATAAGCCGTGGCCCTTTGGGCCGGCGGCTAGGCGACCGCGGCGGCGGCGGCGGGCCGGGGCAGGCCGAGGAAGTTGGCGAGCATCGCGGGGCCCTCCGGCGTCATAAAGGACTCGGGGTGGAACTGAACGCCCTCGAGCGGGGCGTCGCCGAAGACGCCGGGCTTGGCCCGCATGGCCATCACGACTCGTGCGGGGTCGGCGCGGCCGGCGTTGTCGGGCTCGCCGTCCAGCCAGGCGGAGACCTCGAACCGGTCGTGGTCGAAGGAGTCATCGGTGACGACCAGTGAGTGGTAGCGGGCGACAGTCATCGGGCTGGGCAGGCCGGCGAAGATGGTCTGGCCGTCGTGGGCGATGTCGCTGGTCTTGCCGTGCATGATCCGGCGGTGCCGGGCGACGGTCATGCCGAACTGCTGGCCGATCGACTGGTGCCCGAGGCAGACGCCCATCAGCGGGACCTTACCGGCGAAGGCCTCGATGATCGCGCACGACACGCCGGCCTCGGTGGGCGTGCACGGGCCGGGCGAGACGATGACGTGGCTGGGATCGAGATCGACCGCCTCGTCGACGGTGATCTTGTCGTTGCGCACGACCCGCATGGGCAACGCCGACGGGTCCTGGCCGGACGCGACGAGCAGCTCGCCGATGCGTTGCACCAGGTTGTAGGTGAACGAGTCGTAGTTATCGATCAGCAGGATCACGACAAAACGATAGCGAGCGACGATCGCGCAGGGAAAGTAGCCGGCAGGCGACGCCTGCCGGGGTGGGTGATACGCATGCTGATTGTGGCCCGGGACGCTGCGCGTCGCCGGCTAAACCGCGCGGCGGATCAGGCCTCGGCCTTTTCCTCTTCCGCGGGGGCGTCCTCGCCCGACTCGCCCTCGGCGGCTTCCGCTTCCGCGGCGGCCTTGGCGGCGGCTTCTTCCTCGGCCTTGGCCTTCGCTTCCGCCTCGGCGGCTGCCTTGGCTTCGGCTTCCGCCTTGGCCTCGGCCTGCTTCTTGGCCTCGGCGTCCTTGGCCCACTGCTCGCGCTCGGCGACCTGCTCGGCGGTCAGCTCGATCACCCCGGCCTTCACGAGCAGCGCGTGCACCGTCTCGCTGGGCTGGGCGCCGACGCTTAGCCAGTGCTTGGCGCGGTCGGCGTCGCAGGTGAACTGGGCGTCCTCGTCCTTGAGGTGGGGGTTGAAGTGCCCGAACTCCTCGATCGCCCGGCCGTTGCGGGGGGATCGCTGGTCGAAGGCGCCGAGGCGATAGACGGGGTAGTGGGTGCGGCCGTACCGCTTGAGTCGTAGACGAACCATGCTGGGTCTCCGGGGGGCCGGGCCGGCGACGGTGTCAGGCGTCGCGGGGGAGTCCGGCAGTGACCGTGACGATGTTGCCGAGGCGGACGACCCGCCAGGGCGAGCCGAGCAGTGTAGCGATAGTTGCGAACCCGCAACAGTCGCGGTTACGCAACCGACTCAGCGAGCTCTACCCCCGGCCCCGGGCTCACGAAGTGCCCCTCGTCGCCGGGCACCGGCACGAGGTCCGGCCGGTCGAGCAGCTGGCTGCGAGGGATGGCTTCGCGGCCGTCGGCGACGGTGTCGTCGATGCCCTCGGCGGCGATCTCGGCCTGCTCTTCGGCGGTCATGCCGTTGGGTGAGGCGGGCGCGTCGCCGTCCTTGAAGTAGTGGATCGGGGAGGGGACGTCGCCGAGCAGGACGATGCGTCGGCGGTCGCCGGTCGGGTCGGGCGTGGGGGCGGCGGAGAGCAGGGCCTTGGTGTAGGGGTGCTGGGGGTTGCGATACAGCGTGTCGCGGTCGGCGAGCTCGACGATCCGGCCGAGGTACATGACGGCGACGCGGTCGCAGAAGTGCTCGACGACGGCGAGGTTGTGCGCGATGAACAGCAGGCTCAGGCCCAGCTCGTCGCGGAGGTCGGCCAGGAGGTTGAGGATCTGGGACTGGACCGAGACGTCCAGAGCCGAGACCGGCTCGTCGCAGACGATGAACTCGGGCTCCACGGAGAGCGCTCGGGCGATGCCGATGCGCTGGCGCTGCCCGCCGGAGAACTCGTGGGGGTAGCGGGACATCATCTCCGGCTCGAGGCCGACCTTGTTCATGAGCTCGGCGACGCGGTCCTCGACCTCGGCGCCCTTGGCGAGCTTGTGGACCTCGATGGGCTCGCCGACGATCTTGCCGACCTGCATGCGGGGGTTGAGCGAGCCGGCGGGGTCCTGGAAGACCATCTGCATGCGTCGGCGGAGGGCGCGGAGCTCGGCGGCGGAGGCGCCCAGGACGTCCTGACCGTCGAACGCGACGCGGCCGGCGGTGGCGGGGATGAGGCGGAGCAGGGTGCGGCCGACAGTGGACTTGCCGCAGCCGGACTCGCCGACGAGGCCGAGCGTTTCGCCCTTGGCGACGTGGAAGGAGACGCCGTCGACGGCCCGGACGTCGCCGACGTGGCGGCGGAGCAGCCCGCGGTGGACGGGGAAGTAGGTCTTCAGGCCGTCGACCGATAGGAGCGGGGTGGGCGGATCTGCGTCGTTTGCCACGTCGCGATGATATCGCACCCATCGGCCACGCCGGCTGCACTACACTCCGCGACCCTTGGTTGGCTCGCGTGGGCCGACGCTCCGTCAGCCCCGATCCCGAGCAAGCCCATGGCCCGCAAACCCGCCAAGCCCAAATACGCGACGTTCAAGAAGCCCTCAGACATCAAGGTCGGCGTCATCGGCTACGGCGGAGCCTTCAACATGGGCAAGGCTCACCTCGACCAGATGAAGAAGGCAGGCATGACGCCTTACGCCGTCTGCGAGATCGACCCTGCGCGACTCGATGTGGCCACCGCCGACTTCCCCGGCATCGAGACCTACGACACGCTTAGCAAGATGCTCAAGCACTCGGACGTCAACCTGATCGTCCACATCACCCCGCACAACCTGCACTACAAGCTCGCCGCGCAGTGCGTCAAGGCCGGCAAGCACGTCGTGACCGAAAAGCCCTTCGTCGTTACCACGGCCGAGGCCGACAAGCTCATCGCGCTGGCTGAGAAGCAGAACGTGATGGTCTCGACCTACCACAACCGCCACTGGGATGGCTGGATCCTGCGGGCGTCCAAGGAGATCGCCGAGAAGGGTGTGATCGGCGACGTGCGGCGGATCGAGCTGAGCTTCGGCAACTACGGCATGCCCAACGACTGGTGGCGGACGAGCCGGTCGATCTCAGGCGGCGTGCTCTACGACTGGGGCGTCCACCTGCTGGAGTACGCCCTGCAGCTTGTAGACAGCGACCTGGTCGAGGTATCGGGCTTCGCGACCAACGGCTACTGGGAGTCCAAGGCACCCAAGGGGTTCCGGTGGATCGGCGACATGAACGAGGACGACGCGGTGGCCGTTGCGCGATTCGCCAACGGCGCAATGATCACGCTGAACATCTCGCACCTGCGATCCGTCGATAGGCCGCCGATGACCGTGATCGGCACGAAGGGCTCGTACACGATTAACGCTTTCTGGAGGGCGGGCGAGAAGGGCTGGACGGTCCGCAAGGCCAACGCCAAGGGCGAGCTGACCGAGAAATCCGGCAAGCACCCCAAGGACAGGGGACAGCTCTTCTACGACAACATCGCCGAGCA